>JAYSWJ010000316.1:0-17779 GCA_043718065.1 Polaromonas sp.
CCATGCCAAACGGACCTGCGGCCCTTTATTGTTTGTCATAGGCACACCGAACGTTGCTGCGCTCCACTGGCGTGGTCGCTGACAGATGTGCAGATGGGCAGCCGTAGTACTGTTTTATTTACGTGGCTGTGACCATGACCGAGCGAAACCTCAGTCCACTACAAGCGCCCGACTGCGGCATAGGCCTAGTGCCACAGCCGGGCGCGCACCAGTACAGGGGACTAAAGTACGTAAAGCACTAGGACACTCGAAAAACCGCTTCCAAGAGCGTTTTTAACAGCGAAATTGGCCGGTAACCCAAGTAAATCCTGCTCAAGCAGCTATCAAATTAATAGTTGGGTGGCGCACTCAGCTCGGCAAACAATTCGCCGTACAAACGGTAGCGCCTTGCACAAATGTCGTCGGCACCGGGCTGGGGTTTAACTGCTGCAATCACACCGCAGCCTGGTTCGTGCAGGTGGGTGCAATTGTAGAACTTGCATTGCCCTAAATGCGCAGCAATGTCGGGCATGAGCGATGCTAAGCCAGTGGGTTCGATATGGTGCAGGCCAAATTCTTGAAACCCTGGGGAATCGATCAGGGCGGTTTTTTTGTCATCGCCTATCCAGTACAGCGTAGTGCTGGTGGTGGTGTGCTTGCCTGAATTGAGTGATTGCGAAATTTCGTTGGTCAGCACGCGTGCACCGGGGGCTAGTAAGTTAATTAAGGTGCTTTTACCTGTGCCGCTGGGGCCAAGAATCAGCGTAGTTTTGCCACCCAAATGCTTCATTAAATGGGCTTTGTCTACGTCGCCCGACAAGCGCAGGCACAGCGGTAGCACGCCGTAGTGCATGTGGCGGTAGGGGGCAAGGCGCAGCCAAGCCAGCTCAAAGGGCTGGGGTAAATCGCTTTTGTTCAGCGCTATCAAGGGCTTGATCTTGGCAGCCTCGCATGCGATCAATGCGCGGGTTAGCTGGTGTTCTGAGAACTCGGGCTCAGCGGCTATCAAGATGAGTACTTGGTCTAGGTTGGCAGCAAATTCTTTGGTGCGAATTTCGTCTTGGCGGTAGAGCAGGTTGCGCCGCTTGTCTACTTTCTCTACCGTTCCTTCGTCGGTGCTGGGCAGCCATTGCACATGGTCGCCTACAACCACTTGAGATTTTTTGCCGCGCGGGTGACACAGCGTACGCGTGCCGTCTGGGGCTTCCACCATGCAGTGGCGGCCAAAGCTGGCAACGACGATGCCGGGTTGTGTGGTCAAAAGTGGGTACCTATTGTTTTAGCGTGCGCGCAGCAATGCATCGACTTCAGCGGCGCATTCAAAGTCAGTAGCAGATATGCCTTTGACATCGTGGGTGTTAAAGCGCGCCACGCATTTGTCGTAATGCACGGCCAAGTCGGGGTGGTGGTTGTGCCGCTCGGCGATGAAGGCTACTGCGTTAACGAAGCTGATCGTCTCGAGGTAATTGGCAAAGGTGTAGGTTTTTTGAATGGCCACATTCGCACCGTCGCCATCGAGCGTCCAGCCGGAGTGATCGACCAGTTGGGTGATGATTTCCGTGGCAGACAGTGCGCGTGGTGGGTGGGCTGCCCAGTCTTTTTTATTTAATACGCTGCTCATGCTGTCATCCTGGTAGTCATCCGGGCTAAGCGCTCCGACGCTGGCGGATGCGAGTAGTAAAACTTCACAAACAGTGGATCAGGGGTGAGGGTGGAGGCATTGTCTTCATACAGTTTAAGCAAGGCATTTTTCAAATCAGCACCGTTGGTTTGCGCGACCGCGTAGGCATCGGCCTCAAACTCGTGCTTGCGTGAGAACTGCGCGAAAATCGGTGAGATAAATACCGTGAACACAGGCACGGCCATCATAAACAGCAGCAGCGCTAGCGCGTCGTTAGGGCCGCTAGGCACAGGGCGCACGGCTAAGCCTAGGTAAAACCAAATTTGCTGGCTGAGATAGCCTAGCAGTGCAAAGCCTGCCAGGCTCATGGCAAACATGCTGACGATACGCTTGATGATGTGCTTGTGCTTAAAGTGGCCTAGCTCGTGCGCTAGCACAGCGTCTACCTCGCCGGGGCTGAGCTGCTTGAGCAGCGTGTCGAAAAACACCACACGCTTGCTAGCGCCAAAGCCGGTAAAGTAGGCGTTGGCATGCGCGCTGCGTTTGCTACCGTCCATCACAAACAGGCCCTTGGCGGCAAAGCCGCAGCGCTGCATCAGCGCAGTAACACGAGCTTTTAAAGTCTCGTCTTCTAACGGCTGGAATTTATTGAACAGCGGCGCAATCAGGGTAGGGTAGATCACCAGCAGCAGTAAGTTAAATCCCATCCAAAAAGTCCACGCATACAGCCACCACAGGCTGCCTGCTGCACCCATCAACCACAAAATAAAGGCTGCAATGGGCAGGCCAATCAGCACGCCGATGACAGAAGATTTCAGCAGATCGCCCAGCCACAACTTAAAGGTCATCTTGTTAAAGCCAAAGCGCTCCTCCACCACAAAAGTTTGGTACAGCGTAAACGGCAGGTCGAAGATGCCGCCGATCAGCACAAAGCTGCCCAAGAGCGCTAGCTGTTGCCACATGCCCGGACCCATGCGTGCCAGTAGCATTTGGTTCAGCCAGTCTAGCCCACCCAGTAGCGTCCAGCCCAGCAAAACAGCAGTGCCAAAAGCTAGTTCGAGCAAGCCTAGGCGCGACTTGGTAATGGTGTAATCAGCCGCCTTTTGGTGGGCCTGCAAGCTAATGCGGTCGGCAAATGCTGTCGGTACGCTGGCACGGTGCTGGGCGACATGGCGCATCTGGCGGGTGGCCAGCCACATTTTTAGCAGTACGCCTGCCATTAAGGCTATCGCAAAGGCGAGTGTAAAAGCGAAGGGGGTCATCACGGAAGAAGAAGCATTCATAGCAGAGATTTTAGGCGCTGCGCCAACATCGGTGAAAATACGGGGTATGACCTCTTCAACCACCGCGCTCACCTTGAAAAAATCTGACCAAAACCTTGTCTGGCTCGACTGCGAGATGACGGGCCTAGACCCCAAAGACAACCGCCTGATCGAGATTGCCGTAGTCGTGACCAATGCCGACCTGAGCATCCGAGTGGAAGGCCCGGAGATCGCCATTTACCAAAGCGAGATTCAGCTGGCCAAAATGGACAAATGGAACCGCAACACACACGGTAACAGCGGGCTGACGGCTAAGGTGCGGGCTAGCAAGATCAAAACTGCCCAAGCTGAGCAGCAGGTGATCGACTTTTTAAAACACTACGTGCCCGCAGGCAAATCGCCGCTGTGTGGCAACACCATTGGCCAAGACCGCAAATTCTTAGACCGCTACATGCCTAAGCTAGAAGCGTTTTTCCACTACCGCAACTTAGACGTTAGCACGCTGAAAGAGCTGGCCAAACGCTGGTCGCCCGAGGTGTACAAAGGCTTTAAAAAGAAGCAGAAACACACGGCCATGGCCGATGTGCATGAGTCGATTGAAGAGCTGGTGTACTACCGCACGCACTTGTTGAAGTAGCGCGCAGGGTGCTTGTTAACGCACGGGTTGGAGCGCCTGTGCCAAGTTTTGCACTGTAGTGCCCCAGTTGGCGGGCAGATCCATGGCATACGTCGCGCTAGTGGCTTCTTGGCCCGGCGCTGCGCCGGTAAAGCGCACGTAGCTGCGTTGGCCAGCAGGAATGCCTGTCAGCAGCACCGTGTTATCCGGCCGCAGCATGGCTGTTTGCAGCCCTTGGGTAAATGCCGCGTCGCGGGCTACTTGCACAGACAATTGCTGTGGCTTGTCGGTGGTTTGGCCGTAGACCTTGAGTGTCAGTCCTTCGGTGGAATAGGTGGCGTACGCGCCTAAGAAAATTTCGCTGGGCCACTGTGCTTTGATGGGTGCAGGTGCAATTTGCACTAAGCGTACCGCATCAAAACCTTCAATGCCCGCAGGGTCGATACCGCGCACGCGGGCGTAGTAGCTGCCGTTGGCCAGGGCGGCTACGTTCACAGCAGGAGTGGCGGATTTAAAGTCACCGCGGATTTGGGCAAAACTCTCATCCGTAGCAAACTGTGCGCGGTAGCCAGCAGCACCTGCTAGGGTGCCCACCGTCCACATAGCGTCTGTGGTGCCAGAACGCAACACACGCTCAGGTACTTGCGCCAGCGGCAAGGCTGGCAGCAAAGCCACCACTTTAATTTCGCGGTCTTGCGGTTTGATAGCCGCACCGAAACCACCGCCGACATCAGCGCCTACTTTTTGCGTAGTGTTGTCGGTGCGTACCTTGCCCTCAATTACCTCGGTGCGGGCCGTGCCAGAGGCAGGGTCTTCATACGCTACCCGAAACTGGGTGCCGCGCACACCGATCACCGAGGTGGGCGTGGTGACAGACAATGGCATAGCGCGGTTAGCCTTTTTCTCGGCCAGGGTGTCCAGCACACCTTCTACCAAGCGGATAGCACCCGAGAACCACGTGGTGGACGCGCTGCTAGACGGGTCGCGTAGCGCATAGCCATGCTGGGTGGTGACCTCGGCCAAAGTCTTAGGCATCAGTTGCATGCGCGAGCCGTCGGCCAGCTGCACCACGGCAGAACTGTTGGGGCCCGTTTGCAACTTGGCACCTTCTGGCACGGCCGCGCCTACTTGCGCGGCTTGCCCGCTGATCTGCACATCGCCCTCGACGCTGAGCACCTTGCCCTGCATGGCGATGCGGGGTTGCGAGTTGAAATTAAGCAGGCTTTTAGGAATCTCAATGACTTGGCCAGGAGAGATTAAATTAGGATTTTTTAGGCCATTGAGCTTGGCTACTTGGGGCCATTGCGCTGGCTTTTTCAGCAAGGTGCGTGCTAGGCCTTGCAAGGTGTCTTTGGGTTGCACCGTGTAGGTAATAAAAGGCTCGCTCATAGCAGCCCAAGAGGTTGTAAAGCCAGTACAAATTGCTATTAATAAAATAGCTGCTTGAGCAGTATTCACAAGGGTTAAACGCTGAATATTCATATAATTATGCTTCTAGAACTAGGCTTGGCTAGCCCGCAGTGCAAACTTGGGCCTGAAGGCCTTGCAGACGGTGTCATGGGTTTCCATGTACGGGCCGCCGATCAAATCTATGCAATACGGTACCGCCGCAAAAATCCCTGGTATCTGGTGTTCCCCAGACTGTAGCCCTTCTAACGTCTCTTGTATTGATTTGGGTTGACCGGGCAAATTGATTATGAGACTTCTGGCACGAATGACGGCGCATTGACGCGACAGTATCGCCGTGGGCACAAACTTTAGGCTTATCTGGCGCATCTGCTCGCCAAAGCCTGGCATCACTTTGTCGGCTACAGCCAGTGTGGCCTCGGGCGTTACGTCGCGCGGCGCAGGGCCCGTGCCGCCGGTGGTCAGCACAAGGCTGCAGCCAGCATTTACTAGTTCGATCAGCGTAACGCTAATGCCCGCTTGCTCATCAGGAATCAAGCGGGCTTCAAAGGTGATGGGATTTTTAAGCGCCCGTGTGAGCCAGTCTTTCAACGCAGGCAAACCCTTGTCTTCGTACACGCCAGTGCTGGCGCGGTCGCTGATGGAGACAATGCCGATTTTTACAGGGTCGTAGGTCATGGATAAGCTGGGTTGGGCACAGCGCGGGTGGCTAGCTAGCGCACCTTTGCACTAGCTAGCGCACCTTTGCACTAGGCAGGTTAGTCTTCTTCAGACGGTTCTTCGTCAGTCGCCGCTGCCGCTACGTCATGCGCACCGCGCAAAACACCTCGCGCTAGCAGAAATATCTCTCGGTAGGCGCGGCCTTGGCGCGGGGCTTCGCCGGGTTTACCGGCGACTAAGTCTTTGCGGGCTTGCCGGATCAGCGAGCGCAGTTGCTGCAGGTCGTAGCTTGTTTTGTTTGCATCGGTGCCAGCGTCTGCGCCTGTACCTATTTCGGCTGGATGCTGGGCTATCCAGCGGGGCAGGGCGTCGTCGTTGGCTATCAAGTCATCGCGCCACAGCTCGGCGCGGTGCAGGGCCAGCGTGTCGGCGGCGCTGCCGTTGCGGGCGGCGTCTACAGCGGCGCGGATAGGCTCGGGCTCTACCTTGCGCATCAGCTTGCCGATGTACTGCATCTGGCGGCGACGGCCTTCAAAGTTGGTAATGCGTTTCACCTCGGCCACAGCGTCCACCAGCTTCTCGGGCAAGTCCAGCTTGGCGATTTGGGCGGTGGACAAGATCAGCAATTGCTCGCCTAGTTTTTGTAGTTCGGTGCTTTCGTCTTTGGCTACGCTTTTGCTGCTGGCAAATTCACTTTTTAGCTCTAGGTCTAGCTCGCTGCCTTCGGCGACAAACACGCCGCGCACGTAGTAGCCTTTTTTCATGCCACGCTTGGGCTTGGTGACAGCAGCTCCCGGCTCTGGCATCTCTTTGCCGCGGCCTGCGCTTAAATCGTCAGAAAAATTCATGCCGCTCATGTGCGCTCCGACCACTGTATGCTGCCGGTAGCCCAGTTTTGGCGGGCGATGTCGTAGAGCAGAATATCTACGGATTCGGGCTTGGAGCCTAGGGTGTCTACCACGGCTTGTGTGAGGGCTTTAACTAAAGCGGTTTTTTGTTCAGGCGTGCGGCCTTCGATCATGTCGACGCGGATGGTGGGCATATTTTTTACTCCTTCGGGGGCTTGGATGAAGAGCTTGGTGGGCACTGTAGGCGCACTTGTTGCGGCGTTGAATAAACTTTAGCGTTAGCAAATGAATTAACTGCGCGAAAATACCATTGTGCGCGCCTTGGACATCCCATAAGCTCGATACTTGCAAGTCTAAACTACTAACCCCCTTTTTTCTAGGAAACAACTATGCTCAATGCGATGACCGCCGACCATGTGGCCCAAACCCAGTCTTTATTGGACAGCCACGATGGCGACCACACTGCCACCCGCCGCACCGCGCTAAAAGCAGCCTTGGGCGTAGGCTACGCAGCGTCATTGGGCACGGCAGTGGCACAAACCGCCGTTAAAACATCGTCTGACGGCCTGACCGCAGGTGAGTTTGTGATTGAGGTGAACGGTACCAAGGTGCGCTCTTATCGCGCCGCGCCTGCTGGCAAAACCAATTTGCCTGTGGTGCTGGTGGTGCAAGAGATTTTTGGCGTGCACGAATACATTGCCGACACTTGCCGCCGTTTTGCCCAAATGGGCTACATGGCCATCGCTACCGAGCTGTTTGACCGCCAAGGTGACCCTACCAAATACAACGCCATTGCTGACCTGATCAAAGAAGTAGTCAGTAAAGTACCCGATGCGCAAGTGATGGCCGATTTAGATGCCGTAGTAGTCTGGGCAGGTGCCAACGGCGGTGACACCAACAAGCTGGCGGTGACTGGCTTTTGCTGGGGTGGCCGCATCACCTGGCTGTACGCAGCGCACAACCCGAAGGTTAAGGCTGGCGTGGCGTGGTATGGCCGCTTGGTCGGTACCAGCAATGATTTAACCCCTAAGAACCCGGTTGATTTGGCAGGCAGCATTAATGGCCCCGTACTGGGCCTGTACGGCGGTGCCGACACGGGCATTCCGGTAGACACTATCGACAAAATGAAAGTAGCGTTGGCCAGCGGCAGCGCAGCGGCTAAAAAATCAGAGTTTGTGGTGTACGACGGCGCACCGCACGCTTTTCATGCCGACTACCGCCCCAGCTACCGCAAAGAGCCTGCAGAAGACGGCTTTAAGCGTGCTGTAGCTTGGTTTAAAAGCAATGGCGTAGCCTAAGCCGTTGGGTCCGCACAGGTTAAGCCAACGCCAAGCTAACAATTAGCCACGTTAGCAAGCATTACACTGTAGACGGGTAGGCGGTCAGCAAGGTGCCGCCCACCTGTCGAAAGCACACAACCGCCTTCGGGCGGTTTTTTAATGTGTTTTATATGCCTTTTAGTGGTTCTAGGCCGTAGAACCTGCTCAAGCAGCTATTAAATTGATAGTATGATGAATTTCTTGATGATCTTAACGGGTACGCTGGTAGCGGGCGTAGGCAGCGTGTGGATAGCCGCTGCGCTGACCTACGGCGTGCTGTCGCGCTACACACAACATTTGCTCAGCTTGGCCGCAGGTGCGCTGCTGGCTACTGCTTTTATGCACTTGTTACCCGAGGCGTTTGAAAGCCAAGCGGGTGCGCAGGCGCTGTTTGGTACTTTGCTGGCGGGATTGATATTTTTCTTTTTGCTCGACAAAGCCGAGCTATACCACCATGGTCACGAGCATCACCATGGCGATGTGTCAGCCCCTGCGGTAGCGCACGGGCCCGTGCGCGCAGGTACCGATGCTCACGCAGGTACCGATGCCCATGCAGGTACTGATGCCCATGCGCATGCAGACGTTCCCAATTCAGGCCAGTCGCACGATCACGGCCATAGCCATGCTGGTGGCGGTTGGGCTGTTTTACTAGGCGACAGCGTGCACTGCTTTGGCGATGGTATTTTGATTGCCGCTGCCTATATGGCCGATGTGCGGCTAGGTCTAGCCGCCACACTGGCGGTGCTGGTGCACGAAATTCCCCACCACATGGGTGATTTGGTGGTGCTGCGCCAAGCCCAGCAGGGTGCAAAGCAAGCCATTGCCAAGCTTAGCGCAGCAGGCGCAGTGACCGCGCTGGGTGGCTTGCTAGGGTACGTATTAGTGGAGCAGCTACACAACTTGCTGCCATACTTTTTAGTAGTGGCGTCCAGCAGCTTCATTTATGTGGCGCTGGCAGATTTAATACCCCAGCTGCAAAAACGCTTAAGCCTGCGTCAAACAGCCGCGCAAGTGGCGTGGCTAGGCGTGGGTATTGCGCTGGTGACTTTGACTAGCGTTCTAGCGCACGGGCACTAGCGCAGCGCTGCCACCAAGCCCTTACCCGATGCGGACAACGGCACAAAGCCTGCTTGCTTGGCCGCTGCATCACCCTGCGCAACTGCAGTTTGTATAAAAGGCAATGCGTTTTTGCGCCCTACCTTAGGTGCGACAGGCACCAGTACATAGGTGACGGCCGTTAACGGGTAAGTGTTGGGGCCGGCAGAGCCATCTAGGTCGGCAGAGTTACTTTCTTGCGACCATTGCGCACTGTCTAGGGCTTGGGTAATAGAGGCAGCGTTGGGAGCTACGCTTTTGCCTGCCGCATTTTGCAGCTCAACTATCACCAAACCTGATTTTTGCGCAGCACCCAATGGCTCATAGCCCAAAGCGCCTGGCGTTGCTTTCACAGCATCTATCATGGCCTGTCCACCGCGCACGCCCTTGCCCACATTGAGTGACAAATTATTGGTGGCTGCGATGTTGCGGCGCCATTTGGCATTGCTGCGTGCTAAATACGCTGACAGTACATACGACTGGCCAGAGCCATCGGCACGCCAAACAGGCACGATAGGTTTATTGGGCAACACTACGCCAGGGTTGCTAGCGGTTATTTGTGAATGGTTCCATTCCTTGATGCTGCCTTGGTAAATGTCTGCCAACACGTCACCATTGAGCTTGATAGTTTTACCACCCAGTTCGGGCAAGTTCACTATCACAGCAACGGCTGTTGCAGCGATGGGCACTTGTTTTAAACCGGCTTGGCGCAGCGCTGCAGTGGTCAACGGCACATCGGTAGCGCCAAAATCTACGCTCTGGTCGCTGGCGCGGGCAATGCCTGCAGACGACCCGGCGGGGTCGTAGCTTACGCCGCCACTGGCCGCGCCAAATTGTACAGTCCAACTGGTCATCACATCACGCACCAACGAGGAGCCTGCCCCTGTCAGTTGTGCTTGGGCTGCGCCTGCACACGCCATAGCTATAGCCAGTAAAGCAAAGCTGCGAAAAAGGGGGGTTGGTGCCAAAAATGTAGTTTTAGTCATATTGCGCGTGAAGTTTTCCAAATAAGTATTGGCACTAAAAAGGCGTTTAAAAGTCACCAAAACAGTGCAGATTCTAGCTTAATGCGTTGTTGGCAGTTTGCTAGTGGTGTTTGTATAAAAGTTATCTGAAATAGCTAGTTTTAAAGAATTTTGTGGTTTTTAACAACCCCCGATGGCCCAATTTGTGCGCACCACGACCTGCGCGAAGATTGGGTCGCAGGTCATCAGATCGGCTGATCTAAGCGATAGGGAGATTTTATGTAAACCAAGGGCAGGGTACGATGCAGTTTATGAAAATTCTTCTTATGTCAGTGGCCAGCGTGTTCTGCACGGCGTACTTACCCGGGTTGGCTTGGCTATGGTTTCAACAAGAAAAGTTGCTGTTTCAACCCGCGCCTTTGCCTGCCAGCTATGTGCTGTCCAGCGCCAGCGATCTGCGTGAGGTGACGGTACCTGTGCCTAGTGCCCAGTTGTCGGTGTTGCAACTGCGCTTGCCTAACGCCAAGGGCGTGGTGTTCTTTTTGCATGGCAATGGCGGTAATTTAGCCGACTGGTTTATTGACCCCGATTTTTACCGCCGGGCCAACGTAGACGTGGTGATGATGGACTACCGTGGCTACGGCAAAAGCACTGGCAGCATAGCGTCAGAAGCGCAAATGCATGCCGATGTGCGTGCCGTGTGGCAGCACTTTGCGCCGCAGTATGCTGACAAAAAATGGATGCTGCTGGGCCGATCGCTAGGCACTGCGCTGGCTGCTCATTTGCATGTGCAGCTAGCGCAGCAGGGACGCGCACCGGACGCCACGGTGCTGGTGTCTTCCTACCAAAGCATGGTTGAAATTGCTACAGCGCGCTACCCTATAGTGCCCAGCAAGGTGCTGCGTTATCCGCTGCGCACAGACCAATGGGTGGCGCAAGTCAACGCGCCGTTGTGGTTGGTGCATGGTGCAGCAGACACGTTAATTGCACCTAGCCATAGCCAAGCATTGAAGGCGCTGGCACCACACGCAAAACTGGTGCTGATACCGCAAGCGGGGCACAACGATTTGCAAGATTTCCCTGTGTATTTGCAAACGATACAAGCGGCCATGAAGTCGCTGTAGCTCGGGTTTAACGCGTGAATTTAAGCGTGTAAATGATCAGGCCCAAAGCTGTGGGGCAGTAGCTGGTCCAGCGTCATTTTTAGCAAAACACCTTGCGGGTTAGCAATCAAAACCGGTACATCAGGCGCTGCAAATTCACGCAGCTTTTGGCGGCACCCGCCGCAGGGTGTTACTGGGCTGTCTGCCACGCCCACCACCAGCACCGCCACGGCTTTGCGGCCACCGCCCATGATCATCACGCTGAGCGCGCTGGCCTCGGCGCACACGCCTTGCGGATAGGCGGCATTCTCCACATTGCAGCCCGCGTGGATCTGGCCATGCTCATCCAGTACGGCGGCACCGACTAAAAATTTAGAGTAAGGCGCATAAGCCTTCTCGCGCGCAGCGCAGGCAGCGGCTAGCATGGCGTCTTGAATATTTTGGGATAGTTGCATAAAAGATAATTCCTGCAATGCGCGTGCTTAACTACTCAACGCGACTTGATGTACGGCGCGCCCAGTGATTTGGGTGCAGTGGCTTTGCCAATAAAGCCCGCTAGCAATATAACGGTTAATAAATACGGTAGCGCCTGAATAAACTGCACCGGAATTTCGCCAATGCCAGGCAACTGCGTGCCCTGCAAGCGAATGGCCAGCGCATCTAAAAAGCCAAACAGCAAGCAAGCCCACAGCGCACCCACAGGGTGCCATTTGCCAAAAATCATCGCTGCCAGCGCCATAAAACCGCGGCCTGCGGTCATCTGAGGTGCAAAGGCAGCGTTTTGCGCCAATACTAGATAGCAGCCCGCCAAACCGCACAGTATGCCGTTGCCCATCAGCGCAGCGTAGCGCGTGCCTGCTACAGATACACCTGCAGCGTCTACCATAGCCGGGTTCTCGCCCACGGCGCGCAGGCGCAGGCCAAGGCGCGTGCGAAACAGCAGCCACCACACCACCGCAACGCTGATCAGAGCCACATAAACCAGCGCGTTTTGCCCTAGCAGCGGTATGTCAAACATATTTTTCAAGCGTACAGAGTCAGCAATTTGTGGCGTTTGACCACCTTGCTTAAACCACGCAATACCCAGCACTACCGTCAGGCCCGCCGCAATAATGTTGATAGCCAAGCCAGTGATCACTTGGTTGCCGTGGTAGGTAACGCATGCAAATCCGTGCAAAGCCGACAAACCCATAGCCGTCAGCATGGCCGCCAGCATAGCCAAGGCCAGCGACTTGGTGGCCACACCTACAGCGGCGGCCATAAAGGCGGCGAACAGCATCTTGCCTTCCAAACCAATGTCAATCACCCCCGCACGCTCTGATAGCAAGCCCGCCAGTGCGCAAAAAATCAGCGGCGTAGCCAAGCGCATGCTAGACGCCAACAAATCAATAACAAACAGCATGTCCATCACACAGCCCCTTGCAGCGCGGGGCTGCCCGCTTTCACGCGAAAGTACAGCTTGGCGATCAGTGGCGCAAACACATAGGCTAGCGCGCCCGAGAACAGCACGATAAAGCCTTGCAGCATCACCACCATGTCTTTGGTAAAGCCGGGCACTTCAAACGCCACCTCGGCACCGCCCTGAAAAATCATGCCAAAAAGCAAGCTCGACAGAATAATACCTACAGGGTGGTTGCGCCCCATCAGCGCCACGGCAATGCCGGTAAAGCCGGCCCCCGCGACAAAATCAGTGAGCAGTTTGTTGTGCACACCGGCCACTTCGTTCATGGCTACCATGCCTGCCAAAGCACCTGATATAGCCATGGCCGTAATGATTTGTCTTTGCGGCGAGATACCAGCGTATTCTGCCGCGCCAGGGCTGGCACCGCTGGCGCGAATGTGGTAGCCCATGCGTGTTTTCCACAGCAGCAAATACACCATGATGCAGGCCAGCAAAGCCAACACAATGCTCATGTTCAGCGGCGACGATGGCCAAGCAATACCGATCGCTGCCAAAGCCTCATGCACGCGCGGCATTTTGGCCGACGCTGCAAACGGCGCGCTCTCAGGCGCCATCTCGCCCGCAGGTTTAAGCACATTGACCAGCAAATACACCATGATGGTACTGGCCAAAAAGTTAAACATGATGGTGGTAATGACGATGTGGCTACCGCGATAAGCCTGCAAGTACCCCGGCACAGCGCCCCAAGCTGCAGCAAATACGCCAGAGGCAATTACCATCAACGGCAGCATGGCCCAAGCTGGCAAACTGGGCGCCAGCCACAGCGCCACCAGGCCCGCACCTAGGCCGCCCATCATGGCTTGGCCTTCGCCGCCAATATTAAATAGCCCTGCGTGAAATGCTACCGCTACGGCTAAGCCAGTGAACACAAACGTAGTGGCGTAGTACAAGGTGTAGCTCAGCCCGCGCTGCGTGCCCAGCGCGCCTTTGATCAGCGCGGACAATACCTTGGTGGGGCTTTCGCCTACTAGCGCTACTACGATACCTGCTACCAGCAAGGCGATGGCCAGGTTTACCAGCGGCACGACGCCTACGTCTATCCAGCGCGGCAGGTCTTGCTGGCCACTACTCATAACAATGCACTTTCATACGGTGTTACTTTCTGCTTGCGACACCATCAGCAAGCCCAGATTTTTTTCATTGCAGTCCTCTACCAGCAGCTCGCCCGTGATGTGGCCTTGGTTCATCACCAACACGCGGTCTGACAGTGCCAAGATTTCTTCTAGCTCGGTCGACACCAGCAAAATAGCGCAACCCGCATCGCGCAGCGCGCGCAGTTGCTCATGGATAAATTCTATTGCGCCAATATCAACACCGCGTGTGGGCTGGCCGACCAGCAGCACTTTAGGCGCTTGGTTAAACTCCCGCGCAAGGATTAATTTTTGCTGATTACCGCCGGAGAATTTAGACGAGCGCAACTGCGCATTTGGCGGCCGCACGTCAAACCGTTTCATCAAACGGTTAGTCTCGCTGACCATATTGCCGCCGCGCATGAACATATTTTTGCAGTACGTGGCCAAGCGTTCATAGCCCAGCACGGCAGATTCCCACGCGCTAAAGCTCAGCACCATGCCGCGCTCGTGCCTATCTTCGGGCACATGCGCCAAACCCAGCTTGCGTGCGTGCCAAGGGTTTAGCCATTGCTGTGGTGTAAAGCTGTGGCCTAGGGCGTTCATGTGTCCCGCAGTGGGCTTTTTCATGCCGCTTAAAACTTCTAGCAATTCGGTTTGGCCATTGCCCGCCACACCTGCCACACCCACAATCTCGCCCGAGCGCAGCGTAAAGTCAATGCCTTGCAGCCGCTCTACGCCGTGGACATCGCGCATGCGCAAGCCCTGCGCTTCTAGCAGCATCATGGCGTTGCTGACGGGTTGCGCGCGTTGCGCAGGGGCGCGTAGCTTGCGGCCTACCATGGCCTCGGCCAATAGGGGCACGGTGGCCCCTAGCGTGGGACATTCAAACACCACGCGGCCTGCGCGCATGACGGTTACGTTATCGCACAGCGCCAGCACTTCACGCAGCTTGTGGGTGATCAATAAAATAGTTTTTCCGCTGCTGCGCAAACGGCGCAGCACAGCAAACAGTTGTTCGGTTTCTTGCGCTGTGAGCACCGCAGTAGGTTCGTCCAAAATTAAAATACGCGCGCCGCGGTGCAGCGCTTTTAAAATTTCCAGCCGCTGGCGGTCGCCTACGCTCAAATCTTCTGCCAAGGTGTTGAGGTTGACGGCCAAGCCCGTGTCGTGCATCAGCGCGTCAAGCTTGGCGCGTGCATCGGCCTGTGCACGCGGTAGGCTAAACGATGTTTCCACACCCAGCAAAATATTATCTAGTGCACTTAAATTGTCTACCAGCATAAAGTGCTGGTGCACCATGCCCACACCTAGCGCAATGGCCTCGTGTGAGTTGCGTATGCGCACGCGCTGGCCTTCAATCTCAATCTCGCCACTGTCGGCGGTGTAGAAGCCGTACAAGATCGACATCAGGGTAGATTTACCAGCGCCGTTTTCGCCCACGATGCCGTGGATAGTGCCAGCCGCAATGCTCAGGTCTACATCTTGGTTGGCCTGTACTGCGCCAAAGCGCTTGTTAATGCGTAAAAGCCGCACAGCGGCTGGCGCTGTACGGCTTTGAGAGGCTATAGGGGCTGCTTGGTTCACGTTTTAAGCGTAGCACAAGTCATGCCCAATGAACTAGCCCTTTTACTCACACTTGTTAGCAGCCATGTAGTCGATCACTTTGATTTTTCCGCTGATGATGTCGGCCTTGGCTGCGTCTACTTTGGCGCGCATTTCAGCAGTGACCAGTTTCTCGTTATTAGCGTCCATCGCGTAATCTACACCGCCTTCTTTCAAGCCCAGGTTGGTCACGCCTGCTTCGTGCTTTTTCATCACGTTGTAGATAGCTACGTCCACTTTTTTCAACATTGACGTTAGCATAGTGCCGGGCTGAATGTAGTTTTGGTTGCTGTCCACACCGATGGCGAATTTGCCAGCGTCTTTGGCGGCTTGGTACACGCCCATGCCTGTGCCGCCAGCGGCTGCAAAGATCACGTCAGCACCTTTGGCGATTTGCGCTTTGGTCAGCTCACCGCCGCGTGCGGGGTCGTTCCAGGCTGCGCCGGTGGTGCCTGTCATGTTGGCGTAGGTGGTGACTTTGGGATTGGCAAATTTAGCGCCTTGCTCGTAGCCGCACTGAAATTTGCGGATGAGCGGAATGTCCATACCGCCCACAAAGCCTACTTTGCCAGTTTTGGACGCTTGCGCGGCCAGCATGCCCACCAAGAAGCTGCCTTCTTGCTCTTTAAACACCAGCGAATGCACGTTAGGCTGGTTGACTACAAAGTCAACGATGGCAAAGTTGAGTTTAGGAAACTCTTTGGCAACCTTTTCTAGCGCCTCGCCCTGGCTAAAGCCAATACCAATAATAGGGTTAGCCCCTTTTTCAGCCATGCGGCGAATGGCTTGCTCGCGCTGTGATGGGTTGGTCACTTCAAACTCGAGGTACTGCTTGCCCGATTCTTTCTTCCACTGTTCGGCACCGTTGTAGGCGGCCTCATTGAAAGATTTGTCGAACTTGCCGCCCATGTCAAAAATCACGGCAGGCTGGCCTGCGGCGGCGTCTGGCGCAGCGGCTGCGGGTGCGGCGGGCGCTGCAGCAGGCGCAGGCGCGGCGGCAGGCGCTGATGCGGCCTCTTCTTTTTTGCCACATGCGGTGATCAAAACGGCAATGGCCAAGGCTGACAATGTGTAAGCAAAAGTGCTGCTGCGCATAAAAAAAGTCCTTCGGTTAAAGTGAATAAAAAATTTACCGCAGACTATGTAAAAATTTACGGTATTCAAAGACAGGATATTAAAGCAGATGAAGACAGTGTCAAGCATGCTCGGTTTCCCCAAAGTGGTGCTCCATGAGCATTTGGACGGTAATTTGCGGCCCGAGACGCTGCTTCAACTAAGCAAAGCACGCGGCGTGCCATTGCCTGCCGACACGGCGCAGGGCCTGGCGCAGTGGATTTACACCCAAGCTAACTCAGGTTCGCTAGAGCGTTATGTGGCCAGCTTTGCCTTGACCGTGGCGGCGATGGCCAGCGAAAAGGCGTGCGAGCGGGTAGCTTTTGAGGCTGTAGAAGACGCCGCTGCGGATGGCGCGGTGTTGGCCGAGTTTCGCATGGCTCCGCACCTGGTAGAGCCGTATGCTGGGGGTGCACATGGCGCGCCGCTGACTGCAGAAGCCGCGTTAACCGCCATGCTAAGCGGCTTGGCCCGAGGCCGCGCCGCCACAGGGCTGGCCTGCGGCATGATTGTGTGCGGCATGCGCACCGACACGCCACAGGCCGTGCTGCGCAATGCACAACTGGCGGCCAAGCTGCGCCACGCTGGCGTGATTGGCTTTGATTTGGCAGGCGCTGAGCGCGGCTTTCCGGCCACTGTGCATGCGCACGCCATAGCGCTGGCACGTGAAGCGGGGCTGGGCCTTACCTTGCATGCAGGCGAGGCCGATGTGGGCGAAAGGGTCGTTGAGGCGATAGCACTGGGCGCCACACGCATCGGCCACGGCGTGCAAATTGCGCTAGGCCCGAGCGCAGCGCTGCGTATGGCGCGTGCGCGCGAGGCGAAGGTACATTTTGAAGTGTGCCCCACCAGCAATATGCACACCGGCGCTTGGCCCAGCGTGGCCACCCACCCGGTGCGCGACATGCTGGCCCACGGTTTGTCGGTGTCCATCCAGGCCGATAACCGCTTGGTGTCGCAAATCACACAAGCCATCGAGCTGCAGCGCGCGCACGACGAAGCAGGGCTGACCTGGGCGCAATTACTGCAGGGTATGCGCGAGGCCGCGCAGGCCAGTTTTTTACAGCCAGCAGATATCGCTGCGGCGCTTTTAAGAATCGATGCTTGGGTAGATACGTCTTTGGTTTGATGGGTTCTCTGGTTAGATAGTAGCCAAGATCACTATTTATTTGATAGCTGGTTGAGCAGTATCCACGAGCTACGGCGGCTAAAAATCTTTGTAATTAGCTTGTAGCTTGTTGCTTTGTACTTTTTTTCTGGCACCCCGCACTGCTGCGCCAACCCGTATGCGCCACCCGCAGCCACGGGACTTCGGCCAAGCTTCCGCAGTACTCGCTCCGGGGGAAATAACAGGCCTCGCGCAAGCGCTCAGACAGCCTAAATTTCTCCCCTGCGCTGCGTGCTTCGAGCCCGTGTCTCAACGGGTAGCGCACACGCCTTGGGGCAGCAGCGCGCTTTCATTTCTTTAAAGTTTCATTTCTAGCTTTTGTACGGGTTGGGTAGGGCGCTAGTTCGCGCTGTGCTACGCACGCGCCATGTTTTGCACGGGGTGGATGCCACGCAAGTGGGGACAGAGCAAAATTTCGTACTGGATTGGTTTGTCTCCGGATATAGCCTCGTCTTGAATTTTGATCCGTCCCCATTTGCTTGGTGT
>JAYSWJ010000317.1:0-6735 GCA_043718065.1 Polaromonas sp.
GCGTGAAAACTTGCGCGACCACATGACCGACATTGAGCTGATTTTGACCATGCTGGCCGAGGCGACCACCACCAAGCTGCACCGCGACCGAGACTCCAAAGGCATGAAACCACTCAAAAAGGATGCCAAAGATGGCGGCGCAGTGGCGGGACGTACGCGCAAGGATATTGAGAAGCAAACCGGCAAGCCGGTTATTTCTCCAGCGAACTTCAAGCAGTTGGCGGTGAAGAAAAGCAAAAAAATCTAGAGGTGTCTTCAATTTAACTTTTGCATCATGCTCAAAAGCAAACCGACCACCACCTTGGTCTACTCCACCGAAACCGGCCGCATCTGCCCCGATTGCAGCCAGCCGCTTTGGGTAAACAGCTTAAAGCTGCCTGCGGATCGGGCGGCACGGCCAAAGACGGCGAGTGCGAGGCGCAGGGCGACCATGTGGCCACGGTGATGGCTGCGCTGGCTAAGCTGGGGTATGCAGTAAAGCGGTCTGGTGGTTAATTTAGCCTGTTTGCAGGTATTTTTATATGATAAATAGGCTTGTAACCCAAGTAAATACTGCTCAAGCAGCTATTAAGTTTGTAGTAGCCTACACGGCCTCTAGCCGTTGCACCATGTCTGGAAACTGCGCCGTGCTGCATTTACTGCGCTGGTGAAGTAGGGGCATGGGTGTTCTCCGCTAAACTAGAAAAACTAAAAAATATGCAAGTTATCTCAGCAAAACTGACTCACTAATTAAGGTTTACATGACAGCCAACACAACTGCTTCACAGCCAGCCTTGGGCGCGCAGCTCGATCGTGCCCAGCGTACCGATGAGCCTTTTCCTGATCATCACAATGATTTGGCTGCCACGCTTAAATTTGCTTGGCAGATGGTGGGGCGGGGTGTGCAAGATAGGCGCAGTGCTTTTCATACGCCGGTGTTGGCCACGCAGTCGCAGGGCGGCCCGCAGGCGCGGGTGTTGGTGCTGCGGGCGGCAGATGCGCAGGCGCGCACGCTCACTTTTCATACCGATATGCGGTCTGCCAAGCTGCCAGAGCTGGCCGCAGACGGCAGAGGTGCGCTTACTTTTTATGATGCTGCGCGCAAGGCGCAAGTGCGCATAAACGGCACGATAAGCGTGCACACAGGCGACGAGTTGAGCCACCAGCGGTGGGCGGCTGCCCGGCCTAGCTCGTTACGTTGCTTTTTGGGTGCGCAGCCTGGCGGCGTTAGCGCAGAGCCAACCAGTGGTTTGCCTGCGCAGATGGAAGGTCGTGAGCCTGACCCGCAAGAGCTGCGCACTGCAGAACCACATTTTGCGGTGCTGCAAGTTACCGTGCAACGCCTGGAATGGCTGCATTTGCACACTGGTGGCCAGCGGCGCGCACTGTTTACATGGGCAGACAAGTCTGCAAGCAGCCGCTGCACTATGCAATGGCTTAATCCTTAAAACTACACATCAATGCAGTAACTATGCGTTGGCGTTATACGGGCACTGCTAAAAAAAATTTACGTGACGTTACCGAAAAATAGGCTTGTAACCCAAGTAAATCCTGCTTAAGCAGCTATTGAATTTATAGTATTCACAAAGCCTCTAACTACTGCGCCATGTCTTGTAACGACACTACTGGAGCGGGTTTTTCTTGTACCTGAGGGTGGGCAGGGCTAGCTTGACTTTAACTGCCAGTCAGTATTTTCAACGCGTCTTCTACACGCTTCATGTGCGCTCGTGTGAGTTCAGCAATAGGCTTGCTGCCCATAAAGCGCTGGTTGGAAATGGCGCGTATTTGGTCTATGAGCGCGTCGGTTTCATCTTTCATTTTGTCCAGCTTGCCTAGTGCTATGCGCAGTGGGTAGCCGTCGCCGTGGGCATCGCGGTAAACCTGTGTGGTGCACGGAATGATAATGGTGGTGGGGTGGCCTGCATCGTTCAAGATGTTGGTTTGAATGACCAGTGCCGGACGGCTGCGTTTGCCGGGTTCTTGTTTGTAGGTTTGTGGCTCGAAATCAACTTCCCACAGCTGGCCGCGCTGCACTTTACTCAAGGCCGTCTCCGGTTGCTGCGTCCATGGCCTGGTTCTCGGCTAAGTTTTGTGCTGCTAGCGCTTCGGATAAAAATACCATGCGCTCTTTGAGCACACGTTCATTTTTCTCGCGTACGGCTTCGCGCAGATATTCTGAACTGGGCAAGTTGAATAAGCTGGCCAGCCTTTTAGTTTGCTCTGCAAACTCCTGCGGGGCGCGAAAGGAAAGGGTAGTTGCACTCATTACTTGTACCTCATTTTAGTAATACATTATTGTATTACATATACGTATATATGCAATTGACTTTTAACCGCGTCGTCATATGGGGTGTTGCTGGGGTATGCGGTAAAGCGGTCTAGCGGTCTAGCGGTTGATTCAACTTGTTTTGCGGGTGTTTTTATAGGCCAAATAGGCTTGTAACCCAATTAAATCCTGCTCAAGCAGCTATTAAATGCATAGTGTTTAAAATACCTATTTACCTTTAACAGATTGCACTATGGCCCTACCTTTTGACACTACCGCTATCACCCACGGCATACAGCTGGCTGTGGCCCCCGTGTTTTTGCTTACTGCGGTGTCGGGCATGATAGGCGCGGTGGCAGGGCGGCTGGCGCGCATTATTGACCGGGCGCGCAAAGTAGAAGACTTGGCCCGTGCGTCGTCAGACGACGCGCTGCTGCAGCGCAGCTACACCGAGCTGGCCGAGCTGCGCCAACGCGGGCGGCTGGCCAATGGATGCATTGCACTGCTGACCACATGCGCTTTTTTAATTGGCTTGACAATTATTTTGCTGTTTTTGGGCGAGACCACCGCCTTTCAAACGCCGCGCTGGGCGGTGGGCAGCTTTTTGGCGGGCGTGGTGTGCTTTTTACTGGCGCTGCTGTGCTTTTTGGCTGAGACGGTGATCGCCACACGCTTGCTTAATTTTCACATGCTGCAGCATAAATGAACCAAAGCGTAACGCTGGCTGCGGCGCGAGGGGCTTTGGCATAGACTTCTGCATGGGCTCTGATGCAATGTCGTCTTGCTCAACGCACATTGCAAAGGTTTTTTTATGCCAACAACCGTATCCCCACCCATTACCTCCGCATTCGGTGCGCGCAGCACGGCGCGTGATGTAGCGGCCGGCGTCTCGCTAAAGGGCCGCAATGCTATCGTCACAGGTGGTGCAGCGGGCTTGGGGCTAGAAACATCACGCGCGCTGGTATCGGCCGGCGCTGCACTAACGCTAGCGGTACGCAACGCGTCCCAAGGCCAAGCGGCGGCTGACGCACTGCGCGCAGACTACCCTGGTGCGCAGGTATCGGTAGGCATGCTGGATTTGGCTGATTTGGCCGGCGTACGTGCGTTTGCTACGCAGTGGTTGCAGGCAGGCAAACCGCTGGATATTTTGGTTAACAACGCCGCCATCATGGCCTGCCCGCTAGCGCGCACTGCGCAGGGCTGGGAGGCGCAGTTTGCCACCAACCATTTGGGGCACTTTACGCTAACCACCGCGCTGCTGCCTGCGTTGCTGCAATCTGCAGCGCACACCGGTGATGCGCGGGTAGTGTGCCTTAGCTCGGCGGGCCACAAAATAGCGGGGGTAGATTTTGACGACATCCATTACCAGCGGCGCGAGTACAACAAATGGAACGCCTACGGCCAAGCTAAAAGCGCCAACGCGCTGATGGCGCTGGGCTTGCACCTGCGCTACGGCGCGCGCGGCATCACCGCCAACGCAGTGCACCCCGGCGGCATCATGACAGGGCTACAAAAGTTTTTACCCCTAGAAGAAATGCGTGCCATGGGCTGGCTAAAAGCCGACGACACGCCGCTGGATATTTTTAAAACCCCAGAGCAGGGCGCATCAACCAGCGTGTGGGCCGCCACGGCCGCACAGCTTAAAGGCCATGGCGGCCTGTACTTAGAAGACTGCCAGCAAGGCGTGCTGGCCCAGCCGGGTAACCGCGTGTCGGGCTACGCACCCCATATTGCAGATGCTGCAGCAGCGCAGCGGCTGTGGGACGTGTCTGAGGCGTTTTTAAAGTCAAGCGGTCATTTATGAAGCCCCAAATATTGCTAGCCTGCCAGTAACAGGCTGGGCAATAATGGCGTGGCTATTTGACTAACCAGTGACTACCCAAATGAAGCACAATTTTGCAGCCATCAGCAAGATAAATGCTAACCACACGCACTGACGTTGAAGTAGCCCTTTTTAAAACTTACCCCTAGCACACCCATGCACTACCGCAACCTTGGCAAAAGCAACCTCAAAGTATCCGCCCTGTGCCTGGGCACCATGATGTTTGGCGACCAAACAGCGCGTGATGAAGCAGCCGCTATCGTGGCTGATGCGCATGCGCACGGTGTGAACTATATTGACACGGCCGACGTGTACACCAAAGGCGCGTCTGAGACCATGCTGGGCGAGCTGCTGAAAACGCAACGCCACGACTGGGTGCTGGCCACCAAGCTGGGCAATAAAATGACCGAGCGTGTGAATGAGGGGCACTTCTCACGAAGCTGGATGCTGCGCGAAATCGACGCATCGCTGTCGCGCCTGCAAACCGATTATGTGGATATTTTGTACCTGCATTTAGACCATAACGGCATGAACTTAGAAGAGCCTCTGCGTGCGCTAGACGCTATGCTGCGCGCAGGCAAAATCCGCTATTGGGGCGTGTCTAATTTTCGCGGCTGGCGCATTGCCGAGGTGGTGCACACCACGCGCCAGCTAGGCATGCCCGGCCCCACCGTGTGCCAGCCGTACTACAACCTGCTCAACCGCATGCCCGAGGTAGACATACTGCCCGCCTGCTTCCACTACGGCCTAGGCGTTACGCCCTACAGCCCCATCGCACGCGGCGTGCTGACGGGTAAATATCCGCCCGGCCAGCCCGCGCCCGAGGGCACGCGCGCAGGCCGGGGCGACAAGCGCATCGCACAAACCGAGTTTCGCGAAGAGTCGCTGGTGATTGCGCAAACGCTCAAAACCTATGCGGAGGGTAAAGGCATCAGCTTGGCTAACTTTGCCACCGCTTGGGTGCTGGCTAACGCAGCGGTCAGCTCGGTAATTGCCGGGCCGCGCACGCTGGCGCAGTGGCAAGACTACCTGCCCGCGCTGGACTATGTGGTTACACCAGACGACGAGCAGTTGGTTGACAGCCTGGTGCGCCCGGGTCATCCATCTACACCGGGTTATACCGACCCGGTGTACCCGCTGCATCCGCGTACGCACCCACACGCTGTGGGCCATGCGGTACCGTGAACCCCGAAGACCTGCAAAAACTCGTGTCCATCGAGATGCCTTTTGGTAAGTACAAAGGGCGCTTGATAGCCGACTTGCCGGGCAACTACCTGCACTGGTTTGCACGCGAGGGTTTTCCTAAAAGCGAGCTGGGCAGGCTGCTGGCGCTGATGCGTGAGATTGATCACAACGGGCTGAGTGATTTGCTAACCCCACTGCGCAAAAGCCAGTAAAAATAAGTGAGTTTTAGCAGCTGCAAGCACCTAGACGCTTGCGCAAGGTAGAGCGCGCTTTTGGTGGTTTTGCAAGGTGGCGGGGTAAAAAAGGTGAATTTGAAGGGCATCAAGGCGTACTTGACTACAGACACCGGACGACTGTTCTTTTAAGTTGGTAGAAGCTGCGTATCTTTTGCGCATTTGTCACCACTAAATCAATTTTCAGAAGGAAACTCTCATGAAAAAGCATGATGCAGAGGCTACTTTAGCCAAAAAACACCAAGCCACGCCACTACGTACACCTACCGATTTAAAAGCGGCTGCCACCAAAGATATTGCTGCGGCCATGAATGGCATCTTGGCCGATGTATTTGCGCTGTATATGAAAACCAAAAACTTTCATTGGCACATGTCAGGCCCACATTTCCGCGATTACCACGTGATGCTGGACGAGCAGGCTACACAAATCTACGAAATGACCGACCCTGTAGCAGAACGCATTCGTAAAGTTGGCGGTAATACGCTGCGCTCGATAGGACACATATCACGGACCCAGCGTATTTTGGATAACGATGCAGACTATGTAGAACCGTCCGACATGCTTAGCGAGCTGTGCGATGACAACAAAACCTTAGTAGCTCGGCTACGTGAGGCACACAATGTTTGTGAAGACCATAAAGACATCGCAACAACCAGCCTCATCGAAGTCTACATTGATGAGACTGAGCGGCGTACCTGGTTTTTGTTTGAAGCCAGTCGACCGCAAGACGCATCAGGCCATTAATTTTTACCGCTGGCTGCCGCTCATGGGTGCGATAAGCTTAGAACACAGCAAGTCTGCTTACTGCGCAGATTTTGCTTTCTATGCCTTGGCTGTAGCAGGTCTCGCTATATATTTAGCTGCCTTTAGCGCAAGTAAAGATTGGGCTGACAGTATTTCCTTGGCACTAACCGCCATAGCCGGTCTGTGTAGCTGGAGTCTGATTGAATACTTGCTGCACCGTTTTATACTGCACGGCTTGCAGCCCTTCAAGCGCTGGCATTTAGTGCACCATGCCCGGCCTACTGCGCTGATTGGCGCGCCCACCCTATTGAGCAGTGGGCTTATTTTCACATTGGTGACTTTGCCTGCATGGGTACTGCTGGGCATGCCAACAGCAGCTGCGTTAACACTGGGTGTGCTTGCAGGCTATCTGGCCTACGCAACCGTTCACCACGGTGTGCACCATTGGCGGGCTACAGGCACTTGGCTTGCCAAACGCAAGCGCTGGCACGCACTACACCACCAT
>JAYSWJ010000318.1:0-2668 GCA_043718065.1 Polaromonas sp.
CGATTTAAAGCTGATCGAAAAAGCCAAGCCTGCGCTAGACAAAGGCGAGAAGGTGCACTTCATCGAGCAAGCGCGCAACGTCAACCGCTCAGTCGGTGCCATGCTGTCTGGCGAAGTGGCCAAGCGTTATGGATCCAAAGGCTTGCCTGACGACACCATCCGCATTCAGCTTGAAGGCACTGGTGGCCAGTCGTTTGGCGCGTTTTTGGCACGCGGCATCACGCTGTATTTGATTGGCGAGGCCAATGACTACACCGGCAAAGGCTTGTCTGGCGGCCGCGTTATCGTGCGCCCGAGCATCGACTTTAAAGGCAACGCTACAGAAAACATCATCGTCGGCAACACCGTGCTGTACGGTGCCACCGAAGGCGAAGCCTTTTTGCGCGGCGTAGCTGGCGAGCGTTTTGCCGTGCGTCTGTCGGGTGCCACCGCGGTGGTGGAAGGCACGGGCGACCATGGTTGCGAATACATGACCGGCGGCACCGTGGCAGTGCTGGGCAAAACCGGCCGCAACTTCGCCGCTGGCATGAGCGGCGGCGTGGCGTATGTGTACGATGTCGACGGCCAGTTTGCCAAGCGCTGCAATACGGCGATGGTGGGCTTGGGCAAGGTATTGCCGGCGGCTGAGCAAACCGACCCGCTGCATTTGGGCCAAACAGACGATGTCATCCTGAAAAAATTGGTCGAAGACCACCACCGCTGGACCGGCAGCCTGCGCGCCCGCGAGATTTTGGACCACTGGGCAGAGCAACGCGGCAAGTTTGTCAAAGTGATGCCGCTGGAGTACAAGCGCGCGTTGGGCGAGATGGCGGCTAAGGCTGCGCAGGCTGCCAAGGCGGTTGCATAAACATCGTTCGCAGGCCAGCTTTACAAGCCTTTTTATAAGCATATTAGGCTTATAACCCAAGTAAAACCTGCTCAAGCAGCTATTAAATTAATAGTAATTGAAATTAACATTGACCCTAAAGAGTAAAGCACCATGGGAAAAGCCACAGGATTTTTAGAATTTGAACGCGTTGAAGAAGGCTACAAGCCAGTACCCGAGCGCGTAAAAAACTACAAAGAGTTTATCATCGGATTAAGCGATGTGGACGCCAAAAAGCAAAGCGCGCGCTGCATGGACTGCGGCACACCGTTTTGCAATAATGGCTGCCCGGTGAACAACATCATTCCAGACTTTAACGACTTGGTGTTCCAAGGCGATTGGAAAAACGCCATCACCGTGCTGCACAGCACCAACAACTTTCCAGAGTTCACCGGCCGCATTTGCCCCGCACCGTGCGAGGCAGCCTGCACGCTGAACATCAACGACGATGCCGTGGGCATCAAGTCGATTGAGCACGCCATCATTGACCGTGCTTGGGCCGAAGGCTGGGTGAAACCGCAAGTAGCACGGCACAAAACTGGTAAAAAAGTTGCCATTGTCGGCAGTGGCCCCGCAGGAATGGCCGCCGCCCAGCAGCTGGCCCGCGCAGGGCACGACGTGACGTTGTTCGAGAAAAACGACCGCGTGGGCGGCTTGCTGCGCTACGGCATCCCCGACTTTAAGATGGAAAAAATCCATATCGACCGCCGTGTAGAGCAAATGCTAGCCGAAGGCGTCACCTTCAAAACCGGCGTGATGGTAGCGGCCCTGGACAAAGGCAGCAAAGTCATTAACTGGGCCAAAGAAACGATCAGCCCTGAGCAACTGCAAAAAGACTTCGACGCCGTTATTTTGACCGGCGGCGCCGAGCAAAGCCGCGACCTGCCCGTACCTGGCCGCGACCTGGAAGGTGTGCATTTTGCGATGGAATTTTTGCCGCTGCAAAACAAAGTTAACGCAGGCGACAAGCTCAACGACCAGCTGCGTGCCGATGGCAAACACGTCGTAGTTATAGGCGGTGGCGACACCGGCAGCGACTGCGTAGGCACCAGTAACCGCCACGGCGCGGTCAGCGTCACCCAGTTTGAGCTGATGCCCATGCCCCCCGAGCACGAGAACAAACCCATGGTCTGGCCCTACTGGCCCACCAAGCTGCGCACCTCATCAAGCCACGAAGAAGGTTGTGAACGTGAATTTGCCATTGCCACTAAAGAATTTATCGCAGGCATTGGCAAAGACAAAAACAAAGTCAAAGCCCTGAAAACCGTACGCTTAGAGTTTAAAGACGGCAAGATGACCGAAGTTGCAGGGTCTGAAGAAACCATTCAAGCCGACCTAGTGCTGCTGGCCATGGGCTTTATCAGCCCGGTGGGCAGCGTGCTAGATGCTTTTGGCATCGACAAAGACGCCCGCGGCAACGCCAAAGCCAGCACCGAATTTACCGGCGGTTACGCCACCAACGTACCCAAAGTGTTCGTTGCAGGCGACATGCGCCGTGGCCAAAGCTTAGTCGTCTGGGCCATCCGCGAAGGCCGCCAAGCTGCGCGCTCGGTGGATGAGTTTTTGATGGGTTTTAGCGACTTGCCACGTTAATCGGCAACAGTGTTGCAGTTGTGTGGCGGCTATGTTTGTACATTACATTACTATAAATTTCATAGCTGCTTGAGCAGGATTTACTTGGGTCAGTAGCCTAAAACACTCTGATAACGTAACTACTCAGGTCACATCAATGCAGCTAGGCCAAGACTGGCTGCATCGGGCGGCCCTCAAATACACTGATCAAGCAATCAAACAAGCACTGCT
>JAYSWJ010000319.1:0-2649 GCA_043718065.1 Polaromonas sp.
GTGAGCGCGGGCATGAAATTTAGCATTCGTCTTCTACCTATCTACTAACGGTTAATCTTCTACCTGCAAAATCGCCAAGAACGCTTCTTGCGGCACCTCGACAGAGCCAATTTGCTTCATGCGCTTCTTGCCGGCCTTTTGCTTTTCCAGCAGCTTCTTCTTGCGGGTAATGTCGCCGCCATAGCATTTGGCCAGCACGTTTTTGCGCAAAGCCTTGATTGTCTCACGCGCGATGATGTTGGCACCAATGGCCGCTTGGATGGCAACGTCATACATCTGGCGGCTGATAATCTCGCGCATTTTGGCCACTACGGCACGGCCCCGGTAGATGGACTGGGCGCGGTGCACGATGATAGACAGCGCATCAACCTTCTCGCCGTTCAGCAAAATGTCTACCTTGACCACATCAGATGCGCGGTATTCTTTAAATTCGTAGTCCATCGACGCATAGCCGCGTGAGACTGATTTGAGCTTGTCAAAAAAGTCCAGCACAATCTCGCCCAGCGGCATTTCGTACGTTAGCACCACCTGGCGGCCTTTGTATGCCATATTCATCTGCACGCCGCGCTTTTGGTTGGCCAGCGTCATCACCGCGCCCACATATTCTTGCGGCATATACAAGTGCACGGTCACTATAGGTTCGCGGATTTCGGCAATCTGGCTGACCTCGGGCATCTTCGATGGGTTTTCGACCATCAAGGTTTGCGGTTCTTTGCCGCCGGTGAGCACCTCGTACACCACGCTGGGGGCGGTGGTGATCAGGTCTTGGTCAAACTCACGCTCTAGGCGCTCTTGCACAATCTCCATGTGCAGCAGGCCTAGGAAGCCGCAGCGAAAGCCAAAGCCCAGCGCCTGCGACACCTCAGGTTCAAAACGCAGCGAGCTGTCGTTTAACTGCAGCTTGGTCAGCGCATCGCGCAACGCGTCGTACTGGTTAGCCTCAGTGGGGTACAGGCCAGCAAACACTTGGGGTTGAATTTCTTTAAAGCCGGGCAATGGCACGGTGGCCGTGGCTGCTGCACCGCCGCTGCCTGCCACTACTTTGGTCACCGTGTCGCCCACCTTGGCGGCATTCAGTTCTTTGATGCCCGCAATGATGTAGCCCACCTCACCCGCTTCTAGCGACTGGCGCGGCTCGTTAGCCGGGGTGAACACGCCTACGTTGTCAGCGTTGTACTGCAAGCCGTTGGCCATCAGCATAAAGCGGTCGCCTTTGGCCAAGCGGCCGTCGACCACGCGCACTAGCATTACCACGCCCACGTACGTGTCAAACCAGCTGTCGACAATCATGGCGCGCAGCGGGCCGTCAGGATTGCCACGCGGTGCAGGGAATTTTTTGACAATGGTTTCTAAAATTTCTTCCAGGCCCATGCCGGTTTTGGCAGAACACGGAATCGCGTCCGATGCGTCGATGCCAATGACTTCTTCAATTTCTTGACGCGCAGCTTCGGGGTCGGCGCTGGCCAAATCCATTTTGTTCAGCACGGCCGTGACTTCAACGCCCAGCTCAATCGCGGTGTAGCAGTTGGCCACGGTTTGCGCTTCAACACCTTGCGATGCGTCTACTACCAACAGCGCACCTTCGCATGCCGACAAACTGCGCGAGACTTCATAACTGAAGTCAACATGGCCTGGTGTGTCGATCAAATTGAGGTTGTAGGTCTTGCCATCTTTGGCTTTGTATTGCAGCGCAGCAGTCTGCGCTTTGATAGTTATCCCACGCTCTTTCTCGATATCCATCGAGTCGAGTACTTGCGCGCTCATGTCGCGTTCTTCCAAGCCACCGCAGCGCGAGATCAAACGATCAGCCAGGGTAGATTTGCCATGATCGATGTGCGCGATGATCGAAAAATTACGGATGTGGTTCATCAACGAAGTTCTTAAACAAATTCAATAAGTGCTTGATCTACAAGGAGTTGCTGTTCCGTAAATGCATCGCACAAGAAAAAGGGGCACGTCCTAAAAAGTGACGTGCCCCGAAACCAACAATCTTTGGCAACTGCGATAGTTGGACTTTCATTGTAGGCAAAAAGCACGTCGGGCACAGCACTAAAAATAGGTATTTTTAGTCGTTGCAGCCTAGCAACAAGATTTTATGCACAAGTTATCCACAATTTCTGTGGGCAACTTAGGGGCCAACATGTGGGTGAACTGTGGATCAACGGTGGACAGCCTGTGGGTGTCTCACATCGTGGATTTTTCAGCTAGCTTTATGTCAAAAATCTGCATTGCTAACCGCCCTATTCTATCAAATCAGACTATTGACCCGTTAGTAGTATGCGCACACTAACTTATAAACTACATAAATGGGGCCTCAGATAATTGGGTAACTAGTTGTATTTCGTTCATTGCCCACAAGTTTGGGCGGGGTTTGGGACGGGCGGGGTCGATTGTGCTGCTAGCTAGCTTACCTCGAAGTTGGTCTCTCGGCTAAAGGTAGCCTCTGCGAGTTGGTACCATTTTGTGCGCCGGGGAGTTTGTCAGTGGGCTGCCGTTGTCGCCGGAAAGCTGGACTCGAGCCGGGCATCTCGCTGCAAAAATACTCCGCAAACACGCGCGAAGTGAGGTCTTTGTTTAGCTAGCATTGTCAACGCGCGCCTTGCTGCGTATTTTTCATCGAGACGAACCCGACTCGTCACATTGTTCTTT
>JAYSWJ010000320.1:0-17387 GCA_043718065.1 Polaromonas sp.
GTTACGCCCTGCCGCAACGCAAGCGGCAGTCATGCGGTCGCGCACGCTGTACAAATTATGCTCAATCATGGTCATAATTCGACTGTAAACTGAAACTTCTTATTACCATTGCGAGGATTTGTACGATGGACATTACCCAGTTGCTGGCCTTCAGCGTCAAGAACAAAGCCTCCGATCTGCATTTGTCATCCGGATTGCCGCCGATGATTCGTGTGCATGGCGATGTGCGCCGCATCAATCTGCCGGCCATGGAGCACAAGGACGTGCATGCCATGGTGTACGACATCATGAACGACGGGCAGCGCAAGCAGTACGAAGAATTTTTAGAGGTGGACTTCTCGTTTGAGATTGACGGGCTGGCCCGCTTTCGCGTCAACGCGTTTAACCAAAACCGGGGTGCGGCGGCAGTGTTTCGTACCATTCCATCGAAGATTTTGACGTTAGAGCAATTAAACGCTCCCAAGATTTTTGCCGACCTGGCCATGAAGCCGCGTGGCTTGGTATTGGTCACCGGCCCCACAGGCTCGGGCAAGTCCACCACGCTGGCCGCGATGGTGAACCATTTAAACGAAACCGAGTACGGGCACATTTTGACGGTAGAAGACCCAATTGAATTTGTCCACGAATCTAAAAAGTGCCTGATCAACCAGCGCGAGGTGGGCCCCATGACGCTGAGCTTTGCTGCAGCGCTAAAGTCTGCCCTGCGAGAAGACCCCGACGCTATTTTGGTAGGCGAGATGCGCGACCTGGAAACTATTCGCCTGGCCATGACAGCGGCTGAGACGGGCCACTTGGTGTTTGGCACCTTGCACACCTCAAGCGCGGCCAAAACGATCGACCGCATTATTGACGTATTCCCGGCGGAAGAAAAAGAGATGGTGCGGTCGATGTTGTCCGAATCATTGCAAGCGGTGATCTCGCAAACCCTGTGCAAAAACAAGGACGGCAGTGGCCGCGTAGCAGCGCACGAGATTATGCTGGGCACCAGCGCTATTCGTAACTTGATCCGCGAGGCCAAGGTAGCGCAGATGTATTCGGCTATTCAAACCGGCAACAGCGTGGGCATGCAGACGCTAGACCAAAACTTAACCGATCTAATTAAACGCAACATGATCTCGCCTGCAGAGGCGCGTAGTAAGGCGAAGATCCCAGAGAATTTCGTGGGCTAAATGCGGACAAAAGTTTCGCTCCGCTTCACTGCGCACGATACTTTTGCCCGGGATTGATCAGCGAAAAAAACTTGGGGTGACCCGGCGCTTTTTTCAGTTTATTAATACAACGTACCAAACCGCACTAGCGGTTTGACATCAGAAAGGAGCTGCTTCATGGAGCGCGACCAAGCTAGTAAATTCATCAACGATCTTTTAAAGTTGATGGTCAGCCGCAACGGCAGTGATTTATTTATCACCGGCGACTTTCCGCCTGCCATCAAAGTTGACGGCAAAGTGACCAAGGTGTCGCCCCAGCCCTTGTCGGCAAACCATACGCTGGCGCTGGCCCGTTCGATCATGAACGATAAACAAGCGGCCGAATTTGAGCGCACCAAAGAGTGCAACTTTGCCGTGGCACCGCCCGGTATTGGGCGCTTTCGGGTCAACGCATTTATCCAGCAAGGCAAAGTGGGTATGGTCATGCGTACCATTCCGCTGACCTTGCCTACTATCGACGGACTGGGCTTGCCCCAAGTGCTCAAAGACGTCACCATGACCAAACGTGGTTTGGTTATTTTGGTGGGTGCAACGGGTTCTGGCAAATCAACATCTCTGGCCGCGATGGTCGATCACCGCAACGAAAACTCCTTTGGCCACATCATCACCATCGAAGACCCGGTAGAGTTTGTGCACCCACATAAAAATTGCGTGGTGACCCAGCGCGAAGTAGGCTTGGACACCGACAGCTGGGGAGCCGCGCTGAAGAATACGCTGCGCCAAGCACCCGACGTCATTTTGATGGGCGAGATCCGCGACCGCGAAACCATGGAGCACGCAGTAGCCTTTGCTGAAACTGGTCACCTGTGTATGGCCACACTGCACGCCAACAGCGCTAACCAGGCGCTAGACCGCGTGATTAACTTTTTTCCCGAAGAGCGCCGCGCGCAACTACTCATGGACTTATCGCTCAATCTGCGCGCCATGATCTCGCAGCGCCTAGTGCCAAAGCAAGACGGTAAAGGCCGCTTTGCGGCGGTAGAAGTGCTGCTGAACACGCCGCTAATTTCAGATTTGATCTTCAAAGGCGATGTCTCTGAGATCAAAGAAATCATGAAGAAAAGCCGCAACCTGGGCATGCAAACCTTTGACCAAGCTTTGTTTGACGGTTTTGAAAATAACTCCATCACCTTCGAAGACGCACTGCGCAACGCCGACTCAGTCAACGACCTGCGCCTGCAAATCAAGCTGAACTCACAGCGCGCCAAAACAGTAGACTTGGCTGCAGGTACAGAGCATTTACAAATTATGTAGGGTGGCTAGGTGCGCTGATGGTGCGGTTTTTGCACAAAGGCCGCAAAGCAGGTTTGCAAAAAATCCATCGTGGCGCGAATTTTGGCTGCACGGTAGCGCTCCGCAAGGATTGCGGCATACATAGGATGTTCGCCTAGCACCACATAACGTTGTAGCACGGGCTTGAGCCGTCCCTGCGCTACCAAACAGTTTCCTACAACGTCATTGATACGCGCAATGCCCAAACCCTCCAGAGCCAGTGACACGACTGCTGTGCTGCTGTTCACGCGCAATTGCCCAGGCAAGATGTGCGTGATCATTTGACCTTCCACCTTAAATCGCCATTGGTTATGTGTCGTCGTAGCAGAATTGCCTATCAAGGTGTGTTGTTTCAAATCGTCCGGCAGCTTGGGTGTGCCATGTTTTTTAAGGTAGCTAGGTGCCGCATACAATGCGCGACCATTCTGGCCTAGTGCTCGGACTATCACTGTTTCTACAGGGGCAATACCTGAACGCACAGCAATGTCGATACCCTCGCGCGCCATACTTACCATCCTGTCTTCAATATGCAAATCGACTGATAATTTCGGGTACAGCCCCTGCAACTTCGCCAGATGCGGGATCAGCACATAATCAGCCAGCAGTTGACTGATGCTGATGTGCACAGTGCCACTGACTATTGCGTTGTGCCCATCTAGGTTGTCCTGCATTTGTTCGCGCTCTTGCAAGATTCGCTGTGCATGCTCCAAGAAAATTTCACCATCATGGGTGATGGACAAACCATGCGTTGTGCGATGCACCAGGTTCAGGCTGCATTCTTTTTCTATTCGCGCCAAGGCCCGCGATACCAGACTGGGTGCTATGCTGCGCGCGCGTGCAACCCCTGAAAGCGACGGTGTTGCGGCAATTTCGGCAAAAAGGGCGAAGTCATCCAAGCTAAGGTTTTTCATGGCTATGCATTTTTAACACAAGCGCTGTGCTGTGCGGACAGTTTCCAAGATGCGTTCACAGCGCGATAGTTCGCCTGTTGTTTCAAACCTTGCAGCTACTGGAGAAATTGTATGCCCCTCGTTCGTATCGACTTACCCGCCAGTACCAGTCCCCACGACGTGGCCGCAGTGTCCACTGCAGTACATCAGGCTATGGTGGACACCTTCAATGTGCCAATGGCAGACCGTTTTCAAACCATCACCCGGCGCGCGCCAGACGAGCTGGTCTGCACGCCAGAGTTTTTGGGTGTGCAGCACTCTGCACACATGGTTCTGGTACAAATTACTTGTTCGCCTGGACGCACTCTAGACGCTAAAAAAGCACTCTACGCTCTGATGGTGCAACGTATCGCCGGTACTTCGGGGTTCGCTGCCAATGACGTAATTATCAATTTGGTTGAAACCGTTCGAGAAAATTGGTCTTTTGGCAGCGGTATCGCACACTATGCGATTTGATAAGGCAGGCTGATTTTTCTAGTCAGTTCAGTATTGCGTTACTTTAGGTCGATCCGATGCTAAAGTAATGGCACTATTTACATTTTCAGATTAACACTGACTCATCTATATGCCCTCTACCAACCCTAAAACCTACGAACCCACTCCCCGTTGCAAAGTTGCCTTCTTAGGCCTAGGTGTCATGGGTTCCCCCATGGCGGGGCATTTGCATCTAGCGGGTCATCAAGTATCGGTCTACAACCGAACTGCTGCTAAATCTGCAGCATTTAACGCTGAATATGCAGGCTCTACCCATGGGCTGACGCCTAAAGACGCTGTAGAAGATGCCGACTTGGTGTTTTGCTGTGTGGGTAACGACAAAGACTTGCGCAGTGTGGTGCTGGGTGACGCTGGTGCGTTAATGGGTATGAAAAAAGGCGCTATTTTGGTAGACCACACTACGGCGTCTGCCGATGTAGCGCGCGAGCTGTACGCTGCGGCCCAAACTGCTGGGTTGCATTTTGTCGATGCGCCCGTATCAGGCGGGCAAGCAGGCGCGCAAAACGGGTTGTTGACTGTGATGTGCGGTGGCGACCAAGCAGCGTTTGATGCAGCGCAGCCCGTGGCCATGGCTTTCTCGCGTGCCTTCACGCGCATGGGCGAGGCGGGTGCAGGGCAGCTGACCAAGATGGTTAACCAAATCTGCATCGCAGGCTTGGTGCAAGGTTTGTCTGAGGCGGTGGCGTTTGGCCAAAAAGCGGGTTTGGATGTGAACTTGGTACTAGACGTGATTGGCAAAGGCGCAGCGCAAAGCTGGCAACTAGACAACCGCGGCAAAACCATGGTGGCCGACAAGTTTGACTTTGGTTTTGCGGTGGACTGGATGCGCAAAGATTTGGGGCTGGTGCTGGACGAAGCTAAACGCAACGGCGCACGTTTGCCAGTCACCGCATTGGTCGATCAGTTCTACGCCGATGTGCAACAAATGGGCGGTAAACGCTGGGATACGTCTAGCTTGGTGAAGCGTTTGCGTTGAACGTGTGATTTTTAATGCTATGGATTAAATAGCTATTTGAGCAGGATTTACTTGGGTTACAGGCTTTTTTAGCTGTTAAAAATACCTTTTGAAGTGGTTTTTAGGGTGCTTTGGTGTTTTGCGTTCCTTACGTTATTTGGTTCGTTGTTCTGGTGCGCGCCCAGCTGTGGCATAGGCCTATGACCACCAGCCGCCACGGGCACAACGGCCAAGCCTCTGCAGTACTCACTCCGGGGGAAATAACGGGCTTCGCGCTTTGCGCTCAGACAGCCTAAATTTCTTGTCGCCTGCGCTCCGTGCTTCGAGCCCGTGTCTCAACAGGTGGCCATAGGCCTACGCCACAACCGGTCGCTTGCAGTGGGGGTGGGGTTTCGCTCGGCCTTAATCACAGTGAATAGGTTTGCTCGCTGTTCGTAGCTGTTCTGCCATCGACCACATCAATGGAGCGCAGCAACGTTCGGTATGCCTATGACAAACAATAAAGGGCCGCTAGGTACGTTGGGCATGGGCATGCCGTGTGGTGCTGCGTGACCGCGAGGCAATAGGACAGTAAAAGGCCAGCGAACGAAACAGCGCTACGTAACCGCGAGATGCAGGGACAGTAAAGAAATTTTGCTCCGAACTCAACACGCATGCAAGCCAAGCCAAACACCAACGAACCATCAGGACACAATATAAGCCGCAGACCCAGTAGACAACAACGTGCCATCTGCACCCAAAAACTCCATACGCGATCTGGCTAGGCGCGAACCTAGGTGCAGCACCTGCGCGCGCATAGTAAAGTGGTCGCCAATGGCGGGGCGCAGGTAGTCTATGCGCAGGTCGATGGTGCCTAGTTTGTTAAAGCGCTCTAGGCGTTTGGCAATCGGCTCTTCAATGTGGCGCGCGCCCATAGTAGCCATCACGGCGTGGCCGCCGATAGTGTCTAGGCACGCGCTGATGACGCCGCCGTGCAGACGGTTGTAAGCAAAGTGGCCTACCAACTCTGGCTTCATGGCGATGCTGGCAGTCACCTCGGTGGCGCTGGCGCTGAGCACTTGGATGCCTAGTGTGTGGTTAAAGACAATTTTGTTTTCAAAAATATCGTTAATCGCCGCGATGAAATCGGGTTCAAGTTGTACAAGGCCGAGGTCAGTCTTTTTAGTCATGACCCGATTGTGCAGCCCAGACTGATGTGTAGCTGAGCTTTGCGAGTCAAAACTACAGCGTACAGCCTTAAGGTTTTATACCTTTGAAAAATCAGGCTTGCGCTTTTCCATAAACGCGCCAAACGCCTCGCGCGCAGCGGGCTCGCGCAGCATACGACCAAAGCTGGCACCCTCTTCGGCCATCACTTGCGCTACCAAGGGAGCTTGGTTTTTCTTCACTAAACGTTTGGTTTCTATCAGGCTACTTAGCGGCTTGGCGGCCAGGCGGCGTGCGACTGATTGGGCGTAGGTGTTGGTCTCTAGCGGCGGCACGACACGGTTGACTAAGCCCACCTCTAATGCTGCTTCGGCCATAAAAGGCTCGCCCAGCAGCAGTGCCTCAGCTGCGCGGTGGTAGCCCATCAATTGCGGCACCAGCAAGCTAGACGCCGCCTCGGGGCAAAGGCCTAGGTTAACAAACGGCATAGAGAACGCAGCGTTGTCACCTGCATACACCAGGTCGCAGTGCAGCAGCAGGGTGGTGCCTACGCCTACCGCGGGGCCGTTCACAGCGGCGATAAGAGGCTTCGTAAAACTGGCAATAGCACGCAAAAACTGGAACACCGGGCTGTCTTGACCTGCGGGTGGTTTGTTTAAAAAGTCGGCAATATCGTTGCCTGCGCTAAAGATGGTTTCGTGCCCCTGAATCACCACTACGCGTGTAGCAGCATCGTCGTTGGCAGCAGCCAAAGCATCGGCCATCGATTGGTACATCGCCGAGGTGATGGAGTTTTTTTTGTCCAAGCGGTTTAAGGAGATGGTGCAGACGCCTGCGTCGTGGTGGATAAGGATGTCGCTCATGGTGTGCTCAAAATAGTGAAAGAAAAAATACTCAGGTAGCCAAAGCTTCGCGCACAAAGTCTATGCGATCTTGGCCCCAAAACATTTGTTCGTCGACAAAGAAAGTCGGCGCACCGAACACGCCGCGCGCTACGGCCGCCTCGGTAGCTGCTTTAAGTGCGTCTTTGGTGTTTTGAGCATTAGCCAGCGCGACTATTCTGGCAGCGTCAAGGCCCGCAGCGGTGAGCACTTGGCCTACCACTGCCGGGTCGCTCATGTTCAGCGCGTCGACCCAAATGGCTTGGTAGATGGTGTTGCAATAGGGCACAAAGCGTGCGTCGTCGGTCATGTGCAAACCCATCGCTGCGCGCATCAGCAGCAAGGTGTTGATAGGAAAGTGCGGGTTGGTAGCCAGTGGCACACCGTAACGTTTGGCAAAGCGTGCAAAGTCGGTGAAGGTGTATTTGCCTTTAGCGGGAATAGTGGCGGGCGACTGGTTGCCAGTGGCTTGGAACACGCCGCCCAGTAATATGGGTTTGAAGATGACCTTAGCGCCAGTTTGGGCTATTAGCGCAGGCAGTTGTGTAAAGGCCAAGTACGAGGCCGGGCTACCAAAGTCAAAGTAATAGTCAAGATTTTTTGTCATGTGCGTCTTCAGATAATATTTAAAACTTTTCCATGTACGGGCGCAGGTCTAACTCATGCGTCCATGCGTCGCGGGGCTGCTGGTGCAGCATCAGGTAGGCATCGGCGATGTGGTCGGGGTTGACTATGCCGCCTAGCTCTTTCATGGCGTAACGGTCTGGAAACTGGGTGCGAATAAATGCAGTGTCTATCGCACCGTCGATGATGGGGTGGGCCACATGCACGCCCAGCGGCCCTAGCTCACGCGCCATGCTTTGTGCCAGCGCACGCAGCGCCATCTTGCCGCCGGAAAAACCTGCAAAGTTCGCGCTGCCGCGTAGCGATGCGGTGGCACCTGTGAAGATAATGGTGCTTTTGTGCTGCACTCCGTTTGCATGGCCTTGCGCAGCATCTTCACGTGCCACCATGCGCTTGGCCACTTCGCGCCCCGTTAAAAAACCGGCCAAGCAAGCCATCTCCCACATCTTGGTGTAGCGGCGTGCGGTCTCAGTCAAAATGCTATTGGGTGAATTGGCACCGATGTTAAACACCATCACCTTGATAGGGCCGATCTCAGCTTCAATTTTTTCTACCAGCGCGATAACTTCTTCCTCCACCCGTGCATCGCTGCCGAACGCATGGCACACACCACCAGCGGTTTCAATCTGCTGCTTGAGAGCTTGGAGTTTGTCTAGATTGCGGCGTGTTACGCACGCAATGTAGCCCTCGCGTGCAAATCGCCTCGCCACTGCCCCGCCGGTTGCATCGCCTGCGCCAATGACCAAACATACGCCTTGACTTGGGATGCTAAGTTTGGCGCTGGCGATCATGGTGATTTATTCCTTGTAGTACACCACTTGGTGCGTGGTGGCTAATAGTGTGCCAGCCTCTGACCACAACTGCGCTGTTTGGTCAAAAAATCCGTTAAAAAAGCATTGCGCTTTTGCCTGACCTAGTACAAAACCACTACCCAAAGCGCTCAGCTGTTCAGCATCGGCATGAAAATACACCGTCATGGATACCGTGCCAATAGGCACAAACGTAGCGCGGCGTAAATATACGCGTGGAAAGAAGGTGTCAGCGATGGCTGTGAGAGACGTAAAGTCTACAGCGCGCCCTTGCACATCGCGCACCCACATTTGCGTGAGCGTGTTACCTTCTTTGCCGTCCCACACCGCAGGCAAATGGCCGGTGATAGAGCGCATGTCATAGCGCTGGGTCCATGCTAACTCCAGTGGCTGAGCGCGTGGCAAGGTGTGTGCAGCCGCCAGGGCGGGCATGGGCGACTCGTTGCTGCCAAAAGTGCGGCGCCGCACAGCGGTGACTGCCGTGGCTGTAATAATCACTTGATTGGCTTGCGTCAGTTCAATCTGCCAATGCTGCGTAGACCGATTAGTACGCGTAGGCTTGGCGGTAATTTCAAACGCACCTTGCGCTACACCCGCGCAAAAATTCACGGTTAATGACACGGGGCTGCCTAACCGCTCTGGGTGCAAGATGACCGCTTGCAGCAACACAGCGCCTGTAATACCGCCAAACGGCCCCACCATATTGAGCCAAGCCGCCTGCGTGGCGCCGCTGTAGTGCCCAGTACCCACGCTGTGCAATGCTACTGCTTGGTCAAAATCAAAAGAGCGGGATGACATACAGAACCATGCTTATTACAAGTGGGCAATGTTGCAAATACAATGCTATTTAAATAATAGCTGCTTGAGCAGGATTTAATTGGGTTAGAAGCTATTTTTATATAAAAATAGCTTGAAATAAGGCTTATACACGCTCAAAAATGCCTGCTGCACCCTGGCCCATGCCAACGCACATGGTGACCATGCCGTATTTCAGTTTGTTGCGCTGCAACGCATGGATAACGGTGGCCGCACGGATAGCACCCGTTGCGCCCAGTGGGTGGCCCAGCGCAATCGCGCCGCCCATCGGGTTCACTTTAGATGGGTCTAAACCCAAGGTGTTGATGACCGCTAGTGACTGTGCAGCAAAGGCTTCATTCAGTTCAAACCAGTCGATGTCAGAGTGCTTTAAGCCTGCATACTTCAATGCAGCGGGAATGGCCTCTATCGGGCCAATGCCCATGATGTGGGGTGGCACGCCGCGGCTGGCATAGCTGGAGAACTTGGCCAGTGGTGTCAGGTTGTAGCGCTTCAGTGCTGCTTCGCTCACTAAGATGAGTGCACCTGCGCCGTCCGATGTTTGGCTGCTATTGCCGGCAGTGACAGACCCGCGCGCCGAGAACACAGCGCGCAGTTTGCCCAAGCCTTCTACTGTCGTGTCGGGCCGCGCGCCTTCGTCTAGGCTCACGCTGCGGGTGCTGGTGGTGACCTCGGCAGTGTCCAGGTTCACATTGCGCTCGGTCACTTCTACCGCTGTCATCTCAGCGGCAAAGTGGCCTGCCTTCATGGCGGCCAGCGCTTTCATGTGCGACGCGTAGGCAAACTCATCTTGCGCTTCGCGGCTGATCTTCCACTGCGTGGCTACTTTCTCAGCGGTCAGGCCCATGCCGTAGGCGATGCCGTAGTTGTCAACATTCTCGGTGTCGGCAAAGATAGCGGGCGACAGATTAGGCGAGTTGCCCATCATGGGCACCATGCTCATGCTCTCAGTGCCCGCGGCAATCATCACGTCGGCCTCGCCTACGCGAATGCGGTCAGCAGCCATTTGCACCGCGCTGATGCCTGATGCGCAAAAACGGTTGACGGTGATGCCGCCCACGCTTTTGGGCAGGCCTGCCAGTACCGCACCTACGCGGGCTACGTTCAGGCCTTGCTGCGCCTCGGGGATAGCGCAACCGCAGATCACGTCTTCAATGCTGGCGGGGTCTAGGCCGGGCACTTGGGCCAGCGCGCTGCGCAGTACAGTGGCTAGCAAATCATCTGGCCGTGTATTGCGAAAAAATCCTTTGTGCGAGCGGCCAATGGGCGTGCGCGTAGCGGCAACGATATAGGCTTCTTGAACTTGTTTGGCCATGGTGAATTCCTTCTTAGTTAGTTGAGGACAAAGCAACGGTGCGCTACACGCTGTCCGTTGGACTGTCCCGCAAAGTTTCAGTTTTAATCAATTTACGCTGCGCTAGTGGCTGCAACTTTGGCGGGGCGCTTGGATGGAATCCAAGCCCAGATAAACTCGCACACCAGCGGATGGTTGCCCGATTCGTCGGTGACCACCACGGGCACAGTCACCTCGCCTTTGTCGGTGCTTTGAATCAACGCACGCTGCTCATCAGTCAACGTGGCCACAGCGCGCATCGCGCCCATGCCGCGCTTGGTAAATTGCACGCGCATTTCTTTGACCACGGGCAAGCAGTCGTCGCGCACGTTCATGCCCATCACCATGCCAGTGGCGGTCTCAGCCGCTAGCGTGGTGGCCACAGCGTGCACACCCTCGATGTGGTTTTGCACTTTGCGGCGGTTGGCTACAAAGATCACCACTTTGTCGGGCGACATGACTTCGTAGCGCAGCTTGGCTGTGCCAGTGAAGGGCACAGCGCGGCCTAGTACGACAGACTGAAACCACGGACGGAAGTAGGCGGGTACTTCGTTTAGGCGGCTTAGCTGGCGTTGTAGGCGGTTGGGGGTGTTGGTCATGTTGTAGTGTTCCGTTCGGCCTGAGCTTGTCGAAGGCTTTATGCAATTACTTGCTGTAGTTTTGTAGGAATGCTTCGACGAGCTCAGCGCGAACGGTGAAGTATGAGTTACGTTAGTTTCTGACAGGCTTACCAGTCGACAACATCCCCATAATCCGCTCTTGCGTTTTAGCCATCGTCAGCAAGCTGGTGAAGGCTTGGCGCTCTAGCGTCATCAAATATTCTTCGGTCACTAAAGTGCCTGCGTCTACATCGCCGCCACACACTACATTGGCGATCAGCGTTGCAATGTGAAAGTCATGCTGGCTGATAAAGCCGCCGTCGCGCATGTTGATCAGCGAGCCAGTGATGGTGGCTTTGCCGTTACGGCCTGCTGCGGGGAACTGGCGCTTCAGAGGCGCGCGGTAGCCCGATGCTGCCATCGCCTTGGCTTCGTTAATCGCCACAAACAGCAGCTCGTCTTTGTTAGGCACAATCACGTCAGACCACAGCAGATAGCCCAGCTTGCGCGACTCAATCGCGCTGGTGCCCACCTTCGCCATAGCGGCGTTGGTAAAGCCTTCGGTGATGAAGGGCAGCAAGTCTTTGCTGTTGCTGCTGGCCATGTTCTCGGCCGCGCGGCGTGCAATGTAGGTGAGGCCACCGGCACCGGGCACCAAGCCCACGCCGACTTCGACCAAACCAATATAGCTTTCCATCGCAACAGCGCGCTTGGCAGAGTGCACTGCCAGCTCACACCCACCACCCAGCGCCAAGCCGCGCACAGCGCTGACCACCGGCACGTTGGCATAGCGCAGGCGCAGCATCACGCGCTGCACTTCGGCCATAGCTTCGTCCAGCAGGCTCACGCCGCCGCTCATGAATGCAGGTAGCATCCCTTGCAAGTCAGCGCCTGCGCAAAACGGCTCATCGCCTGACCAAATGACTACGCCTGCGTAATCGGCTTCGGCCATCTCGACGGCTTTTTCCAAGCCCGCCATCACGTCCATGCTGATGACGTGCATTTTGGTTTTGATGCTGGCGATGACTACGCCAGTACCGGCTGGGCGGTCATCACCATCCAATGTCCACAAGCGGATGGCCGCATCTTCAAATAATGTTTTGCCTGCGGTTTCAAACCCTGCCAAGCCAAGGCCTTGCGCATGGCCGCTGACAATTTCAGGGAAGTGCTGGCGTGCATACACGGGCAGTTGGCGCTTAGGCACAAACTGCTTGGTAGATGGGTTCCAAGAGCCTTCAGCTTGGTGTACACCACCTTGTTCCGCAACAGCGCCTTTAAACACCCACTCAGGCAGCGGTGCTTTGCACAGCGCTTTGCCAGCGTCAATGTCTTCTTGAATCATCTTGGCCACAGGTAGCCAGCCAGCTTCTTGCCACAGCTCAAACGGGCCTTGCTTCATGCCAAAGCCCCAGCGCATGGCCAGGTCAAGGTCGCGTGCGGTTTCGGCAACCGATTGCAGATGGATCGCTGCATAGTGGAAGCTGTCGCGCAAGATGGCCCAGAGGAACTGGCCTTGTTTGCCTTCGGCGTTGCGCAGTAGCTGCAGGCGTTCTGCGGCAGGCTTTTTCAGCATGCGGGCGTATACCTCGTCAGACTTCTCGCCACCGGGCACATAGTCTTTGCTTTCAAAGTCAAAGCGCAAAATATCGCGACCTACTTTTTTAAAGAATCCAGCCTTGGCCTTTTGGCCCAGCGCACCAGCGTCCATTAAGGTCTTGAGGACGGCAGGCGTGCCAAAGTTGCCGTAAAAGGGGTCGGTCTTTTCGTCTAAGTTGTCTTGCAAGGTTTTAATCACGTGAAACATCACGTCCAGGCCCACCACATCAGCGGTGCGGAAGGTGCCACTGCTGGCGCGGCCTAATTTTTTACCCGTCAGGTCGTCTACTACGTCGTAGGTCAGGCCAAAGTTCTCGGCCTGCTTCATCACACCCAGCATACCGGCGATGCCGACGCGGTTGGCAATAAAGTTAGGCGTGTCTTTGGCACGCACTACGCCTTTACCTACGGCGCTGGTGACAAAAGCTTCGAGCTGGTCCAGCACGATAGGCTGGGTGGTAGGGGTGTTGATCAACTCCACCAAATACATGTAGCGCGGTGGGTTAAAAAAGTGAATACCGCAAAAGCGTGGTTTGATGTTCTCGGGCAAAGCCTCAGACAGTTTGGTAATCGACAGGCCCGAGGTGTTAGACGCAACTATGGCGTTTTCTGACACGAAAGGCGCTATCTTTTTGTACAGGTCTAGTTTCCAGTCCATGCGCTCGGCAATCGCCTCAATAATGAGGTCACAGTCGCGCAGCAGCTCTAGGTGCTCGTCGTAGTTGGCTTGCTGGATCAGCGCAGCATCTTCAACCACGCCCAATGGTGATGGCTTGAGTTTCTTCAACCCTTCTACCGCTTTGGTGACGATGCCGTTTTTAGCGCCTTCCTTGGCCGCCAAATCAAACAAAACAACAGGCACTTTGACGTTGACCAAGTGCGCAGCAATCTGCGCACCCATCACGCCTGCGCCGAGCACGGCGACTTTTTTAACTTGAAAACCAGACATTCTTTAACCTTATTTTTTATTCAACGCGAACCCAAGTCTGGGTGCGACCAAACATTGGGTTACCAACGTAGCCGCGCACAGCCAGTTTTTTTCCGCCGTCTTCAGGCGTCATCTTCAGGGTGTATTCTTTGCCGTTTTCAGGGTCAAGAATTTTGCCGCCAGTCCATACATCGGCACCGTCTTCTTTCTTGCCGCCACGAATAATCTCTAGGCCTAAGATGGGTTTGCCTTTGCGCGCATCTTTGCAGTCATCACACACATCCTCAGGCTTGGCGTCTTTGAGCAATCGCTTGGTAATCTTGCCGCTCAAGGCACCAGCCACTTCTGTGATGGTGATCTCTTCTTTAGCTTCTTTAGTTTTGTCGTCGATAGACTGCCACTTGCCTATGGGCGTGTTTTGCGCCCAAGCAGTGCCTAAAGCGGCTACCAAAACCAAACCAGTCATTGTATTTTTCAACATAGCAAGCTCCTTTAAAGATGTTAATGTGAGACAGAGAAACTAGACTTTAAGCAAACACGGCGTCAGTGTCCATCAGCACTTTGCTACCCGCACGCGCTGTGCGCATGAGGCTGGCGGTTTCTGGGAACAGTTTTGCAAAGTAAAAGCGCGCGGTTTGCACCTTGGCCAGATAGAACGGGTCGTTGTTACCTGCTGCAATTTCGCGCAGCGCAACCTGTGCCATGCGTGCCCAAAAGTAACCAAACACTAAGTGGCCCGCTACACGCAGGTAGTCCACCGCAGCCGCGCCCACTTCGTCGGGGTTTTGAAAACCTTTAAAGCCCAGCTCGGTGGTGAACTTGGTCATTTGCTCGCCCAGTACAGCAATGGGTGTAATGAATTCGGCCATTTTCTCGTTGACGCCTTCTTCCTCCACCAGTTTGCCGATCAGCTTGCCGAACTTGGTTAAAGTTGCACCGTTATTGCCCAGCACTTTGCGTCCCAACAGGTCGAGCGACTGAATGGTATTGGTTCCCTCGTAGATCATATTGATGCGGTTGTCGCGCACATACTGCTCCATGCCCCATTCTTTGATAAAGCCGTGGCCACCAAATACTTGCATGCACATATTGGTGGCAATGTGGCCGTTGTCGGTGATAAATGCCTTAACAATCGGGGTCAACAGAGACAACATTTCGCCACTGTCTTTGCGCACTTTCTCATCAGGGTGGTTATGTTCTTTGTCCAGCAGTATGGCTGAATAGATAGCTAGCGCGCGACCACCTTCGGCATACGCTTTGGCAGTCAGCAGCATCTTGCGTACATCAGGGTGCACGATGATTGGATCGGCAGGCTTGTCCTTAGCCTTAGGACCTGACAACGAACGCATTTGAATACGGTCTTTGGCGTAAGCCAGCGCGTTTTGGTAAGCCACTTCGGTTAGGCCCAGCGACTGGTTGCCCACGCCCAAGCGTGCAGCGTTCATCATCACAAACATGCCTTGCATGCCTTTGTTGGGCTGGCCCACCAAGGTGCCAATCGCGCCGTCTAGCACCATCTGCGCGGTAGCGTTGCCGTGGATGCCCATTTTGTGCTCTAGGCCGCCGCAGTAAATACCGTTGCGCGCACCTAGGGTGCCGTCTTGGTTGACCATAAACTTGGGCACGATAAACAAGCTAACGCCCTTGATTCCGGGAGGCGCATCGGTCAAGCGTGCCAACACCAAGTGAATGATGTTGCCTGCCATGTCATGCTCACCCGCGCTGATGAAGATTTTGTTGCCGGTGATTTTGTAGGTGCCCTCTCCATACGATGGGGGCAATGCCTCGGCCTTGGTGCGCATCAGGCCCAGGTCGGTGCCGCAATGCGGCTCGGTCAGGCACATGGTGCCTGTCCACTCGCCGCTGGTCATTTTGTGCAGGTACATCTGCTTCTGTGCCTCGGTGCCGTGGCTGTGCAGTGCAGCGTGCGCGCCGTGCGTCAGGCCCGGGTACATGGTCCAGGCTTGGTTGGCGCTGTTAAGCATTTCATAAAAGCACTGGTTTACCACAAGCGGCAAGCCTTGGCCGCCAAACTCAGGGTCGCAACTCAGCGCAGGCCAGCCGCCTTCTACGTATTTGGCATAGGCTTCTTTAAAGCCCTTCGGGGTAGTGACAGCATGGGTAGTAATGTCTAGCTTGCAGCCTTCTTCGTCGCCGCTGATGTTGATGGGCAAGGCTACCTCAGTGGCAAATTTGCCGCCTTCTTCTAGCACGGCGTTGATGGTGTCAATGTCGGCATCAGCGTACTTGGGAATGGACTTGAATTCTTCTGTGACGTTGAACACTTCGTTCATCAAAAATTGCATGTCACGCAGCGGTGGGTTGTAGACTGGCATGGTGGTTTCCTTCAGATCAAAACAGATTTAATAAATTGAGTTGGTAAAATTAAAATTTGGCTTTAGCTATTATTTTAGTAGCTGGTTGAGCAGGTTTTACTTGGGCTACAGCCCCGTAACGCTGCAAAATATTCTCAAAACCTTGTAACGCACGGTCAATCGAACCGGGCGTTTTTAAAAAGCGCGCTTCATAGTGCAGCGCAAGAATCAGGCCGTGAATTTCAAATAAAACTTGCTGTGCATTGGCCGTGGCGTTCAGGTGCCCTTCTTCTTGCGCGCCAGTCACCGAGCGGTGCATTGCAGCCAGCCAAGTTTTGACCGACGAGGCAATCGCGTCGCGCACGGGGCCGGGCCGGTCGTCAAACTCTACCGCGCCGCTGATGTAGATGCAGCCCGAGTCAATCTCGACCGAGGTACGCTTCATCCAGTTGTCAAACAGTGCACGCACACGGGGCAGGCCGCGCGCAGACTGCAACGCGGGGTAAAACACCTCTTCTTCAAAGCGGGCATGGTATTCACGCACCACGGATATTTGCAGCTCTTCACGCGAGCCAAAATGCGCAAAAACGCCTGATTTGCTCATTTGCGTTACCTCGGCCAGCGCGCCTATGCTCAGGCCTTCTAGACCGATTTGTGTGGCCAAGCCCAGCGCGGCGTCCACAATAGCCGCCTTGGTCTGCTGGCCTTTTTGTTGGCTTTTGGGCGCAGCTTTACCATCGCCTAAAGCTATGCGCTTAGGCAAGGTAGCAGGTGCAATAGATAGGTTAGCAATAGCCATACAGCAATAATCAGCAATGGAGCTTTATAAAAAAGAACGATCGTGCTATTTTGCAGTAGTTTTATGACCTTTGTGTGATCTAGGTCATTTCTAGAGGCAAATAACTATTGCAAGGGTGGGGAAACCCTTGGCGTGCTGTCAGGCGATGTTACGGCGCTCATCGCGCTGGTGGCGAAACTTCGATAGCACTGTGTAGATAGCCACGCGTGCGCGGTTAATGCCACCCAGTGGTGCATGGTCTGGCCAGGCGTGGCCAGGGGAAAAGGACAGTATTTGCGACATCTCGTCGCGCTTGGCATCACCCCAAAACTGCTGTTTCTCTAAACGCAACGTAGCTACTTTGACAAAAGGCGATTCCGTTTCAAGCCACTCTTGGCCCGCGTTTTCAATAGGCATATCGGCCCGGCGCAGCTGTACGCAAAAGTCAAAACTGGCCTCGTGGGCGGCCAGATGGGTTTGCATGGCCACGCTGAGGTAGTTGTCAACCAGTGCAGTGGGCAGCGTACTGCGGTGGTGTGATGTGGGTAATAGCGAATATTTCACCGCCTGGGTTTTGCCCCACGAATAGGGCGTGGTGCTCCAGTAGCGCAGGTCTAGCGGCGAGGTGGGGTTAGTGCGGCCATTTTTCAAAGCTTTTAGCACCGAGGCCTTGCCTGTCAGT
>JAYSWJ010000033.1:0-2343 GCA_043718065.1 Polaromonas sp.
AAAGCAGTGCTTGTTTGATTGCTTGATCAGTGTATTTGAGGGCCGCCCGATGCAGCCAGTCTTGGCCTAGCTGCATTGATGTGACCTGAGTAGTTACCTAAAAGCCATCTTAGAAATAGAATTTACAGGCACCAGCACATGAAACATTTGCTGAACCTGTTAGCCGCTATCGCACTGCTGGTGTGGGGCACGCACCTGGTGCGCACGGGCATACTGCGCGTACTAGGCGCTAATCTGCGCGCGGTGCTAGCGCATGCTACTGGCAACCGCGCCACGGCTGCAATGGCGGGTGTGGGCGTTACAGCGTTGGTACAGTCCAGCACGGCTACAGCGCTGATCGTGGCGGCTTTTGTGGGCCAAGGTTTGATAACTTTGCCTGCTGCACTGGCCGTGATGCTGGGTGCCGATGTAGGCACCAGCCTGATGGCCGTGGTGTTTCACTTTGACCTGAGCTGGCTGTCGCCGCTGCTTATTTTTATCGGCGTGGTGCTGTTTATTGCCAAGCAGTCCACCACCATCGGGCGTGTGGGGCGCATCTTGATTGGCTTAGGCCTGATGCTGCTGGCGCTAAGTTTGATCAGCGAGACGACCCAAGTATTAACCAAATCACCCGTGGTGCAGGCCGCCCTCAAGTCGCTCACCAGTGATCTGCTGCTCGAAATTACGGTCGGTGCGGTGATTGCAGTACTGGCCTATTCCAGCCTGGCTACTGTGCTGCTGGTGGCCACATTGGCGGCCTCACAGATAGTGCCTATGGATGTGGCACTAGGCTTGGTACTGGGTGCTAACCTAGGCAGCGGTTTGCTCAGCGTACTCACTACGGCTACTTCAGCAGTGACTGTGCGCCAAGTACCGCTGGGCAATTTTTTATTCAAAGCACTGGGCGTTTTAATCACCGCTCCTTTAATAGGCACATGGATCCAATACGTCAACCCGATGGTGGGCGGCGCGGCTACGCAAGTAGTGGTGTTCCATTTGGCTTTTAACCTGCTAGTAGCCTTCACCTTTATCGGCTTCACAGGCTTGATTGCACGCTGGGTTAGCAAGCTATTACCACCTGTTAAAGACAACGCTTTGTCGCGCCCCCGCCACCTTGATCCCTCGGCACTGGCCACGCCGTCGCTGGCGATATCGTGCGCCGCACGCGAGGCATTGCACCAAGCCGATGTGGTCGAGACCATGCTGCGCGGCACCCTGACCGTGATTAAAGACAACGATTTGGCACTGGCCGAAGACTTGCGCAAACTCGACGATACCGTGGACGAGCTGTACTCGGCCATCAAATACTACCTGACCAAAATATCCCGCGAAGCCTTGGGCGAGAACGAAGCACGGCGCTGGACCGACATCATCAGCTTTACCATCAACATGGAGCAAGTGGGCGACATCATTGAACGCGTACTGCAAGATGTGGAAGATAAGAAAATCAGAAAAGGACGTACTTTCTCAGACGCAGGCATGGCCGAGATTTGCGATTTGCATGCGCGTTTGGTAGACAACCTTCGCCTCTCCATGAGCGTGTTTTTAAACAGTGATGTGCGCGATGCACAAAAACTGCTGGAAGAAAAAGCCCGCTTCCGCGACCTGCAACACGCCTACGCCGCCACCCATTTAGAACGCTTAGCTGATAACACTCTGCAAAGCGTCGAAACCAGCAGCTTGCACCTAGATTTAATCAGCGAGCTAAAACGCATTAACTCGCATATCTGCTCGATTGCCTACCCTATTCTCGACTCAGCAGGCGCGCTAAGCCCTACACGCCTGCGACAAGCCAATTTGATTGCCGCCAGCGAGCCGATGCCGTTGGGGAAAAGATAAACTACCTGCGTTGGCTTTGAGTCCTGTCCGTGGTCTGAGGTGGTTGATGTCTTGGCACCGTGAGTTGTGGTGGATTAAATAGGTTGTTGAAGATTAATATCTCTTGCACCGTGAGCTGCGATGACAAGGCAAGTCGCGCTGCAAAATCTTGACTAAAAACACGTGCGAACTAAGGCTTTTGATTGGCTAGCTTGAACAACGCGCGCCTTCCTCCAGATTTTCATTACGACCACGCTCCATCACCGCTTAGCTGGTATTGTGAGTGATCGTGTCGCATCAGCTTGGTTGCGGTTGTTTCTTGCACGGTAGAACTGAGAAACAGCGTAAATCACGCGTTTTTCACAGTGTTTTAGCCGCTCTATTCCGTAGATACTGATCAACCAGCTATGCAATTAATAACAACGTGGACATAAGATCGCAATCGAACAGCACAGCATTTGGGGTCAGATCAAAATTCAGGAAGACCTTGCATCCGGCGCGACACCAATCACCAACGAAATTTTGCTCTGACCCCAATTGCATCTC
>JAYSWJ010000321.1:0-6600 GCA_043718065.1 Polaromonas sp.
CGGCATAAAGGGGGAGTAGGCGGCCCTAGGCCGCCATGGAGGACAGCCGCGTAGCTGAGTACGCCGCCTGCCAGATCCCGTACAAAAGTAGCAATCTTCAAGCCAAGCAACCCCACACAATCGACGCAGCTCACGGTGCAAGAATATCAATCTACAAACCATTAGAAAATTAACCTGCCAACTGCAAGCTCAGTGCTAACGTAGGAGCGGTTTTACGAACCGCGGTAGTCTGCCGCTACCGCGGGCGCATTTACTTCACTGTCGGGTCACTGCGGCGTTTCAAACCCAGCACGCGTTCGTTAAAACGTTCCAGCGTTTTCCAAAAGTCCAGTTCTTCGAGCAACGGATTTAGAAAATTCGTCACTGAGCAATAGTGCGAATCTTTTTTACCGCTGTGGTGGCGTGCGTGGTGGCGCTGGGTTTGCAGTAGTTTTAACTTTTGCAACCACGTAATCAAGTGGCCGTTCTCGTGCGGTGCGCTGTGCGCCCATTTGTGAATTTGGTTGGCATTGGCGCTGACCACGGCAAACAACCACACCTGCCATGTCAACAGCTTCAGCCACCACGCGCCCGACACCACCAGCAAACCGGTTAACGCCAAATCCCACGAGCTGGCCCACCAGCTGCGGCTGACAAAAGCGCGCGGCGTGACGTGGTGCTCAATATTGGCCTCGCCAATCCATTTGCCCACAATGGGGGTGTCTTTGCGTGCGTAGGCGTCTTCAGCCCAATGCACTACACCTGATATAAAGTCTGCCAACAATACCGCGCCTGCGGCCTGCAAGATCACATTGGTAGTCATACGGTCGGTGGCAAAGCCACTTTAGCCTTTCATGAGTTAAACAAAACGCCACCGAACTTTCGTAGGGTGGCGAGTGCATTTTCAGGCCGAGCCGCTGGGCTTCAAGGTATATGTAACAAGTAGCTTGCAGTGCTACTGGGTAGCCCGCTGCAGGCTACTTAATGGCGGCAAGATTAGCTTGCGTTGCGTGCCATGGCAGCTTGAATGTCGGCCATGATGCGTGGGTCGTATTTGGCGATTTCCCACATTCTGGCTTCTTCTTGCGCTTCTTTGCTCTCGATGCACCATTCGACAAAACTGGCGCGCAGGCTGCGTGCAGTGCGGTGGGCGGGTGTTGCCAGCAGGCCCATAGCCAAAAAGCCAATCGCCCACAATGCTGCCCACGCCATCACCAAATGGTTTTCGCTCCATGCGTCAAGTGCTTGGTTGACCACCACCAGCAAGGCTGATACTACTGCGGCTAGCAATACGGTGCCTAGCGTACGCGCGGAGTTAGTCTTTACTGACGCAGGTTTGTACGCAGCGGCTTGTGTACTGGCAATGTTCAAATGGGTGTTGATGCTGCTGGCTAAAGGTAGGGTGGTCATGGTGAATTTCCTGTAAAACGGAACTAAGTTATTGATTGATGGTGTAATCATAGGGTTTACCTAGGTGCGTTGCAACTTTAGAATAGTGATGCATATTATTCACAAATCATATAATTAGATTGCTATGCAACCCAGCATCTACCGCGCCCTAAGCACCTGCATAACCTACCATGCCACCACCATCATCAGCACCTGTTGCGCCTGCCCTCAAAGCCTCTGGTGGTATTGCTGCCTTGCGTGCGCGCCCGCTGAACTTTCGCACGCTAGATTTAAATTTGCTGCGTGTGCTAGACGAGGTATTAACCGAGCGCAGCCTCACCCGCGCTGCGCGCAACCTGGCCATTACCCAGCCCGCGGTCAGCAACGCCATCAAGCGTCTGCGCGATGTGCTGGGCGACGATTTAGTGCAGCGTGCAGGCTTTGGCGTAGAACCTACGCCGCGCGCGCTAGTGCTGTGGCCCGCTATTCGCAGCGCACTGGCAGGCCTGCAGCAGTCGCTGTCGCCCGGCACCTTTGACGCCGGCACATCAGACTCTACTTTTATGCTGGCCATGGCCGATGCCACGGCCTCTGAGCTGATGCCAGGCTTGGTCGCCATCATCGCGCGCGACGCACCCGGTGTGTCCATCCGCGTGCTACCGCTCACTACACGCGATCCGCGCCGCTTGCTAGACGAAGAACGTATCGACATTGCGGTAGGCCACTTTCCCGCAGTGCTGGCCGACCTGACGGCACAGGCGCAGTCGGGCTTTATCGCGGCTGCAGGGCAGGTGCGTGGCACGCTGGGCGCATTGAGCGCGGGGGCCGGGTTTGAACACGAGCGTTTGTATGTGGGCGAGTATGTGTGCGTGATGCGCCGCAGCCACCCGCTGGCGCGGCGCAAAACTCTTACGCTCGACCAATATTGCGCGGCCCACCATTTGCTGGTCAGCTTTTCGGGCAAGCCCTTTGGCTTTGTCGACCAAGCGCTCACTTCGCTAGGGCGCACACGGCGCATTGTGCTTACGGTTAACCAGTTTTTTACCGCAGGCCGCGTGGTGGCCAATTCTGATTTACTCACCGTATTGCCGCGCCACTTTGTACGCGTAGCCGACGCCGCAGGCGACCTGGCCGTGCGCGAGCTGCCCTTTGCCATGCCGCTGGTGCATGTCGATGCCCTGTGGCACCACCGCAAAACCCCCAGCCCAGCCCACCAGTGGCTGCGCACCAGCGTGCTGCAGGCCGCGCGGGCTGCTTTAACATGAATAATTTTAAGGGTTTTAGGCCGTTCAGGCAGTAGAACCTGCTCAAGCAGCTATTTTATTTATAGCAGTTTACTTGCCTATTTATTGCCAACCCAGTAGCCTATCAGCGCTGAGAAAAGTGCTTTAACTGTATAAGAACCAACTAACAAGATTTTCTAGCTATGTAAAATGAGTATCTAATTTGCATTTATTGTGCAAACTACCGTCGCATATAAATTACTTGAGCATGTTTTTTATGAATAACAAAATGTGCATATTACACATTTAAAATGTTTTCCTGCGCACATAGTAATACCTAAGTTAATTTTTAGCCGGGAACACTCTTTTTCAAAACACAGCGGCAGCCCCCGCAGTGTTGGGGCATATTCAACCGGGGAGTTTTCAAAGCGATATTCGGCGAGCATAAATCACTACATACGGCGCGAATATTTAAAAACTACAGAGAAATGACCTATGGAATTTGAATTTACGCGCATGGCGGTGTTGTATGCACACCTTATCGCTTGTTGTGTCGCGATTGGTTTGGTTTTAACCAGTGACATCGCAATGGTTAAACAACTAATGCAAGCCGACCCGAATCACCAGCTGGACGCAGAGCACTTATCACAACTGCAAAAAACGGTATCGCGTGCATTAATCGCGCTATGGATTACGGGCGCAGCACTGGTGTCACTAGATGCTTATTTCAAAGGCTGGAATTATTTTTCCAATCCTAAACTGCAATCGAAAATAGTCATCGTGGTACTGCTTACACTCAACGGCTTTGTGTTGCACAAATACGTGCTGCCGCTGCTGCAAAAGGCCGGCTCTTTACTTAAGTTATCGTTTAGCCAGCGTTTGTTAGCTTTGTTTACTGGTGCAGTGTCTGGTGTGTCATGGTTCTACGCCGCAATGTTGGGCGTTGGAAAGCCACTTAATTTTAAATACTCGTTGCTTGAAATCTTAGCTGCTTACCCGCTGCTTATTGCAAGCGGTTTTGTGTCTATGCTGCTACTGACAGCCTGGGCTCAGTACCAGTCAAGCGGGGAGGCTAGGGCATTTGAAGGCACGCGATTGATGGGCACCTAATGTGTGCTGTGCACTATTCTTCAGCCATCGACATTTTTAAATGGTCAAACAACGGTTTAAGCAGATAGTTCAGCATCGTGCGCTCGCCTGTTTTGATAAACATGTCCACTGGCATGCCCGGGCGAAGCTGAACGCTGGCTAGCAGCTTCATGCTGCCAGGGGCCACTATGGCTTTCATGCTGTAGTAAGGCTGCCCGCTTTTTTCGTCCACCAGTCTGTCGGCCGATACGTGGGTGACGATGCCGGGAATTTGCGGTGTGAAATTTTGGTTAAACGCTGTGAACATCAACTCAACCGATAGATTAGGGTGTACCTTGTCTATCAGATGCACTGGCAGCTGGCCGTCAATGGTCAGGGCGTCGCTGCTGGGCACAATGTCCATCATGCGAAAGCCCGGTGCCACTATGCCGCCGTGGGTAAAAATATTCATCGCCACCACGGTACCATCTACCGGCGATTTAACCAATACGCTGCCCAGGTCATAGTCTAAACCTGCTAAGCGGTTGGCTAGGCTGTCAGCTTCTTTTTGCATTTCAGACAACTGAGTGCGTACTTCTTTTTGATACTCTTGCTGGCGTTGCAAGCGGCGCAGTTTAAATTCTGAAATTTGTTTTTGGCTGCGCCCGATATTGCTAATGTCCTCCGAAGCAGAAGTGCTTAGCTGCGAATAGGTACGCTCCAAATCAAGCTGTTGGTTGCGCGATACATAACCTTCTTTGACTAGGTTGCGTGTATTGTCCAATTGCTCTTTAAGAAAAGCCAGCTGGGTATTTTTTCCCAAGTGTGATTGCTCGAAACCCTTATTTTGTTGATGCAGCCCTGCAATATTTTCGTCTAATGCAGACAGCTCTGTTGCTATAGCCGATTGGCGGGAGTTGAACAATTGCTGTTGCAGCGCGATGCTATTGGCGACCCGCGGGTCAGTCTTAGCGCTTTGAAGTTCTGGCGGGAAAACGATTATTTTTTTACCGTCGCGCTCTGCCATAAGCCGCGCCTCGGCCGTGCGCGCGCTAAAGTATTGCACGCGGACTATTTCTGCATTAGCTTTTGCCTGCACCGCATTAAGGCGTACCAATACATCGCCCGCCTTCACCACGTCACCTTCCTTGACCAATATAGATTCGACTACGCCGCCTGTTAAATGCTGCACTGCTTTTTTGCTGCTGGCTACTGTAACAGTGCCGCTTAAGGGCACTCCTTTATCTAGCGGCGCAAGCGCTGCCCAAAGTAAAAACCCGCCTATCCCCAGCACAATGACATACCAGCCCAGCCGGACATAAGGCTGGGTGTCGGTTTTGATACCTGAGGAGTCTAGGTCTCGGGGGACGCCCTGGGGCATGAGCATAGGACTGTTTAATAGGCTACTAGTTGACATTTTTTGCCTCGCAATATTTTATTATTGAGCACTTACCGGCACCACTGGGGCGCTCGCTGCAGCCAAGCTGGCAGCAGATTTAGCCAGCTGCGCAGGCCGTTGTGCAGCCGTAGTAAGTTCTGTCAGTACCTCGGCAGTAGGACCAAACATATGCGCCACACCGCCTTGTAGCAGCAGCAACTTGTTCGTCACCCCAATAGCGCTAGTGCGGTGGGTAATCAACACAACCGTTTTGCCGCGTGTTCTAAAGTCAATCATGGCGGCTACTAGGGCCTGTTCACCAGCCTCATCAAGGTTAGAGTTAGGCTCATCCAACACCAATAGAGAAGGGTCGTCGTACATGGCTCTGGCTAAGCCAATGCGCTGTTTTTGACCGCCTGATAATCCCGCACCGCCGTCGCCCAAAACCGTGTCATAGCCTTGGGGAAACTGCAAAATAATGTCGTGCACCGCAGCGCGTTTAGCAGCTTCAATCACTTTTCCAGAATCTATCTCGCCGTAGCGGGCGATATTCTCGCTGACCGTACCGCCAAACAGTTCGATGTCTTGCGGCAAATAGCCAATGTGGGGGCCAAGCTCGCTTTTGTTCCATTGGTACATATCAGCACCGTCCAAACGCACCGTACCCATGGCAGACGGCCACACCCCCACCAATAGACGGGCCAACGTAGATTTGCCAGAGCCACTGGGGCCGATGATGCCCAATATATCCCCTGGCACAATCGCAAAGCTTAAGTTTTTAATAACTGCCAGGTGCGACCCTGGTGGCCCCGCTGTCACAGCCTCCACCGAAATTCGGCCTTGCGGCTTGGGCAGCGCCATACCAGTGTGGCGTGCTGGGTTAGTGGCTAACAATTCATTTAAGCGGCTGTAAGCGCTGCGTGTACTGCTCCATGTTTTCCACACCCCAATCAATTGCTCCACGGGGCTGAGTGTGCGTCCCATCAAGATAGAAGACACAATCATCATGCCGCCGGTGATCTTACCGTCCAGCACCAGCAAAGCACCAAAACCCAGTATCAGTGATTGCAGTGATACCCGAAAGAACTTGGTAAAAGCGGTAACCACAGCCGTTTTCTCACTAGCCTCAGCCTGCAGCTGTAAAAACCTAGCGTGCAATTTGTACCACCGGGCCATCAGATTAGGTAGCATGCCCATGGCCTCTATCACTTCGGCGTTGCGCAGGTTGTTGGTAGCCAAATTACCTGCAGCAATCGCCATGTTGCCTGCCTCTGCCATTGATTTTTTTGAAACTGCTTCGTTGATGTAGGCTAACGCAATCAATACAGTAATACCGCACAGGGCAAAAACACCCAGAGAAGAATCGAATAAAAATATCACCACCAAATAAAACGGAAACCAAGGCGCATCAAAAAAAGCAAATAACGCGTTGCCTGTGACAAACTGGCGCACAGTGGTCAAGTCTCAATACTGCTAGTTTAAGAAACTATTGATTTTCCCCGCCGCGTCCATTTGCTCAGCGGCAGCGGCGGCAAAAGTTCAGGCTGAAACACTTGCTCTCGA
>JAYSWJ010000322.1:0-2635 GCA_043718065.1 Polaromonas sp.
GCTGGTGACTGCAACTAACGAGTTTGTTACCGCGCCGATTGCTAAGCGCCTGGGCTTTGCAGATGACCATTTGATCGCGGTGCAGCTAGAAACTGACGCGACGGGCTGGTATACCGGCGAGCGCGTGGGCGAGTTGAGCTTTCGGGAAGGCAAAATAACCCGGGTAGAGCAGTGGCTGGCCGCACGCGGCAAGACGTGGGATGATGTGCGCAGTAGCACCTTCTACAGCGACAGCATGAACGACCTGTCGCTACTTGAAAAAGTCGACACCCCCGTGGCCACCAACCCCGACGACACGCTGCGCGCATTGGCCACCGAACGTGGCTGGCGCATATTAGATCTCTGGACAACATGATTAAAAAATTTATCGAAAAATTGATTTCACCCAAAGCCGCTGCCAAAGTGGCCAAGCGGGTGGACATACCGCAGTCGGTGCACAAAATTAACCGCGACTTGGTGGACCCCCGCGCGTGGGAGGTAGTTACCGCGCTGAAAGATGCGGGCTTTGAAGCCTTCATCGTGGGCGGCGCGGTGCGCGACCTGCTGCTGGGCCTGCGGCCTAAAGATTTTGACGTGGCCACCAATGCCACACCCGAAGAGGTGAAAGCGCAGTTTCGCCGCGCCTTCATCATCGGGCGGCGCTTTCGCATTGTGCATGTGGTGTTTGGCCGTGGGCGCGAGCATGAGGTGATCGAAGTGTCGACTTTTCGCGCCAATGTGCAAAGCGTGGATGCTGAGCAGGTGGGTGGTAACGAGCGTACGTCCAAAACCGAGCTGGCAGGCATGAAGCACGCCGTAGACGCCAGCGGCCGCGTGCTGCGCGACAACGTGTGGGGCCCGCAAATTGACGACGCTGCCCGCCGCGACTTTACCGTGAACGCCATGTACTACGACCCCGAAACGCAGGTGGTGGTGGACTACCACAACGGCATAGAAGACAGCAAAAAGCTCACGCTGCGCATGATTGGCGATGCCGCCACGCGCTACCGCGAGGACCCGGTGCGCATTATTCGCGCGGTGCGTTTTAGCGCCAAGCTCTCGAAGCTGGGTTTTAAGATGGACGCGAAAACCGCCAAACCGTTGGCTGAATGCAAAGTGCTGCTGGGCGACGTGCCGCAAAGCCGCCTGTTTGATGAAATGCTGAAATTGCTGCAAACCGGCCACGCACTGGCCAGCATTGAGCAGCTGAAAAAACTGGGCTTGGCCAAAGGCATTTACCCACTGCTAGACCTGGTGGTAGAGCGCGCCGAGCAGCCGTTTATTACCGCAGCGCTGAACGATACCGACCGCCGCGTAGGCGAAGGCAAGCCTGTAGCGCCCAGTTTTTTACTAGCCTGCGTGCTGTGGAACGATGTGCGTGACGGCTGGGACAAGCTGCTTAAAAAAGGCGCGCACCCGTTTCCGGCATTGACCGAGGCGATTGACGACGTGTTTAACCTGCGCATTGGCGACGTGAGCGGCCGCGGCAAGCTGGCGTCTGACATGCGCGAGATCTGGATGATGCAGCCGCGCTTTGACAAGCGCGTGGGGTCTACACCGTTTAGCCTAGTTGACCATTTGCGTTTTAGAGCCGGGTTTGACTTCTTAAGGCTGCGGGCCGACGTGGGCGAGGTAGACATTATCTTGGCCGACTGGTGGCAAGAGTTCAGCGTGGCCGACTTTGCCACGCGCGAAGATCTGGTGGCGCAATTACGTGAGCAGCAGCGCACCGAACAGCGTGCGCAAACTAAACCTGCTGCCGCCAAGCCACCCCGCCCGGCACGCGCAGCCACTGCACCCACGACGCAGGACACTGAACAAGACGACGCGGCAGACGAATCAGCCAGCGATGCAGACGACAGCACCGCCCCCAAAAAGCGCCGCCGCCGCCGTGGCCCACGCCGCGATGGCGGTACCAACGGTGCAGGCATAGAGTCCTAATCACGCAACCTGATAGCTTAGGTCAGAGCAGATAAATGGGGTCAGATCAAAATTCAGGACAAGGCTCTTACCGGTGCGTACTCTGCAAGTACGAAATTTTGCTCTGACCCCATTTATCTGCGCCGCACTCTACACCACGAAATCAGTATGCAACGCCAGAGTGTCACCGCTTACATCGCCCTAGGTGCCAACCTAGGCGATGCACAGCGCACTATTCACCAAGCCATTGCCGATATGGCTAAGCTGTCCGACACCACCTTAGTCAAAGCCTCCAGCCTGTACCAAACCGCCCCCATCGACAGCACAGGCCCTGATTACATTAACGCAGTTGTACAAGTTTTAACCGGTTTAGGCCCGTATTACCTGCTCAAGCAGCTACAAAATTTAGAGCAAACCGCAGGCCGCGAGCGCCCCTACACCAACGCCCCGCGCACGCTAGACCTCGACCTGCTGCTGTACGGCAGCGCGCAGATCACTAGCCCCACACTCACCGTGCCGCACCCGCGCATGGCCCAGCGCGCCTTTGTATTGCAACCCTTGGCGCAGATAGCGCCTGACCTGGTGAGCGCTGAAGATTTGCGGAGAGTCAGCGCTCAGAGTGTTTCGCGGCTTTTTTGACGTAACTACTCAGGTCCCTCGCACGAGTATGTCAAAATACACAGCATGAAAGGCCTACTCAATCTAAGTCAAATGAGCCATGAAGACAAAGATGGGC
>JAYSWJ010000323.1:0-17319 GCA_043718065.1 Polaromonas sp.
CGATCACACAGCACCGCACGGTGTGCCCATGCCAAACGGACCTGCGGCCCTTTATTGTTTGTCATAGGCACACCGAACGTTGCTGCGCTCCACTGGTGTAGTCGCTGGCAGAAGAGTAGTGGGGTAGCGCAGTAGCAGCCTCATTAACAGTGACCATCACCGAGCGAAACCCCAACCTACTACAAGCGCCCGGCTGTGGCGTAGCCCTACCGCCACCGATTCGGGCTCCGGGCTCGAGGAACGCAAATGCAGGGGATCAGAAATTTAGATGTCTGAGCGCAGCGAGTTTCTAAATTTCCCCCGGAATGCGTACCGCAGATGCTTGGCCGTTGTGCCCGGGGTTCGGGTGGCGATAGGGCTACACCACAGCCGGGCGCGTGCAAGAGCAACGAACCTGGTACAAAACAAACGCAGCATAAGAAAAACACCATCCAAACCAATTCAAACAGCATTTTTAAGAAAAAAATAGCCCAGTAACCCAAGTAAATACTGCTCAAACAGCTATTTAATTAATAGCAAGTATCAAATTACCAGCGATAAAAACGCAGCACCATCTGCATCACCAGCAAGCCAGACACAAAGCCCAGCGACGTAAAGCCCAAGATGCGCAGCAGCTGGTTGGTGCGCTTTTGCTCTGCAATCAACTGCTGAAGTTCGCTGCTGTGTTGGCCTTTTTGTTGCTGCAAATAGTCGTGCAGTAAACGCGGTAGCTCGGGCAATAGTTTGGCATAGCGTGGTGCCTGCGCTTTGAGCTGCTCTAGTAATTTTTGCGGGCCAATTTGCTCCAGCATCCATTTTTCTAAAAACGGTTTGGCGGTAGCCCACAGGTCCAAGTCGGGGTCTAGCTCGCGGCCCAAGCCTTCGATGTTGAGCAAAGTTTTTTGCAGCAGCACCAGTTGCGGTTGAATTTCTACCTGAAAGCGACGTGAGGTTTGGAACAAGCGCATCAGCACCATGCCCAAGGACAGCTCTTTCAGCGGGCGATCAAAATATGGCTCGCAACACGCGCGGATGGCTGACTCTAGCTCGTCTACCCGCGTGGTGGCAGGTGCCCAGCCAGACTCGATATGCAGCTCGGCTACGCGCTTGTAGTCGCGCCTGAAGAATGCGGCAAAGTTTTGCGCAAGGTATTCTTTATCTACCTCGGTCAGCGTGCCCACTATGCCAAAGTCTAGCGAAATATAGCGGCCAAAAGTTTGCGGGTCTAGGCTGACTTGGATGTTGCCGGGGTGCATGTCCGCATGGAAAAATCCATCGCGAAACACCTGGGTGAAAAATAGATTTATCCCGTCGTTGGCTAGTTTTTTAATATCTACGCCCGCTGCCAGTAGCTTGTCCATCTGGTTGATAGGCACGCCATTCATGCGTTCCATCACAATCACATCGGGGTGGCAAAAATCCCAATACATCTCGGGGATCAGCACTAGATTTAACCCCGCCATGTTGCGGCGCAGTTGGGCAGAATTTGCCGCCTCGCGCACCAAGTCTAGCTCTTCATGCAGGTATTTATCAAACTCGCCCACCACTTCACGCGGTTTGAGCCGCTTGCCATCGGCGCTAAGGCTCTCAACCCAACCGGCCATCATGCGCATCAGGCCCAAGTCTTTTTCGATGACTTTGAGCATGCCGGGGCGCACTACTTTGACCGCCACCTCGCGCTGCCGGCCTTTTTTGTCTAGCAGCACAGCAAAGTGCACTTGCGCTATCGAGGCACTGGCAATAGGCGTGCGGTCAAAGCTGACAAAAATATCTTGCACCTTGCGGCCAAAGGCTCTCTCAATGGTGGCCACGGCAATGTCAGAGCTAAACGGTGGTACGCGGTCTTGCAGCAAAGCAAGCTCGTTGGCAATGTCGGTGGGCAATAGATCGCGCCGGGTGGACATGACCTGCCCAAATTTGACAAATATCGGCCCTAGCCGCTCTAGTGCCTCGCGCAGGCGCTGGCCACGCGGGGCGCGCAGATTGCGCCCCAGCGACACAACACGCGTAAGTACTTTAATCCACGGCTTTTCAAAACTGCTGAGTACCAGCTCGTCTAGACCATAGCGCAAGACGATAAATACGATGAACGCGCCGCGCCAGAGTCGATACACCAAACCCATGCCGCGCACCTAGCCCGACACGCCAGTCGCTGGCCCAATGTCTGGCGGTGGCGTATCGCTGGCTGCAGCGCTTGGGGCTGGTGTAGTTGCAGAGTTAGCTTTGGGTGGCGATGCGGGTGCCGACGCAGATGTAGCCGCTGGATTGGGCGCAAACTTCTTAAGCGTCTCGCCTGCTTGGCGCAGCACCTGCATCAGGCCGTGCGCCGGTGCGTCGCCTAAGATGCGGCTTAAGTCTTCTTCTGCATCCCAGCGCACATGGTCTACCAGCCAGTTCACCTCGGCGGCCAACTGCACATCGCCTTGCACCTGGATGGCAGGTTTTTCGCCCTTCAGCGTGGTTTGCAGCAACGACAACGGGTTGCTGTCTGTGACCGTGAGGGTTAGGTCTGCTTTGGAATCGGCGGGCGCCAAGTCTAACAATCCTGCTGGGGTAGCTATAAGTTCAATAGCTAGTTGAGCAGCATTTATGCGGGCTATCTGGCCTTTTTTCCTAGCAAGACGAGCCATCGCCTCTGGCTCTTGCTGCAGCACATGGTTCAGCGCCAAGACCACGCGCTGCTGCACCTCACGCACCAGCCAGCCAGGCGGCTGCAGCCACGCAGGCAAGCTCTGCAAATTGGGTGGAAAGGTAAACGGCAATGAAAAAGGGGACGATGTGTTCATACGTCCCCTGATTATCACCCGTGCGTGCTGGCTTAGCACGCACTGTGGTTAAAAGCTTTATTGCAAAGCCTGCACGCCCGATACCAGCCAGCCACCCGTGCCTGACTTGGCTTTGCTCATGTTCCACACTTCACGGAACGGGCCAGGGCTTTGGGCAGGGTCTTCTTTGATCATGCCGGAGAACTCTACGCTGGCAAGCCAAGCGCTGTCGTCCTCTTGGATGCCTAATAGCTTGGCATCTAGCGCGGCTACTTCGGTGTGGTTAGCGCCTGCACCGGTGTGCTGCTCGCGCTCGGCCAACTGGGCTTTGATTTCGCCTAACATGCCATCGGTCATCATTGACCGCAAACGGCTGATGTCCGAGGTGTCCCAAGCGGCTTGCAAAGTGATGAAGTTTTGCTTAGCCGAGGCTAAAAAGCCATTGGTGTCAAAGTCAGCCGGGATACCCCACGCCTGCGAGCCAGCCAGGCTAGCACCTACACCAGCACCTCCACCGATAGCCGAACCAATCATGCTGCCTCCGCCTTTAGATGCGTCAAAAGCCATGCTGTTGCGCTCCCACGGGCGGGCAGATGCGTCGTTACCCACATTAGATGGGCTGTAGTTAGGCTGCGCCGTGGCCGAGCCTGCGCCCTGGTAGGCATACGGGCTGTTGCCCATGGCACCGTTAGCACCGCCATTGGCAGACTGGTTGCCTTGCGCGCGGCGGCGCATAAACCAGCCCACGGCCACCATGATGACCAGTGCCAGAAGTGCAAACATCATAAATTGCCCCATGGCAGCGCCCAGCCCTAACGAGCTGGCCAACCAAGCTAAGCCCAAGCCAGCGGCCAAACCGCCCAGCATAGCGCCCCACGGCCGTTTAGGTGCTGCCGCAGCAGCAGCAGGTGTGGCAGGTTTGGCGGCGGCAGCGCCGGGTGCCGCAGCAGGTGCGCCAGGTGCATTAGGCGTTGCCTGATTTTGTGTAACGTTGCCCGACTGTTTGCCCATAGATCGACCACCGCCTAAGCGCTTAGCGTCTGCCTGTACATTCACTGCCAACAGTGCAACTGCCAGAACCAATGACCATAATTTCATATTGCCTCCAGATATAACTTACTAATTTAACACTTGATGCCCATATGCAAGGCGACAATACCACCCGTTATATTGTGAACATCCACATGGCCGAAACCTGCTCCCTGCATCATGGTTTTGAGTGTAATTTGGTCAGGGTGCATGCGAATCGACTCTGCTAAGTACTGGTAGCTTTGTGCATCACCAGCAATCAACAAACCTAATTTTGGCAAAATTGAAAAAGAATACCAATCGTAGGCCCTTTGTAGAGGTTGGGCCACTTTAGAGAATTCCAAGACGCATAGCTTACCGCGCGGTTTGAGCACGCGGCACATCTCGGCCAGTGCCTTGTCTTTATGCGTCATGTTACGCAAACCGAACGCCACCGTCACCACGTCAAAGCTGTTGTCGGCATAGGGCAGCTTCTCAGCATCACATACCATCGTGGGCAAGTGCACCCCAGCGTCTACCAGCCGGTCGCGGCCTACGCGTAGCATGGCCTCGTTGATGTCGGTGTGCACTACTTGGCCTGTGGGGCCGACTTTTTTGGCAAACGCCAGCGCCAAATCACCCGTGCCGCCTGCTATATCTAACACCTTGGAGCCTTGCTTAGCACCAGAGACCATGACGGTGTAGGCCTTCCACGCGCGGTGCAGGCCCATCGACATCACATCGTTCATGATGTCGTATTTAGACGCTACAGAATCGAACACACCGCGTACTTGCCGCGCTTTGTCGGTATCGTCAACTGTTGTATAGCCAAAGTGGGTATCTGCCATGTATTACCTGCTCAAGCAGCTATGAAATTAATAGTAACCACTATTGACTGCAACCTGCACCATGCACGTGGCCAGCCTCTGCCATAGGTGCGTCGCGGTTTGCGCCAGCGGCGGCTAAGCGCGCCTCATATTGCGCGAACAGTGCGTCTTGGTTAGCGCCCAAATGGTACAAGTATTCCCACGAAAACAGCCCGCTTTCGTGACCATCGGTAAACACCGGCTTCACAGCATAGTTGCCCACGGGCTCCATCGACTGGAGGCCCACGAGGCGCTTGCCAGTTTGCAATGTTTCTTGCCCAGGCCCATGGCCTTGCACTTCGGCAGAGGGCGAATACACGCGCATCAGCTCCAGCGGAATGTTGAATTTAGCGCCGTCAGAAAAGCTAATTTCTAACTGACGCGTTTGCTGGTGCACGGTAATGTCTACCGGGTTGGGGGTGTCTTTGGTCAGGCCTGCCATGGTATCTGTTGTCTCCGTTTTTGTGGTTTATACCAGCACGCGCTCGATACCGCCGTGGTTGGCGGCCTTCACGTAGTCAGGCATCCATTGGTCGCCCAAAATTTGGTTAGCCATTTCTACCACGATGTAGTCGGCCTCCAGTAAACCATTGTTCAGGTCGTTGCCATAGCGTGACAATCCTTGCAGGCAGCTGGGGCAGCTGGTCAAAATCTTGGTATTTGCTTTGGGTGCAATGCCCTGCTCTTTGGCCAGCACGGCCAAATTAGCCTCGTCTTTCAGCAACTCTTCTTCTTTACGAAAGCGAATTTGCGTAGCAATATCTGGCCGCGTCACACCCAGCGTGCCCGACTCGCCGCAGCAACGGTCGGCCTTGATCACCGCATCGCCTACCAGCGCTTTGACGGTTTTCATCGGGTCTTGCAGCTTCATGGGGCTGTGGCACGGGTCGTGGTACAGGTAGGCCCCTTGGCCGGGGCCGTTGGTGGGCAGCGTGATATTTTTCTCTAGCAAATACTCGTGGATGTCGATGATGCGGCAGCCGGGGAATATTTTGTCAAACTGGTAACCTTGCAGCTGGTCGTAGCAGGTGCCGCAGCTAACCACCACGGTTTTAATATCCATATAGTTCAGCGTGTTAGCCACGCGGTGAAACAGCACCCGGTTGTCGGTGATCATCTTGTCGGCTTTGTCAAACTGGCCGCTACCGCGCTGCGGGTAGCCGCAGCACAGGTAGCCTGGTGGCAACACAGTTTGCACACCCGCGTGCCACAGCATGGCCTGCGTGGCCAAGCCCACTTGGCTGAACAAGCGCTCTGACCCGCAGCCGGGGAAGTAAAACACCGCCTCGGTCTCCGCCGTGGTGGTTTTGGGGTTGCGGATGATGGGTACGTAGTCGTTGTCTTCAATGTCCAGCAAGGCGCGGGCGGTCTTTTTGGGCAAGTTACCGGGCATCTTTTTATTGATGAAGTGGATGACTTGCTCTTTGATGGGCGCGGTGCCTACCGTAGCCGCAGGTTTGGCGGTTTGCTTTTTGGCCAATCCGCGCAGCAAGTCGTTGGCCAAACGCTGGGCTTTAAAGCCCACGTCCACCATAGCGCTGCGCATGAACTTGATCGTCTCAGGGTTGGTCGCGTTTAAAAAGAACATCGCCGCCGCATTACCGGGGCGGAAAGATTTTTGCCCCATTTTGCGCAGCAGGTTGCGCATGTTCATCGACACTTCGCCAAAGTCAATATCGACCGGGCACGGGCTTAAGCATTTGTGGCACACCGTGCAGTGGTCGGCTACGTCTTCAAATTCTTCCCAGTGTTTTAAGCTGATACCACGGCGGGTTTGCTCTTCGTACAAGAAGGCTTCTATCAGTAATGATGTGGCCAAAATTTTGTTGCGCGGGCTGTACAGCAGGTTCGCGCGCGGCACGTGCGTGGCGCACACAGGCTTGCATTTGCCGCAGCGCAGACAGTCTTTTACGCTGTCGGCAATCGCACCAATATCGCTTTGCTGCATGATCAGCGACTCGTGGCCCATCAAGCCGAACGATGGTGTGTAGGCGTTGGTCAAATCAGCTAAAAGACGCTCTGGAAGGGCATTTTTAGAAGACTTTTTGGCTTCTAACCCAAGTAAAACCTGCTCAGGCAGCTCTGAATTTCGTAGCAACTTGCCTTTGTTAAATCGGCCCTCGGGGTCTACCTTGGCTTTGTAGTCAGCAAAGGGCTTGAGTTCAGCGTCACTCAAAAACTCCATCTTGGTGATGCCAATGCCATGCTCGCCTGAGATCACGCCGTCTAGGCTACGGGCCAGCGCCATGATGCGCACCACGGCCTCGTGCGCAGTTTGCAGCATCTCGTAGTCGTCGCTGTTGACTGGCAAGTTAGTGTGCACATTACCATCGCCTGCGTGCATGTGCAACGCAGCCCACACGCGCCCCTTGAGCACGCGCTTGTGGATGGCTTGGCATTCGTCGTTGATCTCTTTGAATGCGCCGCCTGCAAAAATGTTAGCCAGCGGTGCGCGTAGCTGCGTCTTCCAGCTGGCACGCAAAGTATGGTCTTGCAGCTGGGGAAATTTAGTTTCCACATCAGCCAACCAACCGGCCCACAGGGTGCGCACTTCGCGCACTAAGGCAATAGCTTGTGCTACGCGGTCGCCCAAAAGCTCGGCTGATGGAATGTCCATCGCGTCGTCGCCTTTGCCCAGTGGCAGGTTGCCGTTGGCAAAAAATGCTTCTAGCGCGTCGCACAGCTTGATTTTATTGCGAAGGCTCAGCTCGATGTTGATCCGCTCAATACCGTCGGTGTACTCGGCCATACGCGGCAACGGAATAACCACGTCTTCGTTAATTTTGAAAGCGTTGGTGTGCTTGCTAATCGCTGCAGTGCGCTTACGGTCAAGCCAAAACTTTTTGCGTGCCTCAGGGCTGGTGGCGGTAAAGCCTTCGCCGTTGCGCGAATTGGCAATGCGCACGACTTCGGATGTAGTGCGCGCCACCACGTCGGCATCATCGCCCGCAATGTCACCTACCAGCACCATCTTGGGCAAGCCGCCGCGTTTGGATTTGGTGGCGTAGCCCACTGCCTTCAAATAGCGATCGTCCAAGTGCTCCAAGCCCGCCAGCAGCACGCCAGTGCGCTTTTGCTCGGCAAACATATAGTCTTTGATCTCGACAATGGAAGGCACTGCGTCTTTGGCATTGCCAAAAAACTCTAGGCACACGGTGCGGGTGTGCAGCGGCATTTTGTGCACGATCCAGCGGGCGCTGGTGATCAGGCCGTCGCAGCCTTCTTTTTGAATACCTGGCAAGCCGCTTAAAAATTTGTCGGTCACGTCTTTGCCCAAGCCTTCTTTGCGGAAGGTTTTGCCGGGGATGTCTAGGCGCTCGGTCTTGAGTAACTTTTTGCCGCCCGCATCAAAGTATTTCAGCTCAAAGCTGGCCAGCTCAGCGTCGTGGATTTTGCCCAAGTTATGGTTCAGCCGCGTAACCTCTAGCCACTGCGCATCAGGCGTCACCATGCGCCACGAAGCCAGGTTGTCTAGCGCAGTGCCCCATAGCACCGCTTTTTTGCCGCCCGCATTCATGGCTATGTTGCCGCCAATGCAGCTGGCCTCAGCGCTGGTGGGGTCGACTGCAAATACAAAGCCTGCGCGCTCAGCGGCGTCGGCCACGCGCTGGGTGACCACGCCAGCCTCTGACCACACGGTAGCCACGGGCGCGGCCAAACCGGGCAGGCTAACCATTTCCATCTCGGTCATCGACTCGAGCTTTTCGGTGTTGATCACCGCTGACTTCCAAGTCAACGGAATCGCGCCACCCGTGTAACCTGTGCCGCCGCCACGCGGAATAATCGTCAGGCCCAGTTCGATACAGCCTTTGACCATGCCGGCCATCTCGGCCTCGGAATCAGGCGTCAGCACGACAAACGGGTACTCCACGCGCCAGTCGGTCGCGTCGGTCACGTGGCTCACACGGGATAAGCCATCAAATTTGATATTGTCTTTAGCAGTGTGTTTGCGCAGCACGCTGTTGGTGCGCTTGCGCAGGTCGTACACCTGCGCGAAAGATTCGTAGAAGCTTTTAACGCAGGCTTTGGCCGATGTTAGTAACGCGCCCACGTGGGCATCACGCACAGGGTCAGCCGCAGGTGTGCGGCGTTTTTCTACCTCGGCCAAGCGGTGGTTCAGCGCGTCGGCCAGCATTTTGCGGCGCTTGGGGTTGTCTAGCAAGTCGTCTTGCAAATACGGATTGCGCTGCACTACCCATATGTCGCCCAGTACCTCGTACAGCATGCGGGCGCTGCGGCCCGTTTGGCGTTCGCCGCGCAAGGTTTCCAGCGCATCCCAACTTTTGGCCCCCAACAAACGAATCACTATCTCACGGTCAGAAAACGAGGTGTAGTTGTACGGAATTTCGCGCACGCGCGGCGCGTCGGCAGCGGTAGCCGCGAGGGCGGTGAGTTGGTGCAAAGGAAGCGGAGCGTTCATGGAGTTACTTCGGGTGGCCCTAAGGGTTATCACGAAAACCTATTATCGCGCCGTAACGGTGCGCTAGGTGCAATGTAGGCCTTTTTAACCTTGCCGAACGCGGTTTTTGCGACTTTGGGGCTACGACTTTAGTGCGACAACTTTAACGTGGCGACTTTAGGCTTTGTCAGTTTTAGTGTTTTCAGCATCAGCCGGAGTTTTGTCACCGCTTGCAGACGCTTCATCAGCATCGGGGGCTTTGCTGGCTTTGCCAAAGTATTTGGACGCGAGGATACCCACTTCATACAAGATGCACATAGGCACAGCCAAGGCCAATTGTGAGATGACATCGGGCGGTGTCACCACGGCAGCTACAACGAAGGCTACCACCACAAAATAACCGCGATACTCCTTGAGTTTTTCCACCGTCATGATGTTAAAACGCGTGAGCAGCACCACAATAATAGGCACCTGAAATGCCAGGCCAAACGCAATATACAGCCCCAAAATACTCTCGACATAGCTGGCTACGTCGGGCGTAGCGGCTACCGATGCGGGTGTGAATTTTTGGATAAATTCAAACATGCGGTCTAGTACAAAGAATTGAACAAACGCAATACCCGCGTAGGCCAGCAAGCTGCCGAACAAAATCAGGGGAAACGCAAACTTCTTCTCGTGGCTATACAAACCAGGCGCAACAAACATCCACAGCTGGTACATCAGCCACGGCAGCGCTAGCAGCACAGCGCCCATCAGCAGCACCTTCATGGGCACAAAAAAGGGTGAAAACACGCCCACGGCAATCAGCTTAGAGCCCGGCGGCATGTGCGCCATGATAGGCCTCGCCACCCAGTCGATAAGCCCGCTGGGGCCAGGGTAGATCGCCAAAATAATAATGCCCACCACCAGCCCGTACACGCAGTACAGCAGCCTGTCGCGCAGCTCCATCAGATGCGCCACAAAAGGCTGCTCTGTGCCAGCCAGTTCGTCGTCTTTGTTGGGCATTGTCATGGGGTAGAGAGGCTGTGGGTTCAGGCGAGATCGCAATTAAGTGTGATCTGACCCCATTTAATTTAGTTGAATTTGACGGGGCGGTATTTGGCTACACGGGCTGCCCCCGACAGGGCCTTGGTGCGCACGCCTGCGCGGGCTTTGTACCACTGGGGGGTGGCACCTACTTTGGTGCGCCACTTCTTTTTGGGGTGCTTATATTCGGGGAAGTATTCTGGCGTGGTGTAGGTGTGGTTTGCAGCGTCGCCCGTGGCCTCAGACCATGATTTTTCAAAGTCTTTGGCGTTGGTTTGGATGGAATTTTCAACGTCGCGGGCTGCGCCTTCGACGCCCTCTTTCATCTTTTTTAGCTCTTCCAGGTCCATCGACCGATTGACCTCAGATTTCACATCGGCCACATAGCGCTGCGCTTTGCCCAATAGTGCACCTACCGTGCGGGCCACGCGCGGTAGTTTGTCAGGGCCGATCACAATCAACGCCACAGCGCCGATCAAGGCGATCTTGGAGATGCCAAGATCTATCACGGTAGGACAATCATCTTGAAGCAGAACTAAAACAAACAAGCACCAGAGTCCAATTAAGACTTGTGCTTGGCTTCTACGTCGATAGTGTCTTTGGTGGCAGCAGTAGAGTTGGCCACTTGGCCTGCAGCGCCTTCCGCTTTGTCTGCAGCCGTCTCGCTGCCAGTTTTCATGCCGTCTTTAAAGCCTTTGACAGCGCCGCCCAAGTCAGAACCCATATTTTTAAGCTTTTTGGTGCCAAACACCAAAACCACGATAAGGAGCACGATGCCCCAGTGCCAGATAGATAGTCCACCCATAGCGATCTCCTAAAAATGTACAACAAAGAATAAGTTATTTTAGTCTGCTCAGCGCGCAAACCCTTAACCTTACAAATCGAATACCCTGCTGCAGACTGGCCACAGCCTGTGACGGCTGCGCGACTAGCCTTTTAGCCAAGGGCGTGGCCCGCCCATCACATGGATATGCAGATGCTGCACCTCTTGCCCACCCTCGGCCCCGGTGTTGGCCACAATGCGAAAACCGCCCTCGGGGTAGGGCCTGCAGCCCTGCTCTAGCGCCAGCTTGGGTGCCAGGGCGAGCATACGGCCCAGCATGCCAGCATGCTCTGCACCCACATGGGCCATGCTGACAATGTGCTGCTTAGGCACCATCAAAAAGTGCACTGGTGCCCATGGGTGGATGTCGTGAAAGACGAATAGTTCATCGTCTTCATAGACTTTGCGCGAAGGGATAGCGCCTTGGATAATTTTGCAAAAGATGCAGTGGGGGTCAGCGCTCATGGGTCAATCACTAGGAAGAAAATAAATCAGGGCGCACGATTGCCATTAAAGTGCAACCAGCCCTTGATACAGCGGTACAAGTACCATAACCCAACAATGGCCCATGCTATTACACCCGGTATCCATAGCAGCAGGTACAAAGGCGAGGTCACCACCAGCCACAAAATAGTCCACCAAAACGTGCTGATCATGTAGTTGTGGTGGGCCACGTACAAATTGTCTGTTTCGTCACTGCGCTTGATGTAGTTAACGATCAGCGCGATGACTGCCAAGATGCCCGCGCTGGCCCATGCCACCGTGTGCAAGCCGTACAGAACATGCATGACCGTGCGGTCGCCTGGACTTTTGGCTTCAAAATCTGCATAGTTGGTTTGTGTCATATCGTCCATCTCCTTCTTCAAGTTTACTTTGCCTCTAGCTCCCGCGCCTGCGCCTTGCGGGCGGCTTTTTCTTCTAGGCCGCTGGTGCCCACGCGCTTGTCTAGCTCGGCGATCACGTCTTGCGGCTCTAGGCCATAAAAACTCAGCGCCACCATGCTGTGAAACCACAAATCTGCCGTTTCGGCGATGATTTTGGCCTTTTGCGCGTCGGTTTGTCCACCGTGGTCAGCGTCTTTGCAGGCCATCACCAGCTCGGTGGCTTCTTCGCCGATTTTCTTTAAAAATGCGTCGGGCCCCTTGTGCAGCAGGCGCGCTGTGTAGCTGGCCTCGGGGTCGCCGCCTTTGCGCGATTCGAGTACACGAGCCAGTTGGGCTAGGGAGTCGTTAGAAGTCATAAGTTCTATTTGTAGATCGCATCGGGGTTTTTCAAGACGGGGGAAGTTACTTTCCATGCGGCTTGGGGGGTATTGGCAGCTTCTAGCTGGTTAAAAAAGCAGCTGTGGCGGCCTGTGTGGCAGGCAATGCCAGGTTGATTACCCAGCTGGGTAACAGTTAGCAGCAGCACGTCGCCATCGCAGTCCATGCGCAGGCTGTGCACGGTTTGCACATGGCCAGACTCTTCGCCTTTGAACCACAGCTTGTTACGCGAACGGCTAAAGTACACCGCACGTCCCAGCTCGGCAGTTTTTTGCACCGCCTCGCGGTTCATCCAGGCGAACATCAGCACATCGCCCGTGCCCTGCTCTTGCGCGATGACGGGCACCAAGCCCTTGTCGTCCCATTTGATATCGTCGATCCAGTTCATGGTGTGATTGTGCAGGATTTATGGGGTGAATGTGTGTGCGACTGTGCTGCATGGGCAGGGTGTGTGTGAGAGTATAGTCAATCACTTCACTATTAATTTCATAGCTGCTTGAGCAGTATTTACTTGGGTTACTGGCCTATTTTGTTCTTAAAAAGGCTGTTTGAAGGGCCTTCAGCCGTGTTTTTACATGCTTATTTGGGTATGTAGCGAGTTCGTTGTTCTAGTACGCGCACTGCTGCGGTTTGTCATAGGACACAGGCCACAGCAGCGCGCTTGTAGTCGGCAAGGGTTTTTGGCGACAAGTCGCTGATAGTTTTGGTGCGATCTTGGCCAGTTCGCTTTGAGTTTATTGAAGCACTCATACAGGTTCGGCAAGTTCACCCATCTACAAGCGCACCGGTATGCCGCGTGCATGCATCTGCGCCTTGGCTTGCTGCACCGTGTATTCGCCGTAATGGAAGATACTGGCCGCCAGCACTGCGTCAGCCCCGCCTTGCTGCACGCCATCGGCCAAATGGTCCAGGTTGCCTACGCCGCCAGAGGCGATCACTGGCACGCTGACCGCGTCGGCCACCGCGCGGGTTAGCGCTAAATCGAAGCCGCTTTTGGTACCGTCGCGGTCCATGCTGGTCAGCAATATCTCGCCTGCGCCCATCTGGGCCATTTTGGTGGCCCACTGCACGGCATCTAGCCCCGTGTTTTTACGACCACCGTGGCTGTACACGTCCCAGCCCTCGCCTACCGGCTGGCCATCAGGGTTCAGGCGTTTGGCATCTTCAGCACTGCGCTTCTTGGCATCAATCGCCACCACAATGCACTGCGCTCCGTATTTGGCCGACGCATCGGCTATTACCTGCGGATTGGCTATAGCGGCTGAGTTAAAGCTCGTCTTGTCAGCCCCCGCGTTCAGCAGCCGACGCACATCGTCCACCGTGCGCACGCCGCCGCCCACTGTCAGCGGGATAAACACCTGCGCGGCCACCGCCTCGATAATGGGCAAAATCAAATCCCGCCCGTCGCTGGTAGCCGTTATGTCCAAAAACGTCAGCTCATCGGCCCCCTGATCGTTGTAGCGCGCTGCAATCTCCACCGGGTCGCCAGCATCGCGCAACTGGGTAAAGTTAACGCCCTTGACCACACGGCCACCGGTAACGTCTAGGCAGGGGATGATGCGTTTTGCGAGCATGATGTGACTTTAATGGTTAAATTGACAATTTTATAAAAAATGACAGAATATAAATTGGTGTCTAATTTATATGAGGGCTCACTATGGCTTCTCTTGCAATGTCTGAGAACGGGCGGATTTTAATACCCGTCGAGTTACGCGAAAAACTGGGTTTCAAACCCAAATCACCCATCTACGTCGAAATCAAAGACGGTAGCTTGGTTTTAACCTCTGCTGCTCAGCGCAGTGCCCAACGACGCGCCTATTTTGACAACTTATTCAAAGAGCTCAACTTAGACCCTAATCGTAGTTTGGTAGACGAGCTTATCGCAGATCGCCGCGCCGAAGCCGACAAAGAATAACCTGAGATTTCAAACATGATGTACGTGATGGACGCGTCCGCACTGCTGGCGCTGATGCAGGGCGAGCCTGGCAGCGATGTAGTGGACGAGCTGATACAAGAACAGGAATGCGTTGCTAGCAGCGTCAACATTGCTGAAGTAGGCACCAAGCTGGTAGACAAAGGCCTCGCGCCAGCGCAGTTAGCACGAACATTGAAAGAGCTTAATGTGCAACCCATTGATTTTGACTTAGAACAAGCCACCCTGTGCGCCAGCTTGCGTTTGAGTACTAAACACGTTGGGCTGTCGCTGGGTGACCGCGCTTGCTTGATACTGGCTCAATTGGTTAAAGGTACGGCAGTGACTGGGGATTCGGCTTGGAGCGATGTGGCAGAGGCGGTGAACGTGAAGGTGTTGATGATTCGGTGAATTTCAGCAAGCTTGGCACTATTTATGTCCATAATGTACAATTTAAATGTACATTAAAGGCAAATTATGTCTATCTCAATTGCTCAATCCCGCCAACAACTGTCCTCGTTAATTGATGCAGCGCAAAGCAAGCCACAGGTCATTACCAAACGCAACACACCCGTGGCCGTGCTGGTATCAGCCGAGTATTTCAAACGCACTGAGGCCGCGGCGCACAGTGCAGACAGTTTCTACAATACCTTGATGGCTCTGCGGGGCACATACGCCCCGCTAGATAACGCAGGTATCCCCGGAGCAGATGCAACACGTATGGCCACATGGACGCGCGCCAACAGCTTTACGGATGCTAAATAGGCACTATGGCGCAAACTATATATTTGGCCGACACCAATGTCCTGAGCGAGCTAGTCAAAAAATCTCCAAATACGCACGTCATGCAGTGGGTGCAATCTGCACAGCTCATCGCCATCTCAGCCATCACCATCGAAGAAGCGCATTTTGGCCTAGCTTGGCAACCCAACACACTCAAACTCAGTTTGTTCAACGCCTTGGTGCAAAACCTGCACACCGTGTACCCCATTACAGAGTCCATAGCGCAACGCGCAGGTATTTTGCGCGGTCAATTCCAAGCGCAAGGCATTACGCGCAGCCCACCCGACATGTTGATAGCCGCAACCGCGCAAGAATATCAACTGATTATTGCCACGCGTAATGTGCGTGACTTTGTGGGCTGTGGGGTGCAGGTGGTGAATCCGTTTGAGCCGCTTATTTGAGCAAGTTGGCCGTTGCTCTCACCAACCCCGCTAGCGACCCCATTAGTTACCCACTAATGGCTCCACGGATTGATGATTTTCACGCCCGTATTTTGAAAATCTTTCACATTGCGAGTAACGACTATTAGGCCATGTACAAGTGCTGTTGCGGCAATAAACGCATCGCGTATAGGCTGCGGGTTAGGCACATGAAGTTGCGCGCTGCGCAGCGCTACATCTTGGCCTATATCCAAAATGCGCGCATCGAATGCGGGCACTACCTGGTCATTGAGCCACGCTCTGAGCACTGCGCCTTGCACCGGATCGCGCCGCTCTGACAGCAACACGCCAATTTCCAGCTCATGAATTGTGATCACCGAGATATACAAGTCAGCAGCATCCACACTGTCTGCCCATTTGGCAACATGGCGGTCTGCTTTGCCCAGCCGCACCTTGCGCAGTTCAGAAATCACATTGGTATCTAGTAAATACACAGTGCGAATCAACCCAAGTCTGCAGATTGTGCCAACTCGCTTGACCGCGGTATCTCTAGCTCAATCAGCTCAGCGTTAGGCATGGCCAGCAAGTCAGCAATTTTTGTGGCTTTACGCTTACCCGACATTTTTTTGTACGCCTCAAAAGTCAACAGCGTAAATGCAGGCCGCCCACGGTCCGTAATGATGACCGGCCCCTGCGCCGCCGCGCGTTTAGCAGCGGACACATCGCGCGTGAAATCTCGGCTTGAAAACGTAAGTGATGGCATAGCTTTATCCTTCAAAAACTGAATGTTTGTATGTTATGACAAATTTAGCTATTTGTCGACTGAAGGGATGTAAGTCAGCCTTAAACCTGCTGCGCCTTCGCAAATGCCAAAATCACTTCGCGTAAGACTTTGCGCTGTGGCACAGGTAGCTTGAGAAACGCTTCAAAAATATCCCGGTCTTGGTAGCCAATACCGCTGTCCCACCGGGCGCGCCGTTCCTGCGACTTGCGGGCAACCTCGTCGCCAAAGCCAAGCTGCTGCGGCGACACCGCCAACCATTCGGCCAAAACCAACAATTTGTCATGCGTGGGCATGGTTTCACCCCGTAGCCAGCGCCGCACGCCATGCAGTGTCATAGCTTTGCCCCAGTAACGGGTATTGAATTCCCGCTCCAGCACAGCGGGCTTCGGATCGTAGCCCGCCGCCTTCATCGCATCGCGTAACCGATCCGCAAACAGTTCTTTTGCGTTTTTCATAGGGGTTACGTTATTCGGCAACCCAAAAAGCTAAGGAACAGGCATGTATAGTCACGTTATTTACGTAACTACTGATTAAGTTAACTTGCGCTCAAAGCACTGAGTGAGGTCAACGCAACCGACACCATGCCCAAATCCCTGCTCGAACAACTTCCCGAAATCGTGGCCAATGGCCGCAAAGAAGCCGAAAAAATCCTGGAAGGCATCGAGAACCGTCACCGGGTGACGCTGCAAACCCGCGAAGTGGTGCTACCCGCCAAAGATTCAGCGGCCCAAGACTGGGTTGCCGCGCAAAATCGCGCCGTGCACCGCGAGGTGTTTGCGCCCGGCCAGACCAGCCTGATTGCCAGTCCACAACCGATGCTGGGCGATGCATCATCCGTTCGCCCTGAGCCTGTCGAAGGGCTCCCATGGGCCAACCGCCTGATTTACGGTGACAACTTGCTAGCCATGGCTGCCCTACTGGCGGGCGATGAAGGTACGCCCAGCCTGCGCGGCAAAGTTAATTTGATTTACATCGACCCGCCGTTTGACAGCAAGGCCGACTACCGCACCAAGGTCAACCTGCCCGGTGTGGAACTGGAGCAAAAGCCCACGGTGATTGAGCAGTTTGCTTACTCGGACACCTGGAGCGACGGCACGGCTTCATACCTCGCGATGATCACGCCCCGGCTGATTTTGATGCGTGAACTGCTGGCAGATACCGGCTCTATTTATGTGCATCTGGATTGGCATGTAGGTCATTATGTGAAGCTGATCCTTGATGAAGTGTTTGGCAAAAAGAATTTTGTGAATGAAATAATTGTTTGCTACACCGGCCCAACGAATCAAAAAAACAATTTTCCGCGCAAGCACGACACCATTTATTTTTTTGGGA
>JAYSWJ010000324.1:0-17288 GCA_043718065.1 Polaromonas sp.
ATGCCGACAAAATACGCAACGCCCTGTACCGCCAAGCCTTCGGCCCCGTGCGCTGGGTAGAGTGTGTGGCGGCTATCAAGGCGCGCGGTGTCAGCACACTGATCGAATGCGGGCCGGGTAAAGTGTTGTCGGGAATGACTAAGCGGATTGATGCTGACCTGGTGAGCGGGGCTGCGTATGATCCTGCATCGCTGGCTCAGGCTAAGGGTTTGGTGGGCTGACGTCTAATTCGGACTTCCGGACGCGAAGGGCGCTAAAGTTGCGCGAAGGACGCAAAAGGAATACAAAAGAAGAAAGAATAAAGTGATTTAAGAAATTCAAATTTGAAATTTATCCACAGCATTATTTTTTAAACTTAATTTTTGGTTTTCATTTTGGCATTTTCTTTTTAGCGTCCTTCGCGCAACCTTAGCGCCCTTCGCGTCCGGAAGTCTGCCCCCAACTATTCAACCATTCACAAATTTAAACAAACGAGACCGCAATGAGTGAAACACACTACAAAGACCAAATAGCCCTAGTCACCGGTGCAACCAGAGGCATAGGCGCTGCGATTGCGCAAGAGCTCAAAGCTAAGGGTTGCAAAGTGATCGGCACCGCCACCACCCAAGAGGGCGCGGACAAAATTAGCGCGACTGGCATTCAAGGCGCTATGCTCAATGTGACCGATGGCGTAGCACTGGATGCGTTGATTGACAGCATTGTCAAACAGCATGGCAGTTTGCACATTTTGGTTAATAACGCTGGCATTACGCGCGACATGTTGGCCATGCGGCTGAAAGATGATGATTGGGATGCCGTGATCGATACCAATCTCAAAGCTGTTTTTAGAGCCAGCCGCGCTGTGATGCGCACCATGATGAAACAGCGCTATGGCCGCATAGTTAATATCACCAGCGTGGTGGGCGCGTCGGGCAACGCGGGGCAGGCTAACTACGCGGCATCCAAGGCGGGTGTGGCGGGCATGACGCGCGCACTGGCGCGTGAGCTGGGCTCGCGCAACATCACCGTCAACTGCATTGCACCGGGATTTATTGAAACTGACATGACGGCAGGATTGGCCGAAGAACAGCAAAAAGCATTATTGGCGTCGATTCCGCTGGGCCATTTGGGCCAACCCGCCGACATCGCGCATGCGGTGGCCTTTGTGGCCAGCCCACAGGCAGCCTACATCACGGGCCAAGAAATTCACGTCAACGGTGGTATGTATATGTAAGCCAAATGTCGTCGTGGTTTGCTGTACCTGTTGGCCGTAGATGAATTGGCTGGTGCATGAACGCTACAAATTTAATAGCTGGTTGAGCAGTATTTACTTGGGTTAGATGCCTATTTAGTCTATAAAACAAGGCTTGCAAGGGTGTAGCGCTGCACGCAGCTGCTGGGTTGGACAGCGTGCTTTGCGGCGGTGCCCAAACTGCCAGTATTAAGTTTTTAGAATATGAAAAAGCATTTGTTAGAAACTAGCCTCTAAACGGGTAAAATTGCCCGGTTATTAACAACCCTTTGAGGGAATCTATGAGTGATATTGAAGCACGTGTCAAAAAAATCATCGCCGAGCAGTTGGGCGTAGAAGAGTCGCAAGTTACGCCAGAGAAAGCCTTTGTGGCTGATCTGGGTGCCGACTCGCTCGACACAGTAGAACTGGTTATGGCCCTTGAGGACGAGTTTGGAATCGAAATTCCAGATGAAGACGCAGAAAAGATCACCACGGTGGCGGCTGCGATCGACTACGCCAACACCCACAAAAAGGCGTAAGGCCGTCTCACAGATAAAAGGGCCAGAGGCACGCGCTTCGGCCCTTTTTTCTTTTGTACGAATAGTTTTTATCCAGTACGGATCACCACATGACCAAACGTAGAGTCGTTGTAACTGGCTTGGGCTGTATCAGCCCTGTGGGCAACACGGTGGCCGCAGCTTGGAGCAATCTGCTCGCAGGCCAATCGGGCATTGCTAACATCACTAAATTTGATGCCACTAATTTTGCCTGCAGATTTGCCGGCGAGGTTAAGGGCTTCAATGTAGAGGACTATATGACCTCTAAAGAAGCCCGCACTATGGATACCTTTATCCACTACGGTGTCGCAGCCGCTATGGAAGCCGTCAAGGACGCTGGCTTGCCCACAGGCCAAGAGTTGGGCGACGATAAAGCGGTGCGCATTGGCTGCAACATAGGCTCGGGTATTGGCGGCTTACCGTTGATTGAAGACACCCACGCCGAGCTTGCCAACCGCGGCCCGCGCCGTATCACGCCGTTCTTTATCCCCGCCAGCATTATTAACATGATCTCTGGCCATGTGTCGATGAAGTTTGGTTTTAAAGGCCCCAACATTGCTGTAGTGACCGCCTGCACTACGGGCCTGCACGCCATAGGCACTAGCGCCCGCATGATTGAATATGGCGATGCCGATGTGATGGTGTGCGGTGGGTCTGAGGCGGCTATTTCTCCGCTGGGTATTGGCGGATTTGCCGCTATGCGCGCCCTATCTACCCGCAACGACGACCCCCAAACTGCCTCGCGCCCGTGGGACAAAGACCGCGAAGGTTTTGTACTGGGCGAAGGCGCAGGCGTGCTGGTACTAGAAGAATACGAATACGCCAAGGCACGCGGTGCCAGGATCTATTGCGAGCTGCCCGGTTTTGGCATGAGCGCCGATGCTGGCCACATGACTGCGCCCAACATGGACGGCCCACGCCGCGCCATGCTGGCCGCCCTGCACAACGCGGGACTGAATGCGGATGTCGTGCAGTATCTCAATGCCCACGGCACCTCTACCCCGCTGGGTGACATTAACGAAACACACGCCATTAAGGCTGCCTTTGGCGACCATGCCAAAAAGCTGCTGGTCAATTCCACCAAGAGCATGACTGGCCACTTATTGGGCGGCGCGGGCGGTATTGAAAGCGTGTTTACAGTGCTAGCGCTACACCACCAAAAAAGTCCCCCGACGATTAATATCTTCAACCAAGACCCTGAGTGTGATTTAGATTACTGCGCCAACACTGCACGCGACGTGAAGATAGAGGTAGCCGTTAAGAACAATTTTGGTTTTGGTGGCACCAATGGCAGCCTGGTGTTTAAACGGCTGTAAACGCAAATTATCAGCGCAGTGCGTGCACCCTATTAGCTAAAAAAGTGCGCAACTGATGGACTCGCCACCTGCCGCCACTATCCGTTTGGGTGCATCGCGGTGGTACCGCGCCACAGTCAGCGCAACTACAGCGCTGGTAATAGCAGGCTTTATAACGCTGCACAGCGCAAACAACCCATGGCACTGGATGATCGCTCTGGCGTGGGGTGTTACAGGCGTTGCAATTGTATGGGCTTGGTGGGATGCTTGGCGCTCAACCACAGGCGCTTTGCACTACGCTGCCGGTGAGTGGGTGCTAGCGCGAGAAGGGGTCGAGGTTGTGGGAACTTTGCGTGTTGTCATTGATCTAATTGTATACCTCTTGGTTAAATTTATTCCGCAAGATGCAGGGCTTCATAACTATTCCATCAAAATGCCACAAACTACAGCACTATGGCTGCATCTAGAGTTGCGCAACGTACGCGGCGCTCATCCTGCCAGCACTGCAGCGCTGCAGGTAGCCGACTGGCTGGCGTTGCGCCGGGCGGTGTTTGCATGACTGCTAGCGAAGCTGATTCTGCCGATCTTGCAAAGGCCGCAGTTACTCACGTCATAGTAGACGCCGACCACGCTTTGGTCACGCTTGCGCAAGCGGGCGACCAGCGCGCCTACAACTTGCTGGTCATTAAATACCAGCGGCGCATCGAGCGGCTGATAGGCCGCATGGTGCGCGATGCAGACATGGTGCAAGATATAGCACAAGAGACCTTTATCCGTGCTTGGCGCGCGCTGCACAATTTTCGAGGCGATGCGCAGTTCTACACTTGGCTGTACCGCATTGCGGTGAACAGCGCCAAAAAGCACCTGATGGATGTCAAACGCGACCCCATCATCACAGAATCTGCCCTGCGCAGCGCCGACAGCGAAGACGATGAAACTTCTTATGCTGACCATCCTCTAACCAACAGGTCCAACGATAGCGATACGCCCGAGACCGCCTACGCCGCCAAGGAAATCGCCCAAGCAGTCAATGCGGCCATGGACGCGCTGCCCGAGGAACTAAGACAAGCGATCACGCTCAGAGAACTAGAAGGCTTAAGTTACGAAGAGATTAGTGACATGATGAATTGCCCCATTGGCACAGTACGGTCACGCATTTTTAGAGCGCGTGAGGCCATATCGGCCCGTATTAAGCCCATGCTGCAAAAGCAAACCACTAAGCGCTGGTAAAAAACTTTGGCAATGTAATCCAGTTAAGCACGCATTGAACAGTTACAAGCACACCATGCAACAGATTGACCCCTCTCCCAGCACACGCAAAGTGCAAGGTATTGAAAGCTAACATGACCTACGCCAATGACCCACAGGGGTATGCCCAGCAGCTATCAGCCTTGGCTGATAACGAACTAGATGCGCAGCAAACCCAAGACTTGCTGCTGTCTTACGGCCAAGACAATCAGTTGATGGACACTTGGGCCAGCTACCACATCATCGGGGATGTGCTGCGCGCTAACAGCGCTGCGTCTGTGGCTGCACCTTCGCCTGCAGTGACCTTGCAGCCCACCACCTACAACATGCCTGCTGCCAACGACAGTGTGTTTAGATGGAAGATGGTTGCTGGCATTGCGGCGGTAGCTGCAGTAAGTTCAATCCTATGGGCCACAGTGGGCTCCCCTGCGGGTACGGGTGGTGCACAGCTTGCGCAAGTCAGCGTTGCACCCCCTACGGCTGTGGCCAGTGGCGACGTCATTATGATTCGCGACCCGCGCTTGGACGATTTATTGGCAGCCCACAAGCAATTTGGCGGCGCGTCGGCTTTGCAGCAGCCCGCAGGCTTTTTGCGCAATGCAACATTTCAAAGCACAGGCCGATAAAGGTGCTTACTATGCCGCTGTTTCTCAAGACATTTAGGTCATTTAACCACGTAAATACTGCTCAAGCAGCTATTTTATTAATAGCATTTTTTGTGACTAATGTGGCTATTGCACAACCGCTTACCGCCACTACCGCTGCCTCTACCGAAAGCGCTTTGAGCATCAACGACTGGTTGCTGCGTATGCACGAGGCCCCCCTCAAAAAGCGCTCTTATGTAGGCACCTTGGTCCAGTCATCCCCGCAGTTTATGAGCAGCGCACGCATCTGGCATGCCTGCGATGGTGCCCAACAAATGGAGCGTATTGACAACCTCACAGGTGCGCCGCGCTCGACCTTTCGGCATAACGATAAATTAGTCACCTTCATGCCCGACGCCAAAGTCGTACGCATTGAAAAACGCGAATCTTTGGGTGGTTTTCCAGAGCTGCTTAAACCCGGCTCAGGCAATATCCCGGAGTTTTACGCGGTCAAAGTACTGGTGCCAGAGCGTGTGGCCGGGCTAGAGGCTGATGTGATCCAACTGCAGCCCAAAGACGCGCTGCGTTTTGGTTACCGCATTTGGACCGAGAAAAAGTCCAGTATGGTGCTTAAGCTGCAAACACTGGATAGCAATGGTGGCGTACTAGAGCAATCTGCGTTCTCTGAGCTGCAGCTAGACGCTCCAGTAAAGATGGAAAAATTGGCTCAAATGATGGCAGCCACCGAAGGCTACAAAGTCGAGCAGCCGGTGCTAACCAAAACTACGGCCAATGCCGAGGGTTGGAACCTGAAAACATCGGTGCCCGGATTTAAGGCCCTAAGCTGCTTTAAACGCAGCGCCTCGCCTAGCACTGCGAGTGCAAGTACAGGTACAGGGGGCGACCAAACCATGCAGTGGATATTTTCCGACGGATTGGCTACTGTTTCTTTATTTGTCGAAGACTTTGACAAAACCCGGCACACGCAAGAGGGTGTAATGGCGCAAGGTGCCACGCATTCACTTTTTAAACGCATGAACGAATTTTGGCTCACTGCAGTGGGCGAGGTACCACCGCAAACTTTAAAAGCATTTGCGCAGGGACTTGAGCGCAAACGCTGATGTAAGCTAATAGCTTTTTGCAATTTTTTCGTAGGCTCACCGTATTTCTTCTTCGCATCTCCACAGGAAAATTATGACAAGTATGATTTTTTCAAAACGCGTATTACCCCTTGCCTTGGCTGCAGCATTCAGCATGTTAGCTGCGGGAAGCTTGGTGCCCCAACAAGCTTGGGCGCAAAGCACTGCCGCCGTGCGCGGACTGCCAGACTTCGCTGATCTGGCTGAAGCGGCCAGCCCCAGCGTAGTTAACATCCGCACTTTAGAAAAAACCAAAGCCAGTACAAGCGCGGGTGGCAGCGGTATGGATGAAGAAATGCAAGAGTTTTTTCGCCGATTTTTTGGCGACCGTGCGCCTAATATTCCCCGCCAAGCTCCACGGCCTAACCGCCCTAGCCCTGAAGAAGGCGAGGAAACGCCGCGCGGCGTAGGCTCTGGTTTTATATTAACTGCCGATGGGTTGATCATGACCAATGCCCACGTGGTGGACGGTGCGGATGAAGTCATCGTCACTTTGACAGACAAACGCGAGTTCAAAGCCAAAATCATCGGTGCCGATAAGCGCACCGATGTAGCAGTCGTGAAAATTGAGGCCACAGGCCTGCCCGCTGTCAAAATTGGCGATGCCAGCAAGATCCGCGCAGGCGAGTGGGTGATGGCAATTGGCTCACCCTTTGGCCTTGAGAGCACCGTCACTGCAGGCATTGTCAGCGCCAAGCAGCGTGACACTGGCGACTACCTGCCATTCATCCAAACCGATGTGGCAATTAACCCTGGCAACTCGGGTGGCCCACTGCTCAATATGCGCGGTGAAGTGATCGGTATCAATAGCCAGATTTATTCGCGCTCAGGCGGCTACCAGGGCATCTCGTTTGCCATTCCTATCGACGAAGCTACTCGGGTGAGCGAGCAACTGCGCACCACCGGTCGCGTAACACGTGGGCGCATTGGGGTGCAGATTGGTAATGTCACCAAAGAAATCGCAGAATCGATTGGCCTTGGCAAACCCCAGGGTGCTTTGGTCAGCAGCGTTGAGTCAGGCGCACCAGCTGATAAAGCGGGTGTCGAAGCAGGCGACATTATTACTAAATTTGACGGTAAAACCATCGAAAAATCATCGGATTTACCGCGCATGGTGGGCAGTATTAAACCGGGCACCAAGAGCACGGTTACCGTGTTCCGCCGCGGTCAGTCTAAAGATTTAGCCGTCACAGTGGCTGAGATCGAGCCAGAAAAACCTAAAGCTACAAAGCCAGTCGGCAAAGCGTCTGAGCCTGTCAAACCGTCAGGCCCTGGCCAGAGTTTGGGCTTGGCAGTAGCAGAACTCACCGATGCGCAAAAGAAAGAGCTCAAAATCAAAGGTGGCGTGCGTGTCACAGCTGCTGCTGAGGGCGCGGCCCGCGCAGGCATGCGTGAGGGCGATGTGGTTGTAGCGGTGGCCAATACCGAGATCAATACCGTAGCCGAGTTTGAAGTTGCATTGGGCAAGGCCGATAAGTCCAAGCCCATCAATGTGCTGTTTCGCCGTGGTGACATGGCCCAGTTTGCGCTGATTCGACCCAGTAAATAAGCAATATTTGCGCACTGTCGCTAATGCTGCAGCGTAAATGGTGGCTGAGCGGCGCAAAAATCTTGCTAATTCCAAGCGCCAGCACCTGCAGACGCTTTTTTCATGGGCGATAATACGTACAGTGGGCCGTTAGCTCAGTTGGTTAGAGCAGAGGACTCATAATCCTTTGGTCCACAGTTCAAGTCTGTGACGGCCCACCACTTTTAAATGACCAATCAAACGTGCTGTTAAGTAACCTGCTTTAAGTGCGCAGCAGCTTCTTGCGCACCAGATGAATGTTATTGCGCAGTGCGTACAGCTCGTCGGCATACGACAGCGGAATCTTGATTTTTTCTACTTTTGCATCCAACTCGTTAAGCTCGCTTAGCAACCCTTTGTTGGCATCCGGGCTGCTATTTTCTCGGTTTTCAATATCGCGCAATTGGGCATACCATTTGAAAATACGTGAACGCACCCGAAACTGGTACAGCGGGGGTAATACGCGCGATAGCGGCAGCAATATAGCGATGATGATGCCCAATGCCACCCACATGCGGTCAATCAAGTTAGCCATCCAAAACGATAGGTAGCGTTGCAGCAGCGGAGGGCCGTTTTTCAGGTAACGCTCGGCTTCTTTGGCCAGCGGCAGTTCGTCGCGTTTAGCGTTGGGAAAATCTCCTACCTTGTTAAACCAGCCTGCTGCGCTGTGAATATTGTGCGCGGCGTTAGTAAATAGCTGCAGCAGCGCAGGATGGGTTTCTTTACGTGTGATCAGCGATGTAGTGGGCCCTGCAAGGCGCACGTCTTGTGGCGGATTGTCGATCGATAAATCAACCACGCCACGTGGCAACACAACAGGCGTTAGAAAAGTAAACCGACGAGAATATGCCTCCGCTTGCACAAAATCCATCAGCTTGATACCCGGTGTTTGCAGCAACATTTGCACCATGAGCGATTCGGGTGCAGAGGCGAATACTATCGCGTCAGTATCGCCACTTAGCAGCGCTATGGTGGCCGGAGTTTGCTCTAAGGTGGACAGCTTGATGCTGTTGGGCTCTACACGATTACTCTCTAGCAAACGATTCATCAGATTGGGTATGCCACTGCCCGGCGTACCCACATTCAAACGCCAGCCTGCCAGTTGGGTAAGCGAAATTAGTTTTTGTTGCTCAGGCTCTGCTTTGATCAGGCGCTGCGCTGCGTCCTCGCGGTAGAACAACCAAATAGGCTCTAAAAACAGGCTACCTAAGGTTTCTAAATTAGTTTCATCTTGGGTATTGGTATCACTCGTACCGCCCTGCACAAAGCCAAGATCTACTTTGCCTTCGCGCAGCAATTTCAGGTTAGCCGACGATCCTTCGGTCTGTACCACTTGTACTTCGATGCCACTGGCTTTGAGCTGGGTGACATACTTTTTACCAAACTCGTCATAGGCACTTTGTGCAGGGCCTGTGGCAAGAGTTACTGTTTTAGGAGGGTTAGGGTCTAGCCACCAATAGGCCAAACCTAGCAACAGCAGGCCCAAAACAATAAAGGGACCAAACGAGACCATCAGGTCACGAATAGAGACTAGGGTGTAGCGGATAGCTTGGGGCATAACGCATTACACAACAAAAAGCCGGTTGGACACGGAAAATGTGCTCAAGCAGCTATTAAAAATGTAGTAATTTGCGTTGCAAGCTTATTACTGCCCAAGCCACCCAAGGGCGCACTAAATTTCTGGTTTAAATATTTTCAACAGCAAAAATTGTTCACGCAGGCTACCTACCAAATAGCCTGCCCCACAGGCAATGGCTATGAGCGCTAATGCATAGCCACAGGGTAGCCAGTCAATCATTTGGGGGCCACCTTTTCGGCACCTGTCATTACAAAAGCGCCTTGCAGTTGTTCAGCTGTAAACATGATCTTTTCTCCTACCACCAGTTTGTCTAACAAAGCCGCATCGCGCACCTGAAACACCATGGTCATGCCGGGCATATCAAGGTTTTTGATGGGGCCGTGTTTAAGTGTGACCTTTTTAGATTCTTTGTCAACTTTGCGTACTTCAGCTTCGGTCATGTCTTTGGTGGGCATGGTTGCAGTCGCGGTTGCTGCAGGTGCAGTGGTTGTAGTCTGTGCCAAAACTGCGGCGGGTGTTATGGCAACCGCTAAAACTAACGATGTCAGAGAAAAAATAGAAGATAGTTTGCTCATAAGAAAATCCTTTAAAAGTAAAAATTACATATACGACTGATAAACGCGGTGCTGTCCGTTTTTGAGGACAAGCATGACGTCATATTTATCACGCTTACCGTCTGTTTCCATGCCCGGCGAGCCCACAGGCATACCGGGCGCACTTAATCCAACTACTGTTTTACCGAATGAAGGTTGTTCGGCCATCAGCCGTTTAATCTCGCGCGCAGGTACATGGCCTTCTACTGCAAAGCCAGCTATTAACGCGGTATGGCAAGAACCCATATCATCAGGTATGCCCAGCTTAGTTCGGATGGCACCGGTACTTTGTACATCGTTAGCTTGGACAGTAAAGCCTTCGCGCTCTAAATGCTCTATCCATGCCTTGCAGCAACCGCAGGTAGGCGTTTTCCACACTTCAGCCTTCAGCGCCAGTGACATTTGTACAGGTTCTGAATTAGGCCTGGATATCACTTGTGCAGTAGCTGGTGAAATGACGTCGGTAGCGCGTTGGCATGCTACAAGGCCAAAGGAGATGCCACCCAAGCTCGCAATTTTCAGCAAGGTTCGACGTCTGTTGATAAGTGGCGAATAGATGGCGGTGGACATGATAGTTCCTTAGACAACTCAAGCGGCTATGACTTTAATTTTCCCTACCATTCCAGATTGGTAATGGCAAGCGATCAGGCAGGCAAAATCAAAATCACCGGCTTTGTTAAATTGCCAAATAATCTCTTCGGTTTTACCAGCGGCAACGTGCGCCATATAAGGTGCGTCATGTTCCATCTTAGGAAATTTGATCATTAAAGCGGCATGTTCATCCAGCGCTGCCTTGGTGCCCAATACGAACTCGTGCCCCATAGCACCATGATTTTTCAGCACAAATTTAATGGTCTCATTTTGCTTGACATCCAGCTTGTCGGGGGTAAAGCGCATTTGATCGGTCATTCCGCACGCAACTGTGCGTTTGACATTCTTTGCATCACCACCAATTCCCCACTCTTTTTGTTCTTTTTTAACCGCCGCTGTTTTCGCGCCATGGGGTTTGTCGTGGCCAGGTCCTGCGTTAGCAAAAAAAGCTGTTGTGCTCAGCGTGCCCAAAGCAGCTGAGGCAAGTACGGTGCGACGTGTGGTCATGTAGGTGATTCCTGTAAATGAAAATTATGAAAAATAATGCGCGTCCGTTGCTGGTTTTCTAACTTTGAAGCAAAAAACTGACAACGAATACTCCTTCGCTGCATAGGCTAGCAAAGTTAGGGCAACTGCCCCAGCCATTGCTAACCATAACGTCACCCTACTGCGCAGCAAAACAGCAAGGGCCGGGAACAAAGCCAGCGAGGGTATCGCCAACCAGAAAATGTCACCTGATAAAGCAGCTACCAGTGCAACCCAAATACTGCTGCGCTTGCAGATTTCAGACACAGCTGCCGTTACGGCAACTATTAATTTATAAGTGGTCATTTATTTATTTGGTGAAACTATTGGGACGGCAAGGTACCAGTCACCACATAAGCGCTGCCCCACAAAGCCGTGTGGATCAGCTGTAAATCTGCTCCACGTCCCTCCAGCAGCCGCCACGGACGATCTAGGTTGGCATAGGTGGTCATGTAGCGGCGGGCGCGGTACATGTTAAATAAATTTACAGGCCAGCCCCACAACCATGGTAAGGTTTTCATACCCAAGATAGCAATGCGAGCGCCTGGTTTGACGCTGGCAATCAAACTGTCTAGCGATGTTGCTGACTGCAACACGTCTTGTGTGTAGCACAGCAGCAGAGCATCAGCCCGCACTGTCGGTTGAAAGTTTTCAGTAGCCACTTGGGCTACCGAGACGTTTTTACAGCCTGCTACATTTGCAATGCGCTCACGCGCAAGCGCTGCCATCTCAGGGCAAATCTCTACACCCACTACCTTGCCGGTTGGCCCTACTGCACTGGCGAGCATGGGCAATGTGGGGCCCGTGCCGCAGGCGATGTCAAACACAGTCTCACCGGGCTGCAATGCTAATGAGCGCAGCGTAATCAAGCGCAGCTTTTCAATATGCGAGCAGGTAGAGTCGTAGTTGGCTGCCAGCACCCGGTAGTTGTTGAGCGCGCGCTGGGCGCTGGGTTGGTTCGCAATATTGTCAATTACAGCTAGTGTCATGGATAGCCTTTGTGTTAATGCTTCATACCCGCTATAGGCTTACGGGCCTTTAGCTCCACTGGGCTGGTAAAAGCATTGCCTGTGTCTGGGTTGCGCAGGCCAGTTACCAAACCGTTGTTAGACGCTATCTCAGACTTGAACCGTGCGGGCTCTGGCAGTGCGCCGTTCCATTCAAAAGCTTGGGTACCAGCGGGCTGCTTGTACCAACCGGGGTCTTTATAGTCACCTGCTTTTTGGTCTTTGCGCACCTTGACCGTAGTAAACATGCCGCCCATTTCGACTGGGCCATAGGGGCCGGTACCGGTCATCATGGGGGCAGTATTCTCGGGCAGCTCCATTTCCATCTCGCCCATATCGGCCATGCCGCGCTCGCCCATTACCATGTAGTCAGGAACGAGTTTTTGAATTTTCTTGACCAATCCGCGATGGTCTACGCCAATCATGGTGGGCACGTTGTGGCCCATGGCGTTCATGGTGTGGTGGCTCTTGTGGCAATGGAATGCCCAGTCGCCTTCCTCGTCTGCCAAAAATTCAATTTGCCGCATTTGGCCTACGGCCACATCGGTGGTGACTTCGTACCAACGCGTACCCTTGGGCGTAGGGCCACCATCCGTGCCCGTGACATGAAATTCATGGCCGTGCAGGTGGATGGGGTGGTTGGTCATAGTCAAGTTGCCAAAGCGAATGCGCACCTTGTCATTTAAGCGCACGTTGAGCGATTCAATGCCCGGAAATACGCGGCTGTTCCATGCCCAGATGTTGAAGTCCAGCATGGTGTTGACCTTGGGGGTCATACTGCCGGGGTCAACGTCGTAGCCTTGCAGTAAAAAGCAAAAGTCGCGCTGTACTTCGTCGATTAGCGGATGTTTGCCCTTAGGGTGGGTAATCCACATGCCCATCATGCCCATAGCCATTTGCGTCATTTCATCTGCATGCGGGTGGTACATAAACGTTCCGGGGCGGCGGGCTATAAATTCATAGACGAAGGTTTTGCCCACAGGAATTTGCTTTTGGTTAAGACCACCTACGCCGTCCATGCCGTTAGGCAGGCGCTGGCCGTGCCAATGGATGGTGGTGTGCTCTGGAAGTTTGTTAGTGACGAACAGGCGTATGCGGTCACCTTCTACTACCTCAATAGTCGGGCCGGGCGACTGGCCGTTATAGCCCCACATATTGACTTTAAAACCGGGTGACATTTCGCGCACTACCGGCTCTGCAACCAAGTGAAATTCCTTCACGCCCTGGTTCATGCGCCAAGGCAGCGTCCAACCGTTTAAGGTGACCACGGGGTTGTAGGGCCGGCCAGTTTGCGGTACCAGCGGCGGTGCCGTGTCAGGCTTGGCCATAAACACGGGCTCGGGCAAGGCGGCCATGGCTACCTTGCTCACACTGGCAGCGGCTACGGCTGTCATAGCTGCGCCATTGAAAAAGTTGCGTCGGTTCATAAAGGTTTGGGTGCCCGATGGATTTTTTTGAGATGGATTGTTGTGGGTGGTCATGGTTTAGTGCCCCGCCTTAGCTTCGCCGCCACTGCCAGCGCTGGCTTTCATACCCGATAAGCCGCCTGCTGAAGTTCCTGTAAGCGTGGTTTGCAAGTCTGCATCTGCTAACCAAAAGTCGCGCTGCGCTTCAATCGCGCTGTTGACTGCGGTAATGTTGGCGCGCATGTCGCCCAGCAAGTCGAACACACTTAGCAGCATGCCGTTGTAGCGCAGAAAAACCTCGTCACTGATAAATTTGCGCAGTGGCACAACCTCGTCGCGGTAATGTACGGCCACGTCATAAGCGGTGCGATAGCCTTGGTAGGCCTCGCGTGCTTCGCTGCGTGCATTGACGGCGGTTTGGCGTACACGCGCGACCGACTGCATGTAGGTGCCTTGGGCGCGCGCGTTGTTAGCGCCGCCCCAGTCGAATATGGGGATAGGCAACTCAAGCTCCCAGCCTTTACTGGCCGATTTATCGCCCGCAGCGTTATCAAATGTGGTGTTACTGCGGTATGTAGCTTCTAGTGCGTTGATAAATCCACTGGCTTTGACCAAGCCCAGCGAATTAGCTACGTACCCAGATTCGGCCATGCTAGAACGCACATCCAACCGGTCGCGCAGCGTACGTTCTTCTACGTTGTTAATCTCTTGCACTGTTTTAGGTATATCAGGCAAGCGTTCGCTGAGTTTGAATTCGGTTTGCTGGCCCCACAGGCCCATCAAGCGGATGAGTTTTTCGCGCTCGGAGTAAGCGGCTTGTTGTGCTTTGGCAAGTTGCGTTACCGCATCGGCTAAAAAGACCTGCTCGCGCGCTTGCTCCAGCCGGCTCCAGTTGCCTACGCGGGCCATACGGCGCGCCAGCTCGCCGCCGGCCTCGGCAGCCAGTTTGACATCTGCCATGTACTGCGCGGTTTGCTGCGCGGCTACCGCATTAATCCACGATTTTCGGGTGTCTGCGGCCAGTTTGATGACTTCTTGCGCCGCTTGCAGCTTGGCCAACTCATGTTGTTGGCTTTGCCACTTGGCGCGCCATGGCAGCGTTAGCAAACCGATGATGTTGAAACGCAAAGCACGCTCAATCTCTACCGTGTCGCTTGCTGTAAAACGGCCTATTGCGAAATGTGGATTGGGCAGCGTACCCGCCTGCACACGGTCAGCATCGCTGATGCCCAGCGTGGCCATGGACACATGTAAACCCGGGTTGTTTAGCAACGCGATACGCACGGCAGATTCGGCAGTAACGGGTTGCCCCAGTAGCTTGGCTACTGCTTGGCGGGTGGCCGCAGTATCGGATGCCGCCACTTGCGCCGTGGTGCCTGCAGTCTTGCCTGCTGTCAGTGTATTGATGTCTGAGGTATTGCCATCGGGTGACACTGTGGCACAGCCTGCCAGTGCCATAGCTACTGCTATAAGGCTAAATTTATAGGATGAATTCATGCTGTGGCCTAATGTTTATATGTTGGAGCAGCTATGATATTTGTAGCTTTTGATTGCGGTGCTATCGTGCCAACGGGTGGTGTGGGTGCAGGTTTTTGCGTGTCATCTTTTGTGGGCTTAGCGCTTTCTTGCTCTTCCCACTTCAAAATATCCACATGACCGCGCAGAAATTTGCCTACTTCGTCATTGGCTTTGCGCCAGTTGTCACTGTCTTTTTCTACGCCCAGTGAGGTCTCTTTAAAGACTGAGCGGTAGGGGGCGGCAGGCACCACAGCTTGCGCGTCGGTCACTGTGTCTGCACCTGTTTTTTGGGCGTCCATAGCTTGTGCAAAGACACTTGTGCAGATGGTCAGTAGCATCGGCGTAAACCAAAGCAACTGGCGTGAAGATAAATATTTTTTCATAAGAAGTCAAATCTAAAACCCGAGAAGTTAACGCACACCAGCTAATAGCTGGTAGCCCTGAACGCCTATAGAGAATTGCTACTCTGCCGCTAGCTGGCAAATCGCAGACGCACTATGGGCGTAAAGTGTTACAAAACGGGTGGTTTGATGGACAAGCGCAGTTCTGCGCTGTGCCAGAGGGGTGCCTGCTGCGCGGGAATTGCACCAGCAGGTTGTAGCAGGCTGGGAACAGCCTGAAATGCCGTGGTAGCTGTCAAGTGGCAAACTTGGCACGACGTGCATTGCGGCGTGTTGGATACTTTGTCGTCTTGCTGCCCCGAACCACTGACATCGTGGCAAGGCATTTTTACGGAGACGGCGTTGCCCATATGCATGACCATGTCATCTTGCGCTAGGGTGTTTGTAACGGCTTGGGTTGCAACGGGTGATGGCATCTGTGCGGGTAACATGCTGTAAGCCATAGCATCGCCCACGAACCCTCTGACGGGCAATATGAACAACATAAAAATGACAAACCAGCGATGCATAATGATTATGATACTCCACTAATTGCGAAAGTTCAAAACGCCAAATAACATACTGGTAGAGGCAATTTATCGGGCAGTCTGCAGATCAATGCTTTAGTTTTGCGCTGTTGCGCTGTCGTCTAAAGTCATGGCGCATAAGGGTTCTTAAATGAAGTCTTGGCATTGACCGTCACAATTTCTTTTTTACCATTGGCGTTAACAAACTCAAGCTTTATAGGAATTGTGTCGCCCGTTTTGATGGTTGCCTCTAGCTCCATCATCATCACATGGTAGCCGCTAGATTTTAGCTCTAGGGTAGTATTGGCGGGGATGTCAAGTCCATCAGGGTGGGAGCGCATTTTCATAATATCGCCTTCCATTTTCATCTCATGGATTTCATTGGTTTTAGCGACAACGGTAGTCACCGACAGCAGTTTGACTGCTTGCGTTGAGGTGATTTTCATAAACGCACCCGCAGATTGCTGCTTGGGCACGGTGGCACGCACCCATGCTTTTTCCACTTTGATTTCTGCCATTGCGCAAGTCATTGCGCCCAACAGTACCAACGCTACGAGCTGTATCTTGAATATTTTCATGCAAGTCCTTTTGTGGCCAGTTTGCGTAATGTATGCACTGCTACTAATTCAGTGCTGGACACCCATTACCTTTGAAATTAAGTTGATCGTAAACCATTGGCCACCACCGACAGGTTAGCACCCACATCAGCTGATACGGTCATCTATTTTTTGCCCACCCCGGTGGGGTTCAAAACAAGAAATACTGCGTTGACAACCGACGCAAGTGCGCAATTGATGTCATCTGTCATTCAAGCGGAGCTAGCTACATACGCACCAGCATGGCAGCTGCCATCAGCACCATACCCACATCTTCCACGATGGTTACCGTGCTCATGGGTAGCTTGAACACGGTGCCTAGGCAGGCGCACTGGATCTGCGTTTTGCGCACCACTGCGCGCACCACGCCAATAGCAGAAAAGCCCATCACTACGACCGTAACCCAATTGGTAAGTACGGGGTTGTAGTTAGCCAAATACGCCATCCCCAGTGCTAATTCGACAAACGGGTACACCATGCCCCAGCCGTGCCAGCGCGCTGCCAGCAGGTCGTAGCCCGCATAGGCGTTGGCAAAAGCGCGAACGTCTAACAGCTTGAAAAAAGCAAATACCAAGAAAAAACCCGCCATAAAGTAGCGCATGGTCTCGCCACTGGTGACAGTCATCAAACCCATGCCCATGTGCATGAATAAACCCATGGGCTCACCCATCGCACCGGCGTGCAGGCCCGCTTGCAGCAGCAGGCTGCCACCTAATATGAAAGCCACAATCAAAAGCAACGGATAGTAAGTAGCCAGCCAACTGGCAGGCGCTTCGCTAACAGGCGTATAGCTATTATTTGCTATAAAAAGCATAGCCTCTTGAGCAGGATTTACTTGGGTTAATGGCTTATTTGGCTTCAAAATAGTAACTACTCAGGTCCCTCGCACGAGTATGTCAAAATACACAGCATGAAAGGCCTACTCAATCTAAGTCAAATGAGCCATGAAGACAAAGATGGGCT
>JAYSWJ010000325.1:0-6561 GCA_043718065.1 Polaromonas sp.
GTCTATGCTATGTTAATAATAGCTGCTTGAGCGGGATTTACTTGGGTTAGAGGCCTAAAACAGCATATAAATAGCCTCTGCAAGTATGCTTTTTATTGCATGTCATAGTATCTTGCCACAGCACAGCTTGCCTTTTACTGACTAAGCCTTGCAGCAGCTAAGTGCAAATCGGGTTTAAGCAAATGACAGATTCGGGTAGGATGTATTGCATGTCAAAAGCCCATACCACCAAATACAACGCAGCTTACCTAGACGACCAGTACAACAACCGCCTGCGCGTGCCCGACTTTTTGACCCGCCATGTGCAGCCGTGGCAAAGCCAATCGCAGCAGGTGCGTGCCAGCCAGGCGGCTGTGCTGGATGTAGCCTACGGCGTTGCAGCCGCAGAAAAGTGCGATATTTTTCCGGCCACACCAGTACCAACATCCGCACCCTCAGGCGGCAAAAGCCAGCCCGTGCTGGTATTTATCCACGGCGGCTACTGGCGCAGCCTAGACAAATCCGACCACAGCTTTGTAGCCCCCGCGTTTACGCACAAGGGAGTGTGTGTGGTAGTGCCCAACTATGCGCTGTGCAGCGCACAAGGCAGCACCACGGTGCCAGACATTACGCTGCAAATGGTGCGCGCGGTGGCTTGGGTTTATCAGCATATCGACCAGTATGGCGGCGACCCAGCGCGCATCACCATAGCTGGGCACTCTGCTGGTGGCCACTTGGCAGCCATGCTGGCAGGGTGTGAATGGGAGCGGTGGGACGCCAGCTTGCCACGCAACGTAGTGCGCAATGCAATGAGCATTTCTGGCCTGCACGACCTAGAACCCATCATGCACTGCCCGTATTTGCAAAACGATTTGAAGCTGACACCTGCACAAGTGCAGCGCTGCAGCCCAACATATTTTGCGCAGCCCCGAGCATCTCTTTATGCCTTATGCGGCGCAGACGAAAGCGATGAATTTTTGCGCCAAAATGCGTTGATTGAAACCACCTGGGGCACCCAGCATGTGCCCGTGCGTGAGGCGATGGTAGGACAAAATCATTTCAGCATGTTGGATACTTTGTGCAACCCCCAGCATCGCACCCACCAACTAGCTTGCCAATTATTAGGAGTTTGACTGTATGAAGAGCACTTTGACACCACTACACAATCGCATAGCGCTTGCGCTATTTGCTACGGGCCTGCTAGCTTCTTGTGGCGGTGGGGGTGGCGACAATACCAGTGCCAGTAGCAGCGGCTACCCGGGTGCAGCTGTTAGCTGTAGTGCCGACACCCAAAAAGCTTGGCTGCGCGACTACATGAATGATCAGTACTTTTGGTACGACAAACAAGGTACACCTAACGATGCAGCGACTGGTCCGTCTTCCTATTTAGATTCGCTTTTATATAAGCCTAAAGATCGGTACAGTTATGCACAAAATACCACAGTAGCTAGGCAATTCTTAGTGGAGGGCACGTTCACGGGTTATGGTATTTCATGGGCCTATGAAAGTGCCGATGTATTAAAAGCTCGCTTGATCGAGCCTCTGGGCCCACTGGCTGCTGCAGGCGCGGTGCGCGGCGACACGATTGTGAGCATTGATGGCCTCACACCTGCGCAAGTGACAGCAGGGCAATTGGCTCCTGTTAGTACTACAGGTATAGTGCGCACCTTCGTCCTCAAAGATGCCGCTGGTGTGCAGCGCACTCTAAGCGTGCAGTCGGCTACCTTCCCGCTCAGCCCGGTGATTAAAGCCGAGGTGTTAACCGCTGCCAATGGTGCCAAAGTAGGCTATCTGATGTACCAAGAATTTATTACCACTGGGTCAGCCGCGATGGGTGCAGCGTTTGATAAATTCCGCACTGCAGGCGTGACTGACTTGATACTGGATTTTCGCTATAACTTGGGTGGCTATACCGATCAAGCGCGCAATATGGCCACCATGGCAGGCGGTACAGCGGTAGAGGGTAAAGTGTTTGCTAGCTACCGTTTTAATGCCAAGCAATCCGCAAAGAATTTTGTAGAGACCTTTAATGCGCGCAGCGCACCTGCAGTGCCCTTGGCTAACATCAACAAGGTGATAGTTATTACCTCGAGGGAAACCGCCTCTGCCAGCGAGCTGGTTATTAATGCGTTGCGTCCGTTTAAAAACGTTATCACTATCGGCAGCACCAGCTACGGTAAACCTTATGGATTCCGTACTACGGCTGACGTTTGTGGTGTGGTGTACAACGCCGTTAATGTCGAACTGTCCAACGCCGCAGGCTTTGCCGACTACAGCGCAGGCTTTGTGCCTACCTGCGCGGTGGCCGATGATTTAACCCGCCAGTTTGGCGATGCTGCCGAGGGGCGTACCGCCGCTGCGCTGGGCTACATCAGTACCGGAAGCTGCCCTGTAGCCGCGAAAAACTTGAACATTAGCTCGGCTGGAAGTGCTGAAAATAATGCGCAAGCAGCTATTAAAGACAGATCAGTAAATACCAATCAACAAAGTTTTGGCGAAACTGGTCTACCGCAAATGCTGGTGAAATAGCGGCCATACGTCAGGTGTTACGCATCGACGCTGCAGCATTACATCAACAAATGCTCCCCCGCATTGTCGCCGCCGAGGATCACGTAGTTCACCTTGCGCACATCCATCAGCTTGGTACCACCGCCGTAGCTGATAGAGCTTTGAATGTCTTGCTCCATCTCTATCAAGGTATTGGCTAGCGTGCCCTTAATAGGTTCTAAGATACGTTTACCTTCAACGTGTTTGTACTCGCCCTTGTTAAAGTCTGATGCGGAGCCATAGTATTCTTTGAATAGCTGGCCATCGACTTCTACTGTTTTACCGGGCGATTCCTCGTGCCCTGCCAGCATGGAGCCGATCATCACCATCGTGGCACCAAAACGTACTGATTTGGCAATGTCGCCATGCTCACGAATGCCACCATCGGCAATGATGGGCTTGGTAGCCACACGTGCGCACCACTTCAAAGCACTGAGCTGCCAGCCGCCGGTGCCAAAGCCGGTTTTGCTTTTGGTAATGCACACTTTGCCGGGGCCAATGCCTACTTTGGTCGCGTCAGCGCCCCAGTTTTCTAAATCAATAATAGCTTCGGGTGTAGCAATATTGCCTGCAATCACAAACGCTTTGGGCAATTTTTGCTTGATGCAAGCAAGCATTTTTTGCACACTGTCGGCGTGGCCGTGGGCAATGTCGATGGTGATGTAGTCGGGGCACAGGCCTAGTGCCACCAGTTGGTTCACGGTGTCGTAGTCAGGCTTTTTAACGCCCAGTGAGATGCTGGCATATAGGCCATTGCTGGCCATGTCGCTGACAAACTTCACATTGTCTAAGTCAAACCGGTGCATCACATAAAAGTAGCCGTTTTGCGCCAGCCACACGCAGGTGGCCTCGCTCACTACAGTCTTCATGTTGGCAGGCACGACAGGGATACGAAATTTGCGGCCGCCCAGCTCTACACCGGCATCACACTCGCTGCGCGACTCTACCCGGCACTTGCGCGGCAGCAGCAAAACATTGTCGTAGTCAAAAATCTCCATGGCACTTTGCTTTCTTCAAAAATTCCGTTTCAGAAAAGTTTGAGCGCTTGGAATGTGCCGGTAATTTACTGCGCAAATAGTAGGCAATAAAAAACCGGGCGCAATTGCTTGGACTCGATAGTCGATTCTACGTTGCTTATATTATTTTATAATGCCAGCTCTAACAAGTTCTTGATGCTGCTTATTGACTGCCATTACTGCTTCATGACCGTGTGCCATGTGAGTTAATATTATTTCGTTTGACTTCGTGAAGCGATGACCAATGCGAATAGAGTAAGACTTAAACAACCAGCTTCCCATTGATTGAAACATCACCGCTTCGTCTAAATCACGCCATTTCACACCTATAGTGCCTTTGCGCCAGGGCAGAACTCCCGAATAGCACCAAACTCCTGCACCATCCCAATACAAGTGGTAGCTTTTAATTAAGAGCACCTTGTAGGTCAAGAATGCGACAGAAATCAGCATAACTACAACGCCTACTTCCGTCTTAGCAAACCAAGCGTACGGTGTGAGAACAAATAATAAAAAGAAGCCTAATAAAGCGATCTTTATGTAAGCAGTCCAAGACTTCACAGCAAGAGTGCTGGATGTATCTACATCGTAAGATGTTACGTTTTGTTCCATTAAAATCCCGTTGAGTAAGGTGTTGAATTGCAATAATATTACTCGGTTTTAATAAAAAATTACTGATGTTCTAGTTTAGGCATAGCGTTGCCGCTGCCCACTGCCAGCAATCCGGCTTTGGTGTAAATGTCCAGCTTGTCGCGCGTGTCCACAATGTCCAAGTTGCGCATGGTCAGCTGGCCTATGCGGTCTGCGGGGCTGAACGGTGCGTCTTCTACTTTTTCCATCGACAAGCGCTCGGGCTTGTAAGTAAGGTGATGGCTTTCGGTATTGAGCAGTGAATAGTCGTTACCACGGCGCAATTCCACCGTCACTTCACCGGTAATGGCGCGTGCCACCCAGCGCTGGGCCGTCTCGCGCAGCATGATGGCCTGCGGGTCAAACCAGCGGCCTTGGTAGAGCAGGCGGCCTAGCTTCAAGCCGTTCATGCGGTATTGCTCGATGGTGTCTTCGTTATGAATGCCAGTGACCAGGCGCTCATACGCGATGAACAGCAGCGCCAAGCCGGGTGCTTCGTAGATGCCACGGCTTTTAGCTTCGATAATCCGGTTTTCGATCTGGTCACTCATGCCCAAGCCGTGGCGGCCACCAATGCGGTTGGCTTCTAAAATCAGCTCTACCGTGCTGGTAAAAGTTTTACCATTCAGCGCCACGGGCATGCCACCTTCAAAGCGCACGCTCACGGTCTCGGCCTTCACTACGCAGTCGTCACGCCAAAACGGCACACCCATGATGGGGTTGACGATCTTCATGCCGCTGTTTAAAAACTCCAGGTCTTTTGCCTCGTGCGTTGCGCCCAGCATGTTGCTGTCGGTTGAATAGGCTTTCTCGGCGCTCATTTTGTAGCCAAAACCTTCGGCAGTCATAAACGCGCTCATCTCGGCGCGGCCACCCAGCTCGTCGATAAACAACTGGTCTAGCCAAGGTTTGTAGATTTTTAAATCAGGGTTGGTGAGCAAACCGTAGCGGTAAAACCGCTCAATATCATTGCCCTTAAACGTGCTGCCGTCGCCCCAAATGTTGACGTTGTCCTCTTTCATGGCCGACACTAGCATGGTGCCGGTGACAGCGCGGCCCAGCGGCGTGGTGTTGAAGTAGGTAATGCCTGCGGTGCTGATGTGAAAGGCCCCAGCTTGCAGCGCAGCAATGCCCTCAGCCGCTAGCTGCGCGCGGCAGTCGATCAAGCGCGCTTTCTCTGCGCCGTACTCCATGGCCTTACGCGGAATCTCGTCGTAGTCGGGCTCGTCGGGCTGGCCCAAGTTGGCGGTGTAGGCGTAGGGCACAGCGCCCTTGTTTTTCATCCAGCGCAGGGCGGCGCTGGTGTCTAGGCCACCCGAGAAGGCGATGCCCACTTTTTGACCGACGGGGAGGTTTTGCAGAATGGTGGCCATGACGATAGCTTTTTATTAAATGGTCGAAGGCACTAGGGCAGGCTTAGTGCGAAAGGTGATGACTCAGTGCGGACGGGTGTGTGTCAAAGTGAGCGGGTATGGCTTAGCGCAAGCGTGCCAAGTGTTATGCGTAGTGGCAAATATAGTGGTAAGCCTGCGCTACTTTAATGTCAAACTTTGAGTTAGCAGGCACATGAAACTGCTCACCCGCTTGGCTGGTAAGCCATGCATCGCTGCCAGAGAGCTTGTATTCGCAGCTGCCGCCCACGCATTCCATAATTTCAGCGGCAGCCGTGCCAAAGCTTAGCGTGCTGGGCAGCACCACGCCTACCGATTTTTTAGTGCCGTCGGCTAAGGTAAAGCTGTGGCTGATGCATTTGCCGTCAAAGTACACATTGGCGGTGGTAGTCAGGGTAACGTTGGTAAAGGTAGCAGTGGTCATAGCGGCAGGGCGTATCAATGCGAGGTGATGAGGTTAGGGATGGAGTGGTATGAAAGTGAAAACGACTAAAAACTGCGCACCAAAGCACGCTAACCCATGATTTTACGATGACAACCAGCCCGCCCAGACCTGCGGACTGAAACCTACCGTCACCTGCACTGCGCCACACGCATCGGTGTGCACCACCACGGGCCGCTTTATCACACTAGCCTCGCGCAGCATCAGCGACTTGGCACTGGCCGCGTCTGTCACGGCGGCTTGTTCAGCCGCAGACAGTTTGCGCCAAGTGGTGCCCTTTTTGTTCACCAGCGCCTCCCAGCCCAGTGCCGCTATCCAGCCGTTTAGCCGGTCAGCCGGCACACCTTGCTTTTTAAAATCGTGAAACTGGTAAACCAAGCCGTTCGCGTCAAACCAAGCGCGCGACTTTTTCACTGTGTCGCAATTAGGAATGCCAAAGAGTGTCTGCATGGTGCAATTTTATGTAACTACTCAGGTCCCTCGCACGAGTATGTCAAAATACACAGCATGAAAGGCCTACTCAATCTAAGTCAAATGAGCCATGAAGACAAAGATGGGC
>JAYSWJ010000326.1:0-17216 GCA_043718065.1 Polaromonas sp.
GATTTGATCGTGACGGTGGTTGAAAAGCCCACCGGTAATTTGCAGTTGGGCGCAGGTTTCTCCAGTGCGGAAAGACTGTCACTGCAATTCAAAATTGCCCAAGAAAACGTGTTCGGTACGGGGACCTATTTGGGTATTGACGTCAATACCTCTAAATCGAGCCGCCAGCTGTCCATCAGCAGTATCGACCCCTATTTCACCAACGACGGTGTGTCCCGTGCTGTGGATGTGTACTACCGCAGCACCAAGCCACTGAACCAAAACGGCGGCGATTATCAACTGGTCACCACAGGCGCAAGCCTGCGTTTTGGCATTCCATTCACCGAGCTAGACACCGTGTTTTTTGGTGGCGGTGTTGAAAATACCAAAATTAAACAAGGCACTAACATTCCTGCGGCGTATTTAGCCTATGCCAACGAGTTTGGTTATTCCAGCACCAACTTCCCGTTGACCCTTGGCTGGTCGCGCGACTCGCGCGACAGCGCCATCTCGCCTAATACGGGCATTTATCAGCGGGTTAACGGCGAATGGGGTGTTGCTGGCGACGCGCGTTATTTGCGCAGCTCGTACCAAGGCCAGTATTTTTATCCGATAAATAAAAAGTTCACCATCGCGCTGAACGGCGAGCTAGGCTGGGGTAAGGGTTTGTCTAATCGAGCTTTCCCGGTCTTTAAAAACTTCACTGCGGGTGGCTTGGGTTCGGTGCGCGGATTTGACCAAGGTAGTTTAGGCCCGCGCGATGTCACGGGATCCTACATTGGTGGGGCTAAAAAGATCGTAGGTAACATAGAGTTACTGGCTCCATTTCCGGGCGTTGGCAATGACAAAAGCCTGCGTATATTTGGCTTTGTAGACGCGGGTAATGTGTTTGGCGAGTTGGATAAGTACGACTTTGGCAGTACGCGTGTGTCTACAGGCTTGGGTATCAGCTGGATTTCGCCAGTAGGCCCACTGCGGTTGGCTTACGCCAGACCGGTGCGCAAGTTTCCAGGCGATAGAATACAGAAAATACAATTTCAGATTGGAACCTCTTTCTAATGAAGACTTTAACCCGTAATTTTGCTATTGCCGCTGGTTTTGTGGCAACCATGCTGTGTACAACGGCTAGCGCACAGGAGTTTCGCGTTGGTTTTGTCAACACTGACCGTGTTTTTCGCGAAGCTAATATTGCCAAAGCCTCGCAGACCAAACTAGAAGCTGAATTTGCCAAGCGCGAGAAAGAAATCGTAGACAACGGCAATACGTTGAAGACCGCTACAGAAAAGTTTGAACGCGAGTCGCCCACGCTGGCCGAAAGCCAGCGCAACACACGCCAAAAACAATTGGTTGAGCAAGACCGCGATCTTCAGCGCAAGCGCCGCGAGTTTCAAGAAGATTTGAATTCACGTAAAAACGAAGAATTGCAAGGCGTCTTAGAGCGTGCCAACCGCATCGTCAAACAAGTGGCCGAAGCTGAAAAGTATGACTTGGTACTTCAAGAAGCGGTCTACATCAACCCCAAGCACGACATTACCGACAAAGTGATCAAAGCACTTAACGCTGTTAAGTAATTTGAGCACGCTGGAGGACATAGTGTCGCCTACGCTGTCCCACATTGTTGATAGTTTAGGTGGCGTTCTACACGGCCAAGGCAGTTTGGTCGTTAACCGCCTAGCACCATTGCAGTCAGCCGGGCCTGCTGATATAGCTTTTTTCAGCCATCCCAAGTACCTTGCATTTTTGCAGTCTAGCCAAGCGGGCTGTGTTGTTACTGCACCAGAATTTTCGCAGCTTGCCCGCCTGCGAGGCGCGTGCATAGAGACCGAAGATCCTTATTTATATTTTGCGCGTCTGACGCAGTGGTGGCAGCAAAATATGCGGCCTGCCGCACCTGCTGGCGTGCACTCCAGTGCTGTGGTGCATGCTGATGCATTCGTCGATGCTACGGCCAGTATTGGACCTTTATGCGTAGTGGAGCAAGGCGCGCGCATTGGCGCGGGCACGGTGCTAAAGTCACGCGTGACAGTAGGTGAACATTGCACAGTAGGCCAGCGCTGCATACTGCACAGTGGTGTTGTGATTGGTGCGGATGGGTTTGGTTTTGCTCCTGATAGATCGCGCGGAGGTGTATGGGAAAAGATTGCCCAGCTGGGCGCGGTACGTATTGGTGACGATGTTGAGATTGGTGCTAACACTTGTATTGACCGAGGCGCGCTGGACGACACCATCATAGAAGATGGTGTGAAGCTGGACAATTTAATTCAAATTGGCCATAACGTGCTTGTTGGCAAACACACGGCAATGGCCGGTTGTGTGGGGATAGCAGGCAGCGCCACTATTGGCGTGCACTGCATGTTGGGCGGCGGCGCTATTGTGCTGGGGCATTTAACAGTTGCCGACCATGTACAAATTTCTGCTGCTACGACTGTTACGCGGTCCATTACCAAGGCGGGCAACTATACTGGCTTGTTTCCTATCGACGACAATACTAGCTGGGAAAAAAACGCCGCCTCGCTCAAACAGTTGCACAAGCTGCGTGAACGCGTTAAAGCAATCGAGCTAGCGATAGAAAAATCGACCAGCAAATAATTTTAGAAAAATAAATACCATGATGGACATTCACGCAATTTTGAAGCAACTACCGCACCGCTACCCGATTTTGCTGGTAGACCGTGTATTAGAGATCGACAAAGGCAAGTCGATTAAGGCGCTAAAAAACGTGACTATAAACGAGCCATTTTTCGAGGGACATTTTCCGCATCGCCCTGTGATGCCGGGAGTGCTCATGCTAGAAGCCCTAGCGCAGACGGCTGCCTTACTATCTTTTGACATGCTGGGCCAAGTGCCAGACGAGAAATCGGTTTACTATTTTGCAGGTATTGACAGAGCGCGCTTCAAAAGGCCGGTCGAGCCCGGCGACCAGTTGCTGCTGAACGTGCAATTGGAGCGCTCTAAAGCCGGTATTTATAAATTTAAAGCGCAGGCGCTGGTGGGCACAGAACTGGCGGTGGATGCCGAGCTAATGTGCACAATGCGCACGGTGGCTTAACCCACTGAGCTAGGCTATATAAATTAAGCTAAATAAGGCAGCCAAATTGAGCAGCAGTTTAATCCACTCCACCGCCCTAGTTGACAGCCATGCGCAACTTGACAGCTCAGTAAGCGTAGGGCCATATAGTGTGATCGGTTCGCATGTAAAAATCGGCGCAGGTACTACGGTGGGGCCGCATGCGGTGATTGAAGGCCACACTACGATCGGCAAAGACAACCGAATTTTCCAGTTCACATCCCTGGGCGCTGTACCGCAAGATAAAAAATATGCGGGTGAGCCATGCGAGCTGATTATTGGCGACGACAATACCATCCGCGAGTTTTGCACTTTTAATATTGGTTCACCCGGCGGCGGCGGTGTTACCCGTGTGGGCGACCGCAACTGGCTGATGGCCTATGTGCACTTGGCACACGACTGCGTGGTGGGCCACGACACTATTTTTGCCAACAATACGCAGCTGGCAGGCCATGTCACGGTAGATGATTTTGTTATTTTGGGCGGTTGTACTATGGTGCGGCAGTTTGTGCATATCGGCGCGTACAGCATGACGTCAATCGCATCTATGCTGCTGGCTGATTTGCCGCCGTTTGTCATGTGCCAAGGCCAGCCAGCAGAAGCGCGCGGTATGAACTTAGAAGGCCTACGTCGCAAAAACTTCAGCGCACAGCGTATTAGCGCAGTCAAAGCCATGCACAAGGCGCTGTACCGTGATGATTTGTCGCTGGCGGCTGCCATAGTCCAAATTGACGCCTTGGCCACTAGCCACCCCGAAGCGCTGGCCGATGTGCAACTGATGCAGGGCTTTTTGTCCCAAGTGTCCGCCCAGCGCGGCATTGTGCGCTAGTGCACAAGCGCATTTAAAAATTCTGCCCATGTCCCAAGCTGCATTGCGTGTTGCTATGGTGGCTGGAGAGGCCTCGGGCGACTTATTAGGCGCTTTGCTGCTAGATGGCATTCAGCAGCATTGGCCGCAAGTGCAGGCCTACGGCATTGGCGGCGCGCAGCTGCAGCGGCGCAGCTTTCAGGCGCTGTGGCCTAGCGACAAGCTGGCTGTGCGTGGCTATGTCGAAGTGTTGCGCCACTACCGCGAGATCGCGGGTATCCGCAAGCAACTACTAATGCGTTTATTGGCTGATCCGCCCGATGTATTTATAGGCATTGACGCACCAGACTTTAACCTTGGTCTAGAAACCCAACTTAAAGCCCGCGGCGTAAAAACCGTACATTTTGTCAGCCCCAGCATCTGGGCTTGGCGTCCAGAGCGGATAGAAAAAATCCGCAATGCGGTTGACCATGTGCTGTGCATTTTTCCATTTGAAAAACCTTTGTATGACCAAGCTGGCATTGGGGCCACGTATGTAGGTCATCCGCTGGCCAGCGTAATCCCTTTGCAGCCAGACCGCGCCGCTGCTAGGCAAACGTTGGGTCTACAGGACGATGATTGTGTTGTGGCGGTACTTCCTGGCAGCCGCCAGTCAGAGGTGCAGTACCTTGCTGAAGTATTTTTTAAGGCTGTAGCCCTTATAAATACTGATCAAGCAGCTATTAAATTTATAGTACCTTGCGTACCTAACTTAAAAAGCGCTATTGCAGCCCACGCGCAACGCGCAGGTGTGGTGGGCTTGGTGCAGCTACTGGATGGTCAATCGCACACCGCACTGGCTGCGTGCGATGTGACCCTGATTGCCAGCGGTACGGCAACATTAGAGGCTGCACTGTTTAAGCGCCCCATGGTCATTGCCTACAACATGCATTGGCTAAGCTGGCAGATGATGAAGCGCAAAAAACTGCAAGCTTGGGTGGGTTTGCCCAATATTTTGTGCAGCGAGTTTGTGGTGCCTGAATTTTTACAAGACGCTGCGACACCGCAAGCTTTGTCAAAAGCTGTCTTGGACTGGTTGGCACAACCTGAGAAAATACACGCTTTAGAGCGCCGATTTGCCGCTCTGCACACCGAGTTGCAACGCGACACCACCCAATTAGCCAGCCATGCCATCGCCCAAGTTATCGACCCAACAACTAAGTCTTGAAGCTTTGCCTCCTGCGCGCAAAGTGCGCCAAGCGGCGACTAAAGTTATTAAGCAAAATCGTACTGCCAAAGTTATGGCACAAGTGCCCCTGGTCTGGAGCGAAAGCGGCTTAGTCGCGGGCGTGGACGAAGCTGGCCGCGGCCCTTTAGCAGGCGCAGTCGTTGCAGCAGCCGTCATTTTGGACGAGCTGCACCCTATCAAAGGTCTGGCAGACTCTAAAAAACTCACAGCTATTAAGCGAGCCAAGCTGTATGACGAAATTCGCGCCAAAGCCCTATGCGTAGGTGTGGGCCAAGCCAGCGTGGATGAAATTGACAAACTTAACATCCTGCAAGCCACCATGCTAGCCATGCAGCGCGCTGTAGCCAATCTGCGGCTCAAGCCGTCTATGGTGTTGGTAGACGGCAACCGCATTCCTCAATTGGACATGCTAGCTGAGGCCATAGTTCAGGGCGATGCCAAGGTACAAGCCATCTCAGCGGCTTCTATCATCGCCAAAGTCACCCGCGACCGGCAGTGCGCCGATTTGCATGCCCAGTACCCGCACTACGGTTTTGATAGCCATAAAGGCTATGGCACCGCGGTGCACATGGCCGCGCTGACCCAACACGGTGCGTGCGCCGAGCATCGCAAAAGCTTTGCACCCGTGCGTGATGCCATAGAACGCGCTGCAAGAAAAGGTGCACAATGAGTGCCCCTACCGTTATCACATCACGCGACAACCCACTGATTAAAGAGCTGCGCAAACTGGCCTCTGATGGTGCAGCTTACAAAAAAACTGGCCGTGTGTGGATAGAAGGCGAGCATTTATGCGGCGCGTACCTCGCACGCGATTTTATACCCTCTGTAGCCCTTATTTCTGAATCAAAAGCGCTAATAACCCAAGTAAATCCTGCTCAAGCAGCTATTAAATCTATAGTAATCTCAGATGCTTTGATGCAAGAGATCAGCGGCTTGGAATCTGTAGCAGGTATGGGATTTGTCTGCGATTTACCTAGCGGCAATGCTATTGATGCAGCTGCCACTACTGTGGTGTTAGACCGACTGCAAGACCCTGGCAACGCGGGCAGCATCTTGCGCAGCGCTGCGGCTTTTGGGTTTAAGCAAGTGGTTGCGCTCAAAGGCAGCGTAGCCTTGTGGTCGCCCAAGGTGGTACGCGCGGGTATGGGTGCACACTTTGGCTTGCATATTGTCGAATCGGCCAGCATGGAGGATTTAGCTTCCTTGCAGTTACCTTTGGCTGTCACTAGCAGCCACCAAGGCCAGTTTTTGCATCATTTGCTATCGAAAAAAGAGCTGCCTGCGCAATTAAACTGGGCCCTAGGGCACGAAGGGCAGGGCGTGTGTGCTCAGTTGATGCAAATGGCCAGTTTGCATGTGCGTATAGCGCAGCCGGGCGGAGAAGAATCACTTAATGTGGCCGCTGCAGCCGCCATTTGCCTGCATGCCAGCGGCACGGCTTACCTGTAGCAGTTTTTATTTCAAAAATATTTGCGTTTGCAGGGCGCGTTTGGCGAGTGACTAAGCCTAGTACAAACCCACCCTAGGCTATAATTAGAGGCTTTCCCGCACCCACCCCACGCCTTACGCATTCAAAGCCACTTCAACCAAGCACAGCTGCACGATTTAAGCTACTTTTACCCAAAAGTAGCCTTAAGTTTTGAAGCGCTAGGGCGTACCCGAAGAAAAACGGAGAAAACCCAGTGCTTTTGTCTTTGAAGTCAGCCCATCCCCCCGCTATTCTCGCCCTTGCTGACGGCACCGTATTTGTCGGATCCTCTATCGGCGCAGCAGGCCACACCGTTGGTGAAGTGGTGTTTAACACTGCCATGTCTGGTTACCAAGAAATTTTGACTGACCCTAGCTATTGCCAGCAAATCGTCACACTTACCTATCCGCATATTGGCAATTACGGCATTAGTCTGCAAGATATTGAGTCACGCAAAGTGTTTGCTGCGGGTTTGATCATCAAAGACCTGCCTTTGATTGCTAGCAACTTTCGCAGCGACATGACTTTGGCGCAGTACCTTGTTAAAGAAAACTGCGTTGCCATTGCCAACATCGACACCCGCCAACTCACCCGTCACTTGCGCACACACGGCGCGCAAAACGGCGCTGTTGTTGGCCTAAAAGCTGGCGAAGCAGTTACCCAACCCATCATCGACAAAGCTATCGCGGCGGCTAAGGCCGCACCTTCCATGTCGGGTTTAGACCTTGCTAAACTTGTCTCTGTAGACAAGTCATATGAATGGAAGCAGACTGAGTGGCAGCTTTTCGGCGCTAATGGTAAGCCTGCCTACGGTGAGCAAGCAGCACCCAAATTCCACGTTGTAGCGTATGACTTTGGTGTGAAGTTCAACATCTTGCGTATGTTGGCGCAGCGTGGCTGCAAAGTCACCGTCGTGCCTGCGCAAACCAGCGCTAAAGACGTCTTGGCCCTTAAGCCTAACGGCGTGTTTCTGTCTAACGGCCCTGGCGACCCAGAGCCATGCGATTACGCCATTGCCGCCACGCGTGAGATTATCGAAGCGGGTGCGCCCACCTTCGGTATCTGTCTGGGCCACCAAATCATGGCGCTGGCATCGGGTGCCAAAACTTTCAAAATGAAGTTTGGTCATCATGGGGCTAACCACCCGGTGAAAGACCTCGACAATGGCCGCGTCAGCATCACCAGCCAGAACCACGGTTTTGCTGTCGACGAAAAAACCTTGCCTGAAAATCTACGCGCCACCCACATCAGCCTGTTTGACAACACGCTGCAGGGCCTAGCTCGCACCGACAAACCCGCGTTCTGCTTTCAGGGCCACCCCGAAGCATCGCCCGGGCCGCACGATATTAGCTACCTTTTTGATCGCTTCATTAACTTGATGGAGGCGAAATAACATGCCAAAACGTACCGACATCAAATCCATCCTCATCATCGGCGCAGGGCCGATCATCATTGGTCAGGCTTGCGAGTTTGACTACTCGGGTGTGCAGGCCTGCAAGGCGCTGCGCGAGGAGGGCTACCGGGTGATTTTGATCAACAGCAACCCCGCTACGATCATGACCGACCCGGCCACGGCTGATGTGACTTACATCGAACCGATCACTTGGCAGACCGTTGAAAAAATCATTGCCAAAGAAAAGCCAGACGCGATTTTGCCGACTATGGGTGGGCAGACAGCGCTGAACTGTGCGCTGGATTTATGGCACAACGGCGTGCTAGACAAATACATGGGCGCTGCCACGGGCAAACCCGTTGAGCTGATTGGCGCTACGCCCGAGGCGATTGACAAAGCAGAAGACCGCCTAAAGTTCAAAGACGCGATGACTAAAATTGGTCTGGGTTCAGCGCGCTCTGGCATTGCGCATAGCATGGACGAGGCTTGGACAGTGCAAAAGACTTTGGGCTTCCCCACAGTGATTCGTCCCAGCTTTACGCTGGGCGGCACAGGTGGCGGCATTGCCTACAACGCCGAAGAATTCGAGACCATTTGCAAGCGCGGCCTAGAAGCCTCGCCCACCAACGAGCTGTTGATTGAAGAGTCCTTGCTTGGCTGGAAAGAATATGAGATGGAAGTAGTGCGCGACAAGGCGGACAACTGCATCATCGTTTGCTCGATAGAAAACCTCGACCCTATGGGTGTGCACACTGGTGACTCGATTACCGTGGCCCCTGCGCAGACACTGTCTGACAAGGAATACCAAATTTTGCGTAACGCATCGCTGGCCGTGCTGCGCGAGATTGGTGTGGACACGGGCGGATCGAACGTGCAGTTCTCCATTAACCCGCAAGACGGCCGCATGGTGGTGATTGAGATGAACCCGCGTGTGAGTCGTTCATCTGCTCTTGCCTCTAAAGCCACGGGCTTTCCGATTGCCAAGGTGGCGGCAAAACTCGCCTGTGGCTACACATTAGACGAGCTGCGTAATGAAATTACCGGCGGTGCTACGCCTGCCTCGTTTGAGCCGAGCATCGACTACGTTGTCACAAAAATACCGCGTTTTGCGTTTGAAAAATTTAAAGATGCCGACGACCGCCTGACCACGCAAATGAAGAGCGTGGGCGAGGTAATGGCCATGGGCCGCACGTTCCAAGAGTCCTTCCAAAAAGCCCTGCGCGGCTTAGAGGTGGGCGTGGACGGCATGAACGAAAAAACCCAAGACCGTGAAGTGCTGGAAAAAGAGCTGGGCTCGCCCGGCCCAGAGCGCATATGGTATGTGGGTGATGCTTTTGCGCAAGGTATGAGCGTGGCTGAGGTCTTTGCATTAACCAAAATCGATCCTTGGTTCTTGGTTCAAATCGAAGAAATTGTGAAGATTGAATTGGAGCTGGAAAAAACCACGCTCGAAGCATTGTCTAAAGACGAGCTACTCAAGCTAAAGCAAAAAGGTTTTTCTGATCGCCGTTTGGCACGTCAGCTTAAAACGACTGACAAAGTTATCCGCGAAAAACGCCGTGCATTGGGCATCCGCCCCGTGTACAAGCGTGTAGACACTTGCGCGGCTGAGTTTGCTACCAACACGGCATACATGTACAGCACCTACGAAGGCTTTGTCACTGGCCCGTTTGGCCCGGGCCAAAGCGCGGCGCAGTGCGAAGCCGAACCGACGAACAACAAAAAAATCATGGTGCTAGGCGGCGGCCCTAACCGTATCGGTCAAGGCATTGAGTTTGATTATTGTTGTGTTCATGCCGCGCTGGCGATGCGTGAGGACGGCTACGAGACCATCATGGTCAACTGCAATCCTGAGACCGTGTCCACCGACTACGACACGTCGGATCGCCTGTACTTCGAGCCTTTGACGCTAGAAGACGTGCTGGAAATTGTTGATAAAGAAAAACCTTGGGGCGTGATCGTGCAGTATGGCGGTCAAACGCCGCTCAAACTTGCGCTTGATCTGGAGGCCAATGGCGTACCCATCATTGGCACATCGCCCGACATGATTGATGCCGCCGAAGACCGCGAGCGTTTCTCAGCGCTGCTGCGCGATCTGGGCCTGAAGCAACCGCCCAACGCTACGGCCCGCACCGAAGCTGAGGCATTGGAAAAAGCCACGTCCCTGGGCTATCCGCTGGTTGTACGTCCCAGCTATGTGCTGGGTGGCCGCGCCATGGAGATCGTGCACGAGCAGCGCGACCTAGAGCGTTACATGCGCGAGGCCGTCAAGGTGTCGCACGACTCCCCCGTGTTGCTAGACCGGTTTTTAAACGACGCGATTGAGTGCGATGTTGATTGCCTGCGCGACCCCGAAGGCAAAACCTTCATCGGTGGCGTGATGGAGCATATCGAACAAGCGGGCGTACACAGCGGTGACTCTGCTTGCTCGCTGCCGCCGTATTCACTGTCTAAAGAGACGGTGGATGAGATGAAGCGCCAGTCTGCCGCCATGGCGGGTGCGCTGCAAGTAGTAGGCTTGATGAATGTGCAATTTGCTATTCAACACAAAGATGGTGCAGACGTGATTTATGTGCTGGAGGTTAACCCTCGAGCGTCGCGTACCGTGCCCTATGTAAGCAAAGCTACTGGCATCCAACTGGCCAAAGTGGCTGCGCGCTGTATGGCCGGCCAAACTTTAGCTTCGCAAGGCATCACCAAAGAAGTTACGCCGCCGTACTTCAGCGTGAAAGAAGCCGTATTCCCGTTTGTCAAGTTTCCTGGTGTAGACACCATTCTTGGCCCCGAGATGAAGTCCACTGGTGAGGTGATGGGCGTAGCTAAAACGTTTGGCGAAGCATTTGTTAAATCACAGCTCGGTGCGGGCACTAAGCTACCTAAGTCCGGCAAGGTTTTCCTTACCGTAAAAAATAATGACAAAGCACGTGCGGTAGAGGTAGCGCGTGCTCTGGTAGCTATGAATTTTGAAGTAGTAGCCACCAAAGGTACAGCAGCAACCATAGAAGCAGCGGGCATAGCCGTGCAAACCGTGAACAAAGTGGCCGAGGGTCGCCCGCACGTGGTAGATATGATAAAAAATAACGAGATTGCGATGGTAATCAACACTGTGGAAGAGCGCCGCAACGCCATTTCTGACAGCCGCGCCATACGCACCTCTAGCTTGCTGGCGCGCGTGACCACGTTTACTACCATTGCAGGTGCTGAGGCTGCAGTGGAAGGTATGAAGTATGTGGACAATCTGGGCGTGATCAGCGTGCAAGAAATGCACGCCGCGCTGGCTGCCTAGATTACGAAAACAAAGCTGTAAACTGTATTTACACGCTGTTTGCAGCTTAGTTTAAAATTCAATCTAATCAAACCGCTGGTCATTGCGATCAGCGGTTTCCTTTTTACAGACTACGAATATGGCCACTATCCCTATTACCAAGCGCGGTTCCGAAAAACTTAAAGCCGAACTGCACCAGCTTAAAACTGTGGAGCGCCCATGGGTGATCAACGCGATATCCGAAGCGCGTGCCCAAGGCGACCTCAGCGAAAACGCCGAATACGAGGCTGCTAAAGATCGCCAAGGCTTTATCGAAGGCCGCATTCAAGAAATTGATGGCAAGTTGTCTGCTGCCCAAATTATTGACCCCACCGAAGTAGATGCTGGTGGCCGTGTAGTGTTTGGCGCTACGGTAGAGCTGCAAGACGATGAGAGCGGCGCCAAGGTGACCTACCAAATTGTGGGTGAAGACGAGGCTGATTTAAAACTTGGCTTGATTAACATTTCTAGCCCGATAGCGCGCGCATTGATTGGGAAAGAAGAAGGTGATACGGCCGTAGTACAAGCGCCAAGTGGCGAGAAGCACTACGAGATTATCGCTGTGCAATACATCTAATAGACTACTGTGTTGGATGGCTAAATTAATGCTTTGGAGTTAGTGGCAATACGTCTTTGAGCTGGTCAAAGGCAAACGACTCGAAATATTTTCAACCATAGTGTCAGATTTGGCGCGGTCATGGGTATTTGCGAGGTAGCTACCAGCGGTTTTTAACCCATACTCCCAAGTAATCATGTTTACTCTTCTACGCCGTTACTATAAGTTCCATGCACTATGGGGGCTACTTTTTCTGCAGCAAGCAGCAAGCAGCATTTGCGCAGGTCGCAGTTATCAATCTGCCAAATCGTAGTGTGATGATCCCTAATGTGGTGTCAGCCTTTGAGCTGCCTGTAGGCCAGGTACTCGATCCAGAAGTGATTTGGCAGACCCAACAAACTATCACCCAGCCAGCTAATGCCCCAGGTCGCTGGAACGTATCGTCAGGCAAGCGCACCGCTGCTAAATTTTCACTCACCACACAAAAAGACCATTTGTTCACGATTGAAGTGCCGTTAGTACGCATGGACAAAGTAGAGCTATTTTGGCGTGTGCCTGGCCAAGCTTGGGAACGTGCCCAAGCGGGTGACACCGTGGCGTTGTCCCAGTGGCCTATGGTGGGGCAGTTTCCTACCTTTGTCATGCATTTTGAAGGTACTACCTCGACTATGGACGTACTGATGGTGATGCAAAATGCTGGCACCGCAAGCACTGTTGTCTACCTGAAAGCCGACCGCGAATCGCGTGAAAGCAGGCTGTTGCAGGCCAACGTTGCAGGCCTGCTGATTGGCGCTAGCGCTATGGTGCTGGTGGTTAGTTTTTTGCTTTTTCTGATGTATCGAAACCGATCTAGCGCCTGTTTGTTAGTGTATTGCACGGCGATTACGGTGGGCACTTCTATTTTGAATGGCTATGCAGCCATCTGGTTCACGCCAGACTGGCCAGCCTTTAATGATGCGGCTAAACCATTTTTGGGCTCTGCTGTTTCGGCCGCCATGTTGGCAGCCAGTACCTATGCGCTAGACAGGATAGCTTTAGGCAGAAGGGCACGTTACTTGTCTTGGATTGTGGTCTGCTCGGTGCTGGCTTATGGTGTGGTGCAAGCTACTTTTTTGCAATCACACTGGCGTCTGTTGGGTGGTGCCGCAGGGGCACTCATTTGTGCGCTGGTGGCCACGGTGTTAGCTGCGGCGGCTTGGCAACGAGGCGACGGGCATGCGCCATGGGTCATGCTGTCTGCATTGCTGTTTACAGGATCAGCAGTCGTGGTGTCACTCGGCTATGTGCAAATTGCAGGTATGGATCTTTTTGCTGTGCTGATGACGCTAATGCTGGTGGCCAGTAGTTTGGTATTGCGGCATGTGCTAGTGGTTCGCGAGCGCTTTGGCCGTGCTGTGCAAGGGCGTGAACATATCACCCGCTTTCGCGACCCGTTGACTGCGCTTTTGTCTTATGAAGGTTTTGAGCGTGCAGTAGATAACCTGGCCGTACGCCAGCACTCGGGTGGCGGCGTGGCGCATATTCTGTACTTTAGCCTGACGGCGCTAGACAGTTTTAGACATGAGGATGGCTATGTGGTATGGCAGCGCGATTTGGTGCGATTTGCCGCAGTGTTGCAAAAATCCCTAGGCGAGGGATGGCACATTGCGCGGCTAAGCAATAGCAAGTTTGGTGCAGTGCGACTAGATGACCATGGCTCTAAAACAAAAGAGTCTTTGCTGACTCTGGTATTGTCCAGTTGCGCCCGCAAAATTGACACTGAAGGTTGGGCCGACCGCGTAGGTTTGCGCATGACTGGCACTACCACGCCGCTGACCACCACCGGCCTGCAAGAAATCTTGCGCGTGCTGGAGCAAACAATACGCAATTTACCGCCTGGCAAACGCATTGCATTGCTGTAATTTTCTGCACTAGCGCCTCGACCTGGTGGCTATGGTCGATAGAATAAAGCCATGTATATTCATCTTCGCTTACACACAGAATTCTCAGTCGTAGACGGTACCGTCCGTATTGATGAAGGCGTTAAAGCCGCTGCGCAATATGGGCAGGGCGCGTTGGCAATAACGGACCTAAACAACCTTTTTGCTACAGTAAAATTTTATAAAGACGCACGCAACTATGGCGTCAAACCCATCGTTGGGGCAGAGATTTGGCTAGAAGGTTTTGGCGCAAGTGATGGTTCAAGCGCAGGCAAAGAGCCTGCGTTATCGCGCGTAATTTTGCTGGTGCAAAACAAGCAGGGTTACCTTAACTTGAGCGAGCTGTTGGCCCGCGCTTGGACCCAAAACGTAGTACGCGCTAATGGTGTGGTCAAGCTCGAATGGTTAAAAGAACTTAATGCTGGCCTCATCATGCTCAGCGGTGCGCAAGCCGGGCCTGTGGGCCAGGCACTGGTACAGGGCGATTCACAACGCGCGGGCGACATGGCGCTGCAGCTGGCCTCAATGTTCCCCCATCGCTTCTACATCGAGCTGCAGCGCGCAGGCAGGGCGGACGACGAAGCGCATGTGGCCGCTGCTGCTACCTTGGCCTCTAAGCTCAAGCTGCCCGTAGTGGCTACCCATCCTATTCAATTTCTGACGGCTGCAGACTACGAGGCGCATGAGGCGCGGGTATGCATCTCTGAGGGTGAGATCTTGGGCAATGCGCGGCGCGTTCGCAAGTTCACGCGCGAGCAATATTTCAAATCACCTGAGCAAATGGAAACTTTGTTTGCCGACCTGCCCAGCGCCATTGCTAACACTGCAGAGATTGCCAAGCGCTGCAGTATCACCATTGAGCTGGGCAAGCCAAAGTTGCCTGATTTTCCAACGCCCGAGGTCAATGGCGCGCGCATGTCGCCCGAGGATTACTTTCGCCACCTCTCGCACGAAGGCCTTAAAGAACGCATGGCACATTTGTACCGAGACGATGCGGTGCGCGCCACAGAGATGCCGCGCTATGTAGAGCGGCTAGAGTTTGAGATCAACACTATTTTGAATATGGGTTTCCCCGGTTACTTCTTGATCGTGGGTGACTTTATCCAATGGGCTAAATCTAATGGCTGCCCTGTGGGCCCAGGGCGTGGATCGGGAGCGGGTTCGCTGGTGGCGTATTCGCTCAAGATTACCGACCTAGACCCTCTGCAATATAACTTGCTGTTCGAGCGATTTTTGAACCCAGAGCGGGTGTCCATGCCTGACTTTGATATTGACTTTTGCCAAGCCAACCGCGACCGCGTGATTGACTACGTGAAAGCCAAATACGGCAAAGAGGCGGTCAGCCAGATCGTCACCTTTGGCACCATGGCTGCGCGTGCCGCTATACGCGATGTGGGCCGCGTAATGGACATGAGCTACACGTTTTGCGATGGCATCAGCAAGCTGATACCCAATAAGCCGGGCACGCACGTAACGATTGATGGCGCGATCAAGGCCGAGCCCATCCTTGCCGAACGGCTAGAAAAAGAAGAAGAAGTGCGCACCCTGCTGGACATGGCGCGCAAGCTTGAAGGCATGACGCGCAACGTGGGCATGCACGCGGGGGGTGTGCTGATTGCACCGGGTAAATTGACCGACTTTTGCCCGCTGTACCAGCAGCCCGGCAGCGACTCGGCCGTTAGCCAATACGACAAAGATGATGTAGAAGCTGTGGGCTTGGTGAAGTTTGACTTCTTAGGTCTTGCGACCTTAACTATTTTAGAAATCGCCAAAGACTTCATTATCGAAAGACATAAAGGCCAAGAAAACTTTGCCTTTGAAGACATACCGCTAGAAGACGCAGCAACCTACAAACTATTTGCCGACGGTAATACCGAAGCCGTGTTCCAGTTTGAAAGCCCCGGCATGCAGCGCATGCTGAAAGATGCACGCCCCACGCGGCTAGAAGACCTGATTGCGCTGAACGCGCTGTACCGTCCCGGTCCGATGGACCTGATACCCAGCTTTGTGGCACGCAAGCATGGCCGCGAGGACATTGAGTATCCGCACCCTTTAGTCAAGGAGATGCTAAGCGAAACCTACGGCATCATGGTCTACCAAGAGCAGGTGATGCAAACCGCGCAGATATTAGGTGGCTACAGCCTAGGTGGTGCTGACTTACTGCGCCGCGCGATGGGTAAAAAGAAGGCCGAGGAGATGGCAGAGCACCGCGTGATCTTTCGCACAGGCGCTGCTAAAAATGACATTGCGGAGGCCAAGGCTGACGAGATTTTCGACCTGATGGAGAAGTTTGCAGGCTACGGGTTTAACAAGTCGCATGCTGCTGCCTACTCATTGCTAGCCTACCACACTGGTTGGCTCAAGCGCCACTACACAGCAGAGTTTTTCTGCGCCAACATGACGGTGGAGATGGACAACACCGACAAGCTACGCATCTTGGTGCAAGACGCGCAAGACAAGTTTGGCCTGACCTTTGAGCCGCCCGATGTGAACCGCGGTAACTACCGGTTTGAGCCGGTGAGCGATAAGGTGATTCGCTATGGCCTAGGCGCTGTCAAAGGTAGCGGTCAGCAGGCGGTAGAAGCTATCATTGCAGCGCGAGAAGGACTAGGCCCCGATGGTAGCCAAGGCGGCCCATTCACCAGCCTGTTCGACTTCTGCGCTCGTGTAGAGCGCAGCAAAATCAACAAACGTACGATAGAGGCCTTGATAAAAGCCGGCGCATTCGACAGCCTGCATCTTAACCGTGCGTCGCTCATGGCGTCCGTTGAGCTGGCCATGGACTACGCCGAAGCGCAAGAGGCCAACGCCAACCAAGGCGGGCTGTTCGACATGGGCAGCGATGATGACCACGGCAGCAGCACCCAAGAGCCTCCGCTGGTAGACATGACCCCATGGGGCGTGAAAGAGCGCTTAACCGCCGAGAAAACCGCCGTAGGCTTCTACCTGTCAGGCCACCTGTTTGATGAAGTTGCGCGCGAAGTACGCCAGTTTGTCCGCACCAAAATCGAAGACTTGGTTGACTCGCGCGAGCCGCGTACCATAGTCGGCATCGTCAGCGACCTGCGCATCATCAACGGCCAGCGCGGCAAGCTGGCCATCTTCAAGCTAGACGATAAATCTGTCACCATCGAAGCCACCGCCGACGAGGCGCTGATCAACGCCAATCGCAACACCCTGAAAGACGACGAACTCATCATCGTCCAAGGCAAAGCCCAGCCCGACCGCTTCTCTGGCGGCCTGCGCTTCCAGGTTAATGCTATTTGGGATTTGCCCACAGCCCGCGCCAAATTTGGCAAATACCTGCGTGTGTCCGTGGGTGAGGGTGTTAACGGCAAAGCCCCCGACATCGCCCGCATGGTGCGAGACTTTCCACCCAAAAAAGAGCAAACAGAACAGGGCGAGCTGCTGCGCGGGCTGAATGTGCGGCTGCAACTGTGGCGCACTGCTATGGGTGGGAGTGGCGAAGCAGGCGAGGGTGGCGAAGTTAATGC
>JAYSWJ010000327.1:0-2612 GCA_043718065.1 Polaromonas sp.
CATCGGCTCCTACCAAGCAGGCTCCAGTTTGCAGGACACTGACTTTGGCCTGCAACGATTCTCGCCCCTACACGGCTGGCCCACACCTGTGCTGTTTGTGCCCGGCAACCACGAATACGATGCGCTTGACTTTGATACTGCCCACGCGCGGCTGCAAGAGGTGTGTGCTCGGCTGGGCATTACATGGCTAGAGCGCACTGCGCTTAACGTGCCTCGCCCGCCGGGCGACCCACACGGCGCAGGCCATGTGCGCTTTGTAGGCACCACACTGTGGAGTGACTACGACGCGCTGGCCCTGCAGAGCAAAGCCAAGGGCGATTACACCGAGCAACTGCGCCTTCGGGGCAAAGCCTTTCGCGCGGCTAACTTCTATCTTAAAAAAGCCGCCACCACCCGCGCTGGCGCGCCGTGGCTGGCCGAAAACATGCGCGAGCAAGCCCTGGCGTGCCAAGCGTGGCTGCGAGAGACTTTGGCCACTGCGCCTCCAGCAGCACAGACCACCACCGTGGTCATCACCCACTTCGCCCCCAGCCTGCGCAGCGCAGACCCACGCTATGGGCTCACGCCATCAACGGCTGGGTTCTGCAACTCCATCGACCATTTTTTAGACCACGCCGATGTTTGGCTGCACGGCCACCTGCATTGCCCCAGCGACTACACCCACACGGGCCCCCACGGCCCCTGCCGCGTGCTGGCCAACCCGCTGGGGTACGCCCGCAAAGGCGAACAAGCTGCATTTCGCCCGCAGTTTTGTTTTTCGGTTTAAGTGCTAATAACTATAAAAATAATAGCAAACTATTGAATATCCACATCGGAAAAGTGCCTAAAAATCAGGTGAACAACACAATTACAAAGGGCGTTGCGCAACATCTAGGTAAGATTAATAATCCCAATCTTCATGCCGAACTGGTAACCTATTTAACTCATCGCGATGAAGCCGCCACTTGGGCATGAACTGAGACATCAACGCAATGAATCGGCTGTTATGCGTAGATTCCAGCAGGTGAGTTAACTCGTGCACCACGATGTACTCAAGGCATTCAGCGGGTTTCTTAGCCAGCTCTAGATTGATGAGCATACTTTTCGAAGCCGGCGTACAACTGCCCCACTTGGTTTTCATTTTTCGCACAATGAACGAGGGAACTTCTACCCCCATATGCGGTGTCCACTTGCCCAACAACAGGTGAATTTCATCTTTCATTTGCTGGCGATACCATTCATTCAGCACGGATTGCTTTTTGTCGTTGTCCGCCCCAGGGCGCACATACAGCACCATGGCGCTGTGCTGCAGCTGCACGCTTGGCGGGGTGTCTTGCTCCACTACTTTAAGCAAATAACGTTTACCCCACAGATAGTGGCTTTCACGGTCAATACATTCCCGTGGTGACTCGCGGGCTTGGTTTTGCAGCTTGTGTTGTTGCCGCTTGATCCAGCCAATTTTGGACGCTGCAAACACCCGGATAGTTCCTAAGTCCATGCGCAGTGGCGCTGCAATACGCACCTTGCCTTGCGGTGGATAAACACTTAGGTGGATATTTTTGATGCTCTTTTGCACCACTTCCACTGCAATATTGCCCAGCTGAATTTTTGCCACAGCTAATACTCGCCAGGGTGTTGCGTAATCAAAAGGAAGATGCGCTCTACTTGCGGACCATCGTGCAGCAAATCAAAAATAGCTTTCTTAATAACTTGCTCTTTTGCACGATTACCGCGCCAGCCGTCAGGGCGGGCTTCTTTAACAGCGTGGTCAATACGCGAGACCTGCTCCATCACAGGGTCATACACACCGCCACCAAACTGCTTGCGAGGCATTTGCAATTGTGAATCCAGTTCCGCCGCCATGTCTTCTTTCAATTTGTTGTACAGCGCACGTTTGCCTGGCGTGTTGGCCTGCGCAGGCGTACCGCTGTCTTGCCCAAGATGCACTTTTTTGGCTAGCTCCGCTATGCGCCTGAGGTATTCTTCGTACTCAATTGCCTGCGCTTTGCGTGCTGCAATAATTTCTTTAAGCAACGCAGACATTTTTTCGTAATAAGCAGGGTCGCTAAGGTGGTCTTTGATGATCTTGCTGCGAACGTTGTTCTCTATCGTCTCAGCCACTGCCGTGCGGTCACCTTTGATGCCGCCGGGCAGGCTGTTTATCGCGTCGGCAATGCCGCTTTTAACTACCAGTTCTAGCAGAGGCATGTCATCAAACGGCGATATTTTGCGCGGTTCATCGGCCTGAATATAGGTGTCTATCAGGTGGCGCATGTCTGCCTCGTAGGCTTTGAGGTCAATCGTCTCGCCACTGGCCTTGCGGATAATCTCGCGCAGCTTTAAATAGCTGTCAATCTGCCCCTTAATGCGCCCAATCTCGGCATCGTTGTAGCCCGCAGCTTCCAAGTCGTCCGCAATGTTAGCGAAGGCCCGTACTAACGTCGCAGCGGCTTTGTACAGCGCCACGCGCTGCGGCTCGCGCTCCTGCAGGTCCGATGGCACCTCTGTATTACCGCAAAAATAATGAATGTGTTGAAGATCGTTTTGCGGGGGTGCCACCGGCTCGCACAGCAGGGCGATAGCCTCTAGCGCTGTGTCCAGCCGCTCACGGCCTATTGCCAGACGGTCTTGCA
>JAYSWJ010000328.1:0-6525 GCA_043718065.1 Polaromonas sp.
CCACGCCAGTGGAGCGCAGCAACGTTCGGTGTGCCTATGACAAACAATAAAGGGCCGCAGGTCCGTTTGGCATGGGCATGCCGTGCGGTGCTGCGTGACCGCGAAGCCTATGCATTCAACCAATCCCAGAACACACCGGACAAACAGGATTGCGCGGCAAACGCACTTCGTTAAATTGCATACTTCGGCCATCCAGCATCTGCAGCCGCCCCAGCATCACATCCCCCGCATCACTGAGAATTTTCAAAGCCTCGGCAGCTTGCATGCTGCCGATGATGCCCACCAGCGGAGCAAACACGCCCATCGTGGCGCAGCGGGTTTCTTCCAATGTGCTGTCGGGCGGGAACACGCAGGCGTAGCAGGGCGATGTAGCGTCGCGGCTGTCGTACACCGCAAGCTGGCCGTCAAATCGAATAGCAGCGCCACTGACTAAAGGCTTGCGGTGTTGCACGCAGGCTGCGTTAATTGCGTGGCGTGTAGCAAAGTTATCGCAGCAATCTACCACTACGTCGGCAGTAGCTACCAGTTGCGCCAACAGCGCGGCATCTGCGCGCTGGGTAATGCACGTTACTTGTACGTCGGGGTTAATAGCGGCAATGCTTTGGCGGGCGCTAACTGCTTTGTTCATGCCCACTTTGTTTAAGCTGTGGGCGATTTGGCGTTGCAGGTTGGTGGCGTCCACCACGTCGTTGTCCACGATAGTGATGCGCCCTACACCAGCGCTACCTAGATACAGCGCTACCGGAGACCCCAGGCCGCCTGCGCCTACGACCAGTGCGTGTGATGCGAGTAGTTTTTCTTGGCCATCTACGCCAATGTCGTTGAGCAAAATGTGCCGCGAATAGCGCAACAGTTGGTCATCAGTCATCAGTCATCATTCAACGGCCAGCGGCCAGCTTTAGGCCATAGCCGCGCTGCCATCACTGCTCTTTCTTTTCTTCCTTGCGCTCAGCCATCACTTTGCTCACCATCACGGTGCGGCCTTTGAGCTGGTTTAAGGCTTGTATCAGCTGGAAGTCTTTGTCGCTGCCAAACTCAGGCGAGCGGCGCTCTGCTTCGGGCTTTTTGTTGTACTCTTCTAGGCGTTTGCGGGCTTCTTCGCGAGATTTTTCAATCTCTTTCTGGCGTGCTATTTCAGCAGCCTCCTCTTTTTTAGCATCGCCTTTGCCGGTATTCAAGTGCTTGGTCAAATCGGCCTCGCGGGTGCGCAGCGCAGCAAACAAATTGCCCTCAGCGCTCTCGTCAACCATCACATCAGGGATGATGCCCTTGGCTTGGATCGAGTTGCCGTTAGGCGTGTAGTAGCGCGAGGTGGTCAGCTTGATGCCGGTGTCTGGCCCCAAGGCGCGTACCACTTGTACACTGCCTTTGCCAAAGGTTTGGCTGCCCATGATGGTGCCGCGTTTATAGTCTTGCAGGGCGCCCGCCACAATCTCGCTGGCCGAGGCCGAGCCTTCGTTAACCAGTACCACCAGCGGCACGGTTTTAAAAATGCCTTTGGTATTGGTGTTCAACCGTTTGATCACATCGTCGCCACTGCGGCGATAAAACTCCGGCGATGCTTTGTAGACAAATTTGCTCTCGGCCAGCTGGCCGTTGGTAGACACCACGGCCACGTTCTCGGGCAAGAAGGCAGCCGATATGGCCACGGCGGCATCTAGCAAGCCACCCGGGTCGTTGCGCAAATCGAGCACCAAGCCTTTAAGCTGGGGGTCAGATTTGTAGATTTCTTCGAGCTTGCGCACAAAGTCATCTACCGTGCGGTCTTGAAACTGGCTGACGCGCAGCCAAGCGTAGCCGGGCTCGACTACTTTGCTGCGTACCGACTGGGTGCGAATTTCTTCGCGCGTGATGGTGACGGGAAACACGCGGTTGTTTTCTTCACGGCGCAAGATGGTAAGAATCACTTTGGTATTAGGCTCGCCGCGCATGCGCTTGACGGCATCGTTGACCGGCAGGCCTTTGACGGGAGTGTCGTCAATCTTAGTGATCAGATCATTGGGCTTGAGGCCCGCACGAAAAGCAGGTGAGCCTTCGATCGGCGAGACGACTTTGATCAAACCGTCTTCTTGCGCTATTTCAATACCTACACCGACAAAGCGGCCCGTGGTACCTTCACGAAATTCCTTGAAAGATTTTTTGTCGAAATATTGGCTGTGCGGATCTAGGCTAGCCACCATGCCGCTGATGGCCTCGCCAATGAGTTTTTTCTCGTCTACAGGCTCGACATAATCGGTTTTGATCAAACCAAATACAGCTGCCAGTTGCTGCAACTCTTCCAGCGGTAGCGGGGCCATGGCGCGCTGTGCGACTGACTGCACCGAGATAGTGGTCAACGCGCCCGCAACGGCGCCCATGGTAATCCAGCCTGCGATCTTGAATTTTGTGTTCATATACCTACCCATCATATGCCTCCAATATACACCTTGGAGCCTGCAAAACCCCACTGGTTCCCGGTAACCCACCCGGTCACTGTGCCTTTTGGCACAGTTGTTACGCCTTGCCTTGGCTGGCAACCGCGGCAGCCGCTTTGGCTGCCGCCTCCGCATCGCCCAAATAGTAGTGGCGGATGGGTTTTAAATCAGCATCCAGCTCGTACACCAGCGGTATCCCGTTGGGCACGTTGACGCCCACAATGTCGTCGTCGCCAATGTTGTCCAGGTATTTAATCAGCGCGCGAATCGAGTTGCCGTGCGCGGCCACCACAATGCGTTTGCCTGCTTTGATAGCTGGGGCCATGGCCTCGTTCCAAAACGGCAGTACGCGTTCTACCGTGTCTTTGAGGCATTCGGTCAGCGGGATTTGTTCGGGTTTTAGCCTGGCGTAGCGAACATCGGCACGCTCGCTGCGCGGGTCGCTGGCCTCTAGCGCGGGCGGCGGGGTGTCGTAGCTGCGACGCCATACTAGCACCTGCGCGTCGCCATATTTTTGGGCGGTATCGGCTTTATTCAGGCCTTGCAGTGCACCATAATGGCGCTCGTTTAAGCGCCAGCTGTGCACTACAGGCAGCCAAGTGCGGTCCATCTCGTCTAGCGTGTGCCACAGCGTACGGGTGGCGCGCCTAAGCACGCTGGTGTAAGCCACATCAAACTCATAGCCCTCGGCTTTGAGCAGTTTGCCCGCGTTTTTGGCTTGGTCAACACCCGTGGGTGTCAAGTCAACATCGGTCCAGCCGGTGAAGCGGTTTTCTAGGTTCCAAGACGATTCGCCGTGGCGGATAAGAACGAGTTTGTACATGGTTTTGAAGATTTACGTTAAATGCCGGGGGTGGCTGACAGGGCTAAAAGCGTCTGCAAGCTATCCATTTTAGAATAGAGGGCTTTGCAGCTCGCCGATAGTGGCTTGCGCAGGCTGTTTTTTTGGAAATTCGAATGAAGTTTATTACTGACAACTGGATGCTCTTTTTAGTCGCTTTGGGCTCGGGCACCATGCTGCTGTGGCCAACCATCCTTGGCAGCGTGATGGGCGGCGGCGCACTGTCTACCAGTGCCGCGGTGCAACTGATCAACCGCGAAAAAGCGGTGGTGATTGATGTGAGTGAGACCGAAGAATTTGCCGCAGGCCACATTGGCGGTGCCAAAAACGTGCCCGTCAACGACATTGACGCCAAGCTGGAAAACGCGGTTAAAAACAAAGCACTGCCTTTGATTTTGGTATGCAGCACAGGTGCGCGTGCCAACCGGGCCGCCGCCGCTGCCAAGAAATTGGGCTACGCCAACACCCAAGTGCTGGCCGGTGGCCTCAAAGCGTGGAAAGAAGCCAATCTACCGATTGAAAAAGCCTAAAACGCATTCATCTGTTAAACATATTTTTGTCATTACTGGAACTACCCATGCAAGCTGTCAAGATGTACACCACTGCGGTGTGTCCCTACTGCGTTCGCGCCAAACAATTGCTCAAAAGCAAAGGTGTCGAACACATTGAAGAAATTCGCATCGACACCGACCCCGCCGCCCTGAAAATCATGATGGACACCACAGGCCGCCGCACCGTACCGCAAATCTACATTGGCACCACCCACGTGGGTGGGCATGACGACTTGGTGGCGCTGGATGGCAAGGGTGGGTTGATGCCTTTGCTGCAGGGCTAGTTTTTAAATTCAAAGCCTAAAACCGAAAGCGGACTGCCGGACGCGAAGGGCGCGAAAATTGCGCGAAGAACGCTAAAAAGAAAATCAAAATGAATGGTACAGATTCTATTTGTTTGTAATTTTTTGGATTATTTTTTATGCCTTCTTTCGCGCTCTTCGCGCAACCTTAGCGCCCTTCGCGTCCGGTAGTCCGACCCCCAACCTTTCCCTGAGATAATCCAAAGCTGCCCTCCAAAATAGCGGGCTTGTCTTTACCACCCACTAAACAGTAACTATCACCATGGCCGATACCCCAGCAATCAACACTGACCCGATTTTTCAAATTCAGCGCGTCTACCTCAAAGACATGTCGTTAGAGCAGCCCAATTCGCCCGCGATTTTGCTAGAGCAAGAGCAGCCTGCGGTGGACATTCAGCTGGGCGTAGAGGCAGGCCAAGTGGCTGACGGCGTGTTTGAAGTGTGCGTCACCGCCACGGTGACGACCAAGATCAAAGATAAAACCGTGTTTCTGGTCGAGGCTAAGCAAGCCGGAATTTTTGAAGTTCGCAACATTGCAGACGACCAGATGGGCCCCATCATGGGTATTGCTTGCCCGCAAATCGTCTACCCGTACCTGCGCGCCAGCGTGGCCGACATCATTACCCGTGCAGGTTTTCCGCCAGTGCACCTGACCGAGATTAACTTTCAAGCCATGTACGAGCAGCAGCAAGCGCAAGCCGCTGCTACATTGACCGCTGAGCAAGGCAACACCATCGTCACGCAGTAAAGCGTGTGCGGCATCGCAAACTAACTTATGGGTATGTTTGCGCACTTACTCTTACACCGGCCTACGCAATGGCCTGCGCAAGTGTCGGCGCAATTGCATGCGCATGGACCGGCTCAACGGCCTGTGCAGCGGCCTGCAGAGGTTCATGCAGCGCCACAGCATAGCGCTTGTAAATACTTCACTACATAAGGTATTTATGATGTGTTTTAGTGCTTCTAGACTGTATTACCTGCTCAAGCAGCTATGAAAATAATAGTACTAGGCGCTGGCGCTTGGGGCACAGCCTTGGCGATCAGCGCCGCCCCACGCCACGCTGTAACGTTATGGGCGCGCGACACAGCGCAAGCCGCTGCACTGCAAACCAGCCGCGTCAACACCCGCTACCTGCCCGGGGCTGTGCTACCCGCCAACGTCAAGGTGTGCGCCGATGCCGTGGCCAGCCTGCCCCACATGGTTACGCAGCATGACCTGGTCATCATCGCCACGCCGCTGGCGGGCTTGCGCGATACGCTGACGCATATAGCCCAGCATGCGCATGCAGGCCAGCCGGTGGCATGGCTGTGTAAAGGATTTGAGAAAAATGGCCTGCTAGCCCACGAAATATCTGCGCAAACAGCTCCTAATTTAGTAGCGGGCGTGCTTAGCGGCCCCAGCTTTGCGCAAGAGGTAGCCCGCGCCCAACCCACCGCACTGGTAGCCGCCAGCCCGCACGCCGTGGTGCGCGACGCGCTGGTGGATGCCTTCCACTCACCCAGCTTGCGGGTGTATGCGGGCGACGATATCGTAGGTGTTGAGGTGGGCGGCGCGGTTAAAAACGTGCTGGCCATTGCCACCGGCCTGTGCGATGGCTTGCACTTGGGCCTAAACGCCCGTGCCGCCTTGATTACCCGAGGCTTGGCCGAGATGACGCGCCTAGGCGTGGCGCTGGGCGCAAAACACGAGACCTTTATGGGGCTGTCTGGTTTGGGCGACTTGGTGCTTACCGCCACTGGCGATTTAAGCCGTAACCGCAAAGTGGGATTGTTGCTGGCGCAAGGCCAGTCGCTGGCGCAAGCCACCTCCAGCCTGGGCCACGTCGCTGAAGGCGTGCTGTGCGCCCGCGCTGTAGTGCAGCGCGCTGCCAGTTTGGGTGTAGACATGCCGATAGCGCGCTGTGTAGTGGCGCTGCTGGACGGTCAGCTCAATGCAACACAAGCCGTAGCCTTGCTGATGGGCCGCGAGCCGACGGCCGAGGCGTGAATCTACGCATGCGCTCAGCGGTTATATCCGTTGCGCTGTGCTTGTAACGTGCGCTGGCAGGTGGTGCTAGTTCAGGAGCGCGAAAGATTGATATTCTTGTTCTTGTACGGGGCTAGCAGGCGGTGTTGCTCCAGCTGCGCGGAAGATCGATACTCTTGTTTTGTACGGGAACTGGCAGGCGGCGTACTCAGCTTCGCGGCTGTCCTCCGTGGCGGGCTAGGGCCGCCAACTCCCCCTTTATGCCGCTACGCTGAGTACACCACCTGCCATCTCCAGTGCCCTTGGTAGGTGATCCACCGCAGTCATCGCACTTAGCCAGTACGCAGCCTTGGCACTTGGTGTGAACAGCGCAGCGGCATAAAGGGGGAGCCCGCAGGGCGGAGGACAGCCGCGAAGCTGTTCACGCCTAGTGCCAGGGTGTGCACAGCTC
>JAYSWJ010000329.1:0-17026 GCA_043718065.1 Polaromonas sp.
TGCCAAGATTGAGCTGAAACAGCGCATCCATGTGCTGATCATTCCTAACAAAACGCTAGAGACACCTAACTACAAGCTAGAGCGCTTGAAGCACGACGACCCGCGCCTAGACAACCTGGACGTCAGCTACAAAATGGCCGACGAAGTGGAAGACCCCACCACCGTCACACGCCGCAGCCAAGAGCCGACCAACAAGCAAACGCCCGTGATCAAAGGCGTGCTACCGGATGCGCCCGCACCTATGGCAGCGCCCAAGGTGGTTGCCGAAGTGGCTGCAGTTGCTATTAATCCAGTAGCTGCCCAAGCAGTACCTACGGCCCCAGTGGCACAAAAGCCTGCAGAAAAAGGCTTTTTTGGTTGGATCAAAGGCTTGTTTGGCAGTGGCGATGCGCCTGAAGCGCCAGTGGCAGCAGAAGCGAAAAAAGAAGACGGTAGCAGCACAGTCCAGCAACGCGAAGGTCGCAGCGCAGGCCGTGATGTGCGTCGTGATGGCGGACGCGACAGTGGCCGTGGCGGCGAACGCGCTGAAGGCGAACGCGAAGGCGGCCGTGGCCGTGGCGGCCGTGGTGGCCGTGGCCGTGATGGCGACCGCGCACCGCGTGGTGACCGTCCACCCCGCGAAGGCGGTGATCGTACTGCACGCGATGGTGCAGAGCGTCCTGCACGCGACGGTGACCGTTCGCCAAGGGCCGAGGGCGATCGCGCCCCACGTGAAGACCGCGCCCCGCGCGAAGGCTTTGAGGCGCGCGAGCCCCGTGAACCCCGAACTGACGGCGAAGGCCGCTCAGAGCGCGGTGGTCGTGGTGGCCGTGGCCGTGGTAGTGAACGCGACGGTGAACGTGGCGGTGAACGCGGTCAGCGCGCACCCCGCGCCGACCTGCAAGCCACTGAAAATCCAACGCCCAGCGCTAATCTAGCCCTAGACGCGCAAAACACCCTGCAAGAAAGCGCCGAACAGCGCGCCAACCAGCGTGCCGAGCGCATTGCCCGCGAAGAAGGCTTTGACGCCAACCCAGCAGGTCAAGAAGCTGGCAACGCTGACGGTGCACGCACCGAGGGCCGTCGTGAACGCGGCGAGCGCGGTGGCAGGGGCCGTGGACGTGGTGAACGCAGTGACAATGGCGATGCGCAATCGAAAAGCGCGAACGGTTCCAACGATGGCAATGGCCACGGCATCGCAGCCGGTGCAGCTGTGGCCGGGGTAGCCGCTGCAGGTGCGGCAGCATTTGCAGACCATCAGGGTAGCCAAGGTGCCCGGGGTAACGTCTCGCAAGCTGATGGCCAGCCGCCTGAAGGCAACGACAGCGAACGCCGCGAACCGCGCGAGCGCCGAGCCGATGGAAGCGAACCGCGCGAGCGCCGAGCCGATGGAAGCGAACCGCGCGAGCGCCGAGCCGATGGAAGCGAACCGCGCGAGCGCCGTTCGCGTGACCGTTATGGTCGTGACCGTGGCGAGCGACGTGAACGCACCGATGGCGAAGATTCAAGCACCAATCAGCCTCCGGTTCAAGCAGAATATGCTCAAGCAGCTATGGAAAACGGAGTGCCATCGGCTAACCAAGCTCATACGCCCGCTTTTGCATCTGCGCCACCAGCACCGGCTTATGCACCATCTGTGCAAGCTACAAGGCCTGTGCCTGCCAGCAGCCCAGTCGCCACGTCCAGCAGCGCTGCTCCTGCACGCAGCATGCCTAAGGTAGCCAGCTATGACCTGCCCTTGGCAGACATGGCGCAGGTTGCCAGCGGCTCGGGCCTAGAGTGGGTTAACTCCAACGCTGACAAAATTGCCGCCGTGCAAGCCCAGATCGCTGCAGAGCCTAAGCCAGTGCACGTCCCCCGCGAACGCCCTGCAGCAGTGGTGATCGACCAAAGCCCCCTGGTGCTGGTAGAAACCAAGCGCAATCTAAGCGACATGACGCTGCCATTTGAAGCCGCAGCGCAGCAGCAACAATAAACTAGCTGCACGCCCAAAACAAAAGCCGCCAGCTGCAAAGCTTGGCGGCTTTTTTTATGGACTGATTTATATAGGACTTAAAAATCTAGTTTATTAGAGATTCGGCATTTAAATGAGTACTAAGAAATTAGTGGATACAATTTTTCTCACGCTCCAGCCGTCATTTGTAATATTCGAGTTATGTAGCTTAGGTGGGTGCATGATAATATTCAAACAAAATATTACGTGATCCACAGCATGTTCAAATCGAAATCTAGTGTAACAGCCGCAGATGCATCTGCAGCTGTTGCTTCGCACCAATTAGAAATTGAAGCACTTGACAAAGAACTCTTGATCAGCATGTTGTGTGAAGCCCGGTGCATCACCCCCATGACCCGCGCTGAGGCCAGAATTGCAGCCAGCTACATGCGTGCTCGCCAGTACGCAGACAACCAAATGCTGATCAAAGAAGGTGATAAAACCGACTCTGACTACATGCTGTGGATACTGCACGGTGAGGCGGTAGTCGAATCGCTGCCCACCAGCGACAGTGCCCCCATCACCGTCACAGTGCTAGGTCCAGGCACTACAGTGGGAGAGCTGAGTTTGATGGACGGTGGCCCACGCTCTTTAACCTGCACCGCCTCAGGCGACACACGCTGCGCAGCCTTGACCCAACGCATGCTGCAGCGCATGGCGCAAGAGCACCCTGAGGTGGCCATCAAAGTAATCTCCAGCGTTTTTATCGGCGTGACCATTCGCATGCGCGATTTGACTGAAAAACTCAAACGCTTTGTGCGGCTGAACCAAACTATGAATGATGCTTTGCTAGAAACCACCATCATGCAGGTCTTGCGCTAATGCAGCATTTAACACGAGCGACCCATTTGCCGTGTCATCACGGTTTGGCAGGACCATCCGTTTAGCGCAGCAGCAAGGTGCTGGACCATAGGCTACGCGGCGGCCTATTACTAGGCTAGGTGGCTGCGGATGCAACAGGGCATAGCAAATGGTAGTGCACAGCGCCTGCCTTGCCTGCGCGGCTCACCTGCAGGCCCACACTGGCCAAATCTTCGTTCGTCCAAGGCTTCGGTGCCTCTAGATACACCACGCCTTGGGCCGACACAGCACGTGCAGCGGCGACTAGTGCTTTGTCAAAAATAGGCGCATTAAAAGGTGGGTCGATAAACACCACATCTACGCTACCGCGCGGCAAGGCCAGCAGTATGGCGATACCGTCACCGCGCTGAATGCGCACCATATCGGCTTTGAGCCTGGTTTTTAAAGCTTGCAGTTGCGCAATCAGTTTGGCCTCGGGCTCAATCAGCAGCACATCGGCAGCACCGCGCGATGCTGCCTCCAAGCCCAGCGCGCCTGTGCCCGCAAACGCATCAACGCAGCGCATGCCTGTCATGTCTTGGCCTAGCCAGTTAAACAAAGTCTCGCGTACGCGGTCGGGTGTGGGGCGCAGGCCGGGCAGGTTGGCCACGGCCAGCTTGATGCGCTTCCACAGGCCACCAATCAGCCGTACTTCGTTGGCGGGGCGTTGCAGCGCGGTGTGCAGTTTGGCCGCAGCTTGCAGGGCTTGCTTGCTTGGTTTTACCAGCTGCTCAGGCGCCGCAGGGGTAGATATCGCGCTGGGTTGCGATGCGGTGTGGGCTGGTTTCTGGCCCGGTTTGCGGTTTTTAAAAGCTTCGCGTTTGTCAGCGCTGCGCGCTAACTTTTCGATCATGTGGGTGGCCTCTGCCATATTGCGGCTAGACACTTTCAATTTGCGCCTCCTACTACCACGGTCACCATTTTGTCGGGCTGCAGCTTGCGCTGCATGGCCGCTTGAATATCTTGTGCCGTAATCTTTTCGACACGCTGCGACCACGTGGTCAAATAATCTAATGGCAAGTTGACCCACGCGATATTGGCCACGTTGTCTAGCAACTTTTTGTTGGAGTCGATGCGCAGGGCAAAGCCGCCAATCAAGTTATCTTTAGCCGCTTGCACTTCTTCAACGGTAGGGCCTTGGGACACGAAACTGGCCAGCACCTCGCGCGAGACTTGCACGGCCTGTGCAGCTTGGTCAGGGCGGGTTTGCAGGCCTATGGCAAAGGCCCCTGCATGCAAGCCGGGGCTAAAGTAGCTGTACACGCTGTAGCTTAAACCGCGCTTTTCGCGCACTTCGCGTGTGAGGCGTGAGGTAAAACCACCGCCACCCAAGATGTGGTTACCCAACAGCAGCGCAAAAAAATCGGGGTCGGTGCGTTTATAGCCCGGCTGGCCAATGCTGACGTGGGCCTGCGCAGATTCAAACGGTACCTTGATGTCTTGCGCCGCTGCCAGAGGCTGCACCTCGGGCACAGCGGGCAGCGTGTCGCAACCGTCTTGCGGCAGGCCTGCTAGCAATTGCGTAGCCATCTTTTGCGCATCGGCTTGCGTGACGGCCCCCACAATGCTTACCTTCGCGCGGCAAGCGCGTATATGCGTTGCATAGAAGGTGCGCATGGCGCCCACGTTGATGCGGCGCAAAGACGCCTCTGTAAACTCATAACCGTAAGGGTGCGTGCCGTAAACCGCTGCGTTAAAGCGGTGTGCAGCGATGGTGGCGGGCTTGGTATTGGACTCTTTGAGGTTAGCGCTGATGCGCTCCATATCACGCTGCCACTGCGCTGCTGCAAAGGCAGGAACGGCCATTTGCTGCGCGGCCAGCGCCAGTGCTTTGGGCAGTAGATCAGGATAGGTCAGCGAGCGCAGCGAAAAACCCATGCGGTCGTCGCCACCGCCCGCGCCAAAGCTGGCACCTAAATCAGCCCACGCTTCGCCCAATTGATTCTCGTCCTGCGCAGGCCGGTTTTGCCAGGCCAGCACGCCTTTGCTCAGCTGCCCACTGGTCATGCTGGCCAAGCCCGCCATACCCTGCGGGTCGCGCCGGTCGCCAGCATCAAATTCGATCTGCACATCGACCATAGGAATGCCCATGCTGGACACCACGTACACCTTGGCACCGCTGGGTAGGGTGGTCGATAGTATCGGTAAATTAGCCCAAGAATTAGATATGAAAAACGCTGTACAGGCCGTAATACCTGCTCTAGCAGCTATTGATTTAATAGTAAATTGCATGAAAAAAACCCTTTAATGTCGCGCGCCCGCAGGCGGTGTGCGCGGCTTGCGCTGCGTGCCCATGGGCTGGGGCAACAAGGTGCCCACGGTCAGTGCATCGTCGCCAAAATACTGTGCGGCTACGGTTTTTACTTGCGCGGCAGTCACTGCACGCAGCCGCTCTATGACTACCTCGTCGGTGTCTAGCGGCAAGCCGTTAGCCCAGTTGGACCCGAGCGAGCGGGCTTGGGAGAAGACAGAATCTTTCTCATACACCTGGCCTGCCACCCATTGCGTTTTAACGCGGCTAAGCTCGGCCTCGCTCACGCCGCTGGTGGCTATTTTGGCCACTTGCTGGCGCAGCGCCGCCTCTAGCTGGGCAGCGGTTTTGCCTTTGGCAGGCACGCCGTCTAGCGCGCAAATTTGCGGGCCACGGCCCGAAAACCCGCAGTAGGCACCCGCACTGTCAGCCACCGCACCCTCGCCTTGCGTTAGCGCGCGGTCTAGCCGCGCACCACTGTAGCCGTCTAGCACGGCCGACAGCACGATCAACGCATAGGCGTCTAGCGTAGCGGTGTCGGTTGCGGTGGGCGACGTAATTTGCGGCACTTTAAAAGCCAGGCTGACATACGCTTGCTCGGCTGGCGCTTTAAAGTCAATGCGGCGCATGCCCGTTTGCAGCGGCTCCTCGCGCGGCTTGCGTGCGGGGATAGCGCGGCTAGGAATGCTGCCGTAGTATTTTTCTACCAATGCTTTAGCTGCTGCCACATCTACATCGCCTGCTATTACTACCGCAGCATTCTTGGGGCTGTACCACTGGCGATAGAAGTTGCGCGCATCATCGGGCGTCATGGCGTCCAGGTCACTCATCCAGCCTACGATAGGGCGGCGGTAGGGTGATGCGGTAAACATCACGCCGCTCATGGCCTCCCACATCAGGCTACGCGGGTTGTCGTCGGTACGCGAGCGGCGTTCTTCTTTCACCACCTCTAGCTCTTTTTTAAATTCTTCGTCGGCCCATTGGTTTTTAACAAAGCGGTTGGCCTCTAGCTTCATCACGTCTTCCAGCTTGCTCGACGGAATCTGCTGGTAATAGCCGGTGTAATCTTTGGACGTAAAGGCGTTTTCACGGCCGCCCAGTGCGGCTACTTTTTGCGAAAATTCGCCCGGCTTTAGTACATCAGTACCATTAAACAGCATGTGCTCCAGCACATGGGCCACGCCGGTAGTGCCGTCCACCTCGTCAATGGCCCCTACGCGCACCCACAGCATGTGCACCGCAGTAGGCGCACGCCGGTCGGGCTTGATGATGACCGTCAAACCATTGGGCAACGTAAATTGCTGGGCTTGGCTGGCCGCTGCAGAAGGGTTTTGGGCTGAAGTAGCGGTTGCTGCGACTGGGCTTGCGGTGGGCGTGCCGCTTTGGGCAATGGCTTGCCCAGTCGTCAGTGCCAAACAAGCGGTAGTAAGAATAGTAAAAAGAGGGGTTAATATTTTCATAGAATAGTCTGATTGTAGAAACTCACCAAATGTTCTCGTTTTTTCGTAAAAAAGCCCCTGAAGTCGCCCCGCCCACAACAGTGGGCGTTCCTGACCCCACCCCTTGGGGCACGCCGAGCCCCAAGCCAGCGGACAGCTCTGCCGACAGACCTAGCCCCCCAGCTGCAGCCGCTGCGAATGCTGTTGGAGGCAGCGCCATAAGCGCACAGCAATCTAGCACTTTATCAGCATTGACACCGCCGCCAGCACCCGCTCGCCAAGGCTGGCTCAACAAGCTAAAAAACGGCTTGCGCAAAACCGGCAGCTCGATTGCCACTGTGTTTACCGGCACCCAGATCGACGACGCGCTGTACGAAGAACTGGAATCGGCCTTGCTGATGAGCGATGCAGGCGTAGCAGCAACAGAGTATTTGCTGGTCGATCTTAAGCGCCGCGTTAAAGACAGCAAAACCACCGACCCTGCCGCTGTTAAAGCGCTTCTGGCCGATGCCTTTGCAGCCCTACTCTTGCCGCTGCAAAAACCACTGGTGGTAGGCCAGTACAAACCCACGGTCATGATGATTGCAGGCATCAACGGGGCGGGCAAAACTACCTCTATTGGCAAGCTGACCAAGCATTTAGCCGACTCGGGTGCATCGGTTCTGCTAGCCGCTGCCGACACCTTTCGCGCAGCCGCGCGAGAGCAGCTAGGCGTGTGGGCCGACCGCAACAGCGTAGAGATCATCAGCCAAGACGGCGGCGACCCGGCTGCCGTGAGCTTTGACGCTGTCAGCGCTGGCAAAGCACGGGGCCGCGACGTAGTGATGGTGGACACCGCAGGCCGCCTGCCCACGCAACTGCATTTGATGGAAGAAATCAAAAAAATCAAACGCGTAATCCAGAAAACCGGCCCAATAATAATAGACAGCCGAGACACCGCCGGGCAGCCCCAAGGTGGCTCAGCCCCCGCGGGGGGCAGCGTAGCACACGCAGTGGCAAGCGTGGGGGCCATACCGCCGCATGAAGTGTTGCTGGTGATTGACGGCAACACGGGTCAAAACGCTTTATCGCAAGTCAAATCATTTGACGAAGCGCTGCAGGTCACTGGACTGATCATCACCAAACTGGACGGCACGGCCAAAGGTGGCGTGATAGCCGCCATAGCGCTGTGGGCTCGCGAGCGCGCGGTCAAACAACCGGCGCTGAGGCCCATGGGTATCTACTTTATTGGCGTGGGCGAAAAGCTAGAGGATTTAGAAACTTTTGATGCGCGAGAATTTGCGCAGGCGCTGCTGCAATAGCCTTGCAAAAACGCTCTACAAGGCGGTCCTTGGTTAGTATTTTCAGAGTGTTTTAGGCTCTTTAGGCTGTAGATACTGCTCAAGAAGCTATTAAATTTATAGTAACCTAGGCCATGTTTAGTACCCTGAGTGCAGCCTATAAAGCGCTAGTCAGTCCGCGTAACCACCTTGGCGTGCTCGCTAATACCGATCACATGGAAGAATGCAGCCACCAAGCGGTGCACATCGGTAAATTGCACAATACGGCCTTCGCTCTGGCGGGCCGATACCCAATTAAGCAAGGTGCCTGCCGCTGAAAAATCTACACGGATCAGTTTGGCGCAAGAAATCACCATCACGTCGGCACCGGCCAGCTTGCTTTCAAGCTTTTCTAGCATCGCCACGGGGTCGCCTTGAATTTGGCCCGACAACTCTAATGCAGACAGCTGCGCCATTTGGTTAGACATCATGCCGTTTTGCATGCTGTCCTGAAAACCACTGTAGCCAGACTGAATCGAGTCGTGCACGGCATCGCCAATGATGGTTTGGCCTACGCCCGACGCGGTATCACCGTCTAGGTTTTTAAAGTCGCAGCGCGCGTTTTCCCAAGCCGGTGGCGACACCTCGTAGGTGACGCAAAAGTCTAATGCAGCTAGCTCAAACTCGTCAGGGCGGTGGCTGATACGCAGTAGCTGCAGGCGCAACTTCCACAGGTCTTGGCTAACCTCGCGTACGTCAGACGGTGTTGCGTTGCGCAAAACTTGGTCGAAATTATCATTGCCCATAAAACGCAGCTGCACAGGCTGGCCGGCCCAAGTGGCAAACAGTTTAGCCAGTGGCACCACCGCGTTGTCTTCTACAGTTTTAACAATAGACCAATCCAGCGTCCAGGGTTGCGGGGCTCTGGCCAATGCCGCGTTCAGTGCTGCCAAAGATTGCACGCCAATATGGGGTGGCGCGCGCCAGTCTGATTTGGGCGCTACGCTAGGGGCTGGCACGCTATCGGTGTTAACCATTTTGCCTACCAGCTCGGGGATAGAGCACCAAATTGGAGCTGAGCGATTGAATTTACTAGCGAAGTCGATGGCCAAGCTCTCAAAGCGGTCATTTTGAGCGGTTGCGCGGTACAAGTCGAAGGCAGTAAACCAAGTTTCTTCGTGCTGGGCGCGGGTGCCTTGTGGGCCTAGTGCCTCAAGCAGCCCAGCCTCGGCTCCTGCGTCATCGCTGTTGGCAAAGCGAATGGCGGCTTCTTCTAGCTCGGGGTCGTGCTGTACTTCATCTACCTCTAAGGCAAACAACTTAGACACTGAAAAACCCGTGGAAGCAGCGCCATCGTAAGATCCCGCCAACTGGCCCATGGCAGGCGGCTTGGGTGCTGCAGCCGCTGGATTTGGTTGCACCGGTGCTTGCACTGGGGCAAGTAAAGGTGCTTTAGCGGCAGCGAATGCGGGTCTCAGCGCTGGTGCTGTAGCAGACGCTGGCATAGACGCTGGGGGTTGCGCCATTTGCGGGCGCAACTGGGCTTGTGCGGCCGCGCTGGCAGACCGGGCGGCACTGGTCGCCAGGGCGTTGGTCAAGTCGTCAGGTTGCGTGCGCGCATAGGCAAAATTATGCGCCGCCGCTTTGGCGGCCACTGACCCGTTAAGCGCATCAGCGCTACCTGAGTTACGTCCAGAGTTAGGCATATCTGAATGATTGAAGCTAGAAATCGACGCTGGCACGCTGGCAGCTGCGCCGTGCTTGGTTTTCCACCATTGCATGGACATTTGCGCTTCAATTTCGTCAATTTTCTTTAGCGTCATGGCCCTGTCGTCGGGCTTAGACGGCATAGAGCTTTGAAAGAACGAAGGGCGGGCTGCGCCATCACCTGATACTGGGCCACCCATAGCTTCACGCCGACGCAGCTTGCGCAACATGTCAAATTCGCGCTTGCGCACAAAGTCGTTGCGCCGCTTGCGCTCAATCATCTCTTTGAGCACTTGTTTGCTGTACGAGCTTTCCTTGTCTGTCTCTTTCTGGTCCAGATCGGTCCAGTTGGTGCTGGGATTGCGCACGAACTTCACCACTTTGGAAAATATTCCGTTGGGTGCGGTGTCGTCTTTGGCCATGGTCTGTGAGACTTTTGGAAAGGGTGGGTTGGAGTATTTACACGTGAGGCACTAGTCTACCAGTCCGCGCTTAATCTCCAAACATTTTTTGCTTGAGCTCGCGGCGCTGTTGTGCCTCAAGCGACAGACTGGCCGTAGGCCTGGCGATCAAGCGCGCTACGCCTATGGCCTCGCCCGTTTCGTCGCAGTAGCCGTAGTCGTCGCCGTCAATGCGGGCGATAGATTGCTCGATTTTCTTGAGCAATTTGCGCTCGCGGTCGCGGGTGCGCAGCTCTAGCGCGTGCTCTTCTTCAATGGTGGCACGGTCGGCTGGGTCGGGCACTACCGAGGTATCTTCACGCAAATGCTCGGTGGTTTGACCCGCACTGTTCAAGATGTCTTTTTTCAGCTGCATTAACTTGAGGCGAAAGAAAGCCAACTGCATGGTTTTCATGTATTCCGCGTCAGGCATGGCGATAGCTTCGGCATCGGTCAAAGTGGCCGGGGTTTTGGTTTTCCAGTTGTTGGCCAGTTTGGCGTCTTTCTTCACCGCGATAGGAGGTGGCGGCACAAACACGGGCGACGACATGGTGAAGTTAGTTTTGGCCGCCGTGGACACCTCCATCGGCTTGGGCGCAATGTTGCTGGGGCTCATAAAGCCCGCCTTGCCCGACTTGGGCTTGACCACGGGCAGCGGTGGCGCAGTGGCAATGGCGGCTTTGTTCAGCATGGGCACGGCAGGCGGCAAGGCCACTTTGGCGGGCACGACAACAGCGGCTTTGGGTGCTGCGGCGGTGGTTTTAACAGGCGGCTTAGCAGGCGATTTAACAGTCGCATTAGCAGGCACTTTAGCTGGCGTTTTGGCGACAGGTTTAACAGGTGCTTTAACAGGCGTTTTAACGGCCACCTTAACAGGCGCTTTGGGCACTACTTTCAGTGGCAATTTGGCTTCGGGCTTGGCAGGTACTTTTACAGCTGTTTTGGCTGCCACTTTGGCAGGGGGTTTAGCAGAAGTTTTAGCGATAGGCTTGGCGGCGAGGTTTTTAACAGGTGTTTTCAATGGGGCTTTGGCCTTGGTTTTGGCCGCTGGTTGACTGGTTTTGGAGACAGCTTTGACCGTACCCGCCTTGTTAGTGGCCTTAGCTATTGCTTTGGCCTTTGGGGCGGGCTGAGAGGCTGCTTTTTTGGGAGCAGCTTTCTTAACAACAGCCTTGGCCACTACTTTTTTAGCAGGGGCTTTAGCCTGAGCGATGGGTTTTTTCACCGTGCTGGTCTTCTTTTTAGCTGGGGTTTTTGCTTTTTTGTCCACTTTTGTCTCCTCGCAGACCTCACACTGCCGTAACTGACAATGCGGTCTTTTCGTTGGTCTATCTAGCTTTATACCTTGTTTAATGTGGTTTGCAGATTTAGGGTCGGCGGCGGATTGTAGCTATTTACCTGCAGAAAGTCCTGCAAATTTTAAAATCAGCGCCGCTATTGCGTATTTATGCGCGTTTTCAGGTCAAACATTGCTGCAAACCTTGCAGAAAGATGTCTTTTGGTAAGTCAATGCCAATAAACACCATTTTGTTGGTGCGTTTCTCGCCCTCAGCCCACGGCGGGCCTAGGTCAGACCCCATTAGCTGGTGCACCCCTTGGAAAATCACTTTACGCTCGGCCCCCTGCATGTGTAACACGCCTTTGTAGCGCAGCATGCGCGGGCCGTAGATATTAACCACAGCGCCCAAAAAGTCTTCGAGCTTGGCAGGGTCAAAGGCTTTGTCTGACCGAAAGACAAAGCTTTTAACGTCATCATCGTGGTGATGGTGGTGGCCGTGGCCTGCTTTGGCGTCGTGGGCGTGCGAGGGGTGATCGCAATGCTCGCCTTCTTTATGGTCATGGGCGGCGTGGTCGTCTTTATGGTCGTGGTCGTGGTCATGGCCCGCATGGTCATGCGCGTGCCCCGCGTGGTCATGGTCGTCTTCTTTCAAAAAGTCGGGGTCAATGTCCAGTTTGGCGTTGAGGTTAAAGCCGCGCAGGTCAAACACGTCCTTAATCGGCACCTCGCCAAAATGCACCGCCTGCTGCGGAGCGCGCGGGTTCATATGCTTTAGGCGGTGCATTAACGCGTCCACCTCGGCTTTGTCCACCAAATCGGTTTTGCTGATAAAAATTTGGTCGGCAAAACCCACTTGGCGGCGCGCCTCTTGCCGGTCGTTCAGCTGCTGGGCGGCATGCTTGGCGTCTACCAGGGTCAGCACAGAGTCCAACAAGTATTGCTCGGCAATTTCTTCGTCCATAAAAAACGTTTGCGCCACCGGGCCGGGGTCGGCAATGCCGGTGGTCTCTATCACCACGCGGTCAAAGTCTAGCTCGCCTTTGCGCTTTTTCTCGGCCAGGTCGCGCAGGGTGGTGCGCAAGTCTTCGCGGATGGTGCAACACACGCAGCCGTTGCTCATTTGGATAATTTGCTCTTTAACGTCTGAAAATAGTATTTCGCTGTCAATATTTTCTTCGCCAAACTCGTTTTCAATGACAGCAATTTTTTGGCCATGGGCTTCGGACAGCACGCGCTTGAGCAAGGTGGTTTTGCCGGAGCCTAAAAAGCCGGTGAGGATGGTGGCGGGGATGAGGGACATAGGGGGCCTAGGTGGTGAGATTTGAAGACTACTTTTATACGTTAACGCAATTTGCTGTGCGGGGGTATTTGGTCTCGCAGAAATTGGGAGTTTATATGGGAAATCAAGGGCTTGGCTGTGCTCTTTCCTTGCCTATCGCGGTCATTCAGCATCGTTCCCGTCGTTGTCCCACTTCTGTCCTTGCGTCTGGCAGTTACACAGCACTGTTTCCTTTGTTGGCACTTTGCTGTTCTAGTACCTCGCGGTCACACAGCACCGCACGGCATGGGACACACGCCGCAGCAGTGCGCGTCCCAGAATAACGAATTTGGTATTAAAAAACCCAAAGCGCTAAAACAACTAAAGTATCAGCAACACCTCAAGGCAACAACGCCATAGCCTGCATGTACTGCGGCTGCACCATCAGCGTGTCCCACTCTAGCGGCGGGGTTTGCGGTAGCAGGGCTAGGCGGCGTTGTTCGCTGGCTTCGGACAGTTTGAACTGGCCTTTGCGTTGAGCCTTGGCCAAGCCGTCTAGCAGCTCGTCCACCGCCCGGCCCTCGTCGCCCACACTTTGGTTGCACAGCAGCACCATATCGCAGCCCGCGTTCAGGGCGGTGACGGCGGCTTGGGTGTAGGTGACGCGCTGGTTGTCGATCAAGCGGGCGCCTTCCATGCTCAGGTCGTCGCTAAAAATCGCGCCGGTAAAACCTTGCTTGGCGCGCAAAATATCGTTTAACCACTTGGTCGAAAAGCCCGCCGGGCGACTGTCTACCTTAGGGTAAATTACGTGCGCAGGCATCACGCTGTCTAGCGCGCTGCTCAGCCATTCGTAGGGCGCGGCGTCATCTTGCATGATGGCTTTGAGGCTGCGTTTGTCTACCGGAATCTCGGTGTGCGAATCGGCCCGTACAAAGCCGTGGCCGGGGAAGTGCTTGCCGCAGTTCTTCATACCCGCCTGCAGCAGGCCGTGCATCAGCGCCTTGGCCAGCAGCGCGGCCACACGCGGGTCGCGCGCAAAGCTGCGGTCGCCAATCACACTGCTCTCGCCAAAGTCTAGGTCTAGCACCGGTGTAAAGCTCATGTCTACACCGCAGGCCCGCAGCTCCGCTGCCAGCACGTAGCCCACGGCAGTGGCGGCGTTTTGCGCTTTCATCGCGCCGCTACCGTCAGCCTTCTTATCGTCCATCCACATCTGCCCCAGCGCCCGCATCGGCGGCAAATGCGTAAACCCATCCGTCTTAAACCGCTGCACCCGCCCCCCCTCGTGGTCCACCAAAATCAACAGGTCACTGCGCACCGCCTTAATCTGTGCACACAGCTGCGTCAGCTGACTACGGTCTTGCCAGTTACGCCCAAACAAAATCACGCCGCCAGTGAGCGGATTTTCAAGCCGTGCTGTGTCGATCTTGGTAAGCGTTAAACCTGCAACGTCGAGGATGATGGGGGCGTGTTGTGTCATGTAGTGCCTATGGTGCAGTGGATTGCCACTACTAATTTAGTAGCTGCTTGAGCAGTATTTTAGGGGCTTACAAGTCTTATTTTCATATAAAACTTGCTGTTTTTTAATGTTTTTGTTGTCTAGCTGGTGCGGGAGATTACAGACTGTAGCTAGTAGGCTGGCAGTGGGTGCACTAGCTTGGCCACAGCCAGTTTACTATGCAGATAGTTAGCTTTGGCACTGAGAAGTCTGTCAATTAGCCTAGTTTTGATTGTTAATTCCAATTGAAATATGCCCTTGACGGAATATTCCATAGAGGTTATATTTAGGCAATGACTTGGGATGTTGAATACACAGACGAATTTGGCGATTGGTGGCATGCCCTCACCGAGGCAGAGCAAGAATCGTTGGCAGCGTCGGTTCAATTGCTAGAGCAACGCGGCCCGTCGTTGGGGCATCCGCACAGCAGCGGGATTAACGGGTCAAAGCACAGCCACATGCGTGAGCTGCGCACCCAACACGCGGGGCGACCGTACCGCACCCTATACGCATTTGACCCGAGACACATGGCGATTTTGTTGATTGGTGGAGACAAAACTGGCGATAACCGTTGGTACGAAGTGAACGTGCCTATCGCTGACACACTATATGAACAGCATTTGAAGCAACTGAAACTGGAAGGAGATAAAGATGGCTAAGAAATTTTCTGAACTACGCGCAGGCATGACCCCAGCAGCACGGTCGCGATCTGACGCCAAGGCCCAAGTGATGCTGGCAGAAATGCCGCTGAACGAACTGCGCCAAGCGCGGGGATTGTCACAAAAAATGCTGGCTGATGTACTGCATGTGCAGCAGCCGTCGATTGCCAAAATAGAAAAACGCACCGACATGTATTTGTCCACCCTGCGCAGCCATATCGAAGCTATGGGCGGCCAGCTGGATATAGTGGCGCGGTTCCCTGAGGGGTCGGTAAGGATTAACAACTTTGCTGAACTGTGAAGATCACTTGGCATGGCTAAGTCAGGCTTGTATCGTACTGTCATTGTGGAATCATTCATTCCGAATGACATATCTGGCAAACATGGCCTCGTGCACATTCGACCGGTTTCCGGTCAAATTTTCCAACCCACCCTGCTCGTGGAATGTTCGAAGCGCTTAATGGATACGGGACGATACCCACTCGGCACGAAGTTCAAGCTCCAGGCAAAACTAACTGATCGCCTTGGTGGGACGCCATTTCTCTATTCATATCATGGCGACCCTGACGCTATCGTCTCTGACGAAGATGCAAAATTATTCATTGCTGGCTTAAGTCATTGAAGTATTTCTATAGCTGTCGATAATTTCCAAAGCTGAATATCACAAACTACTCTTATGTAAGACACCATGACCAAATACGCAAAAATCGCTTCACTTGCTGCTGCACACTCAGAGCGCCACTTTGCACACAAGGATAAATGTCGGCAAGTTGCCAACCGGATACTAGATCAATTCTGCAAATACTTGGAAGCTCCGCCAAATACGCTCCAGTTCGTTGAACTCAATGAGGAACTTAATTCGAGTCGCAAGCTGATCGATCAGCCAACTCTAAAGCTAGGTGATAACGACTATTGGTACTTTGGTCTGCGTGTTCACTTTAAAGATCAAAGGTATCTCGCCTTTTCCAACTCTACTCTTAAGTTTGGTCTTAAAGTTGCAGGGACAAGTTGCTCTGTGAAGCTTGATTCCACCACCATTGTTGATCTCCTAGACATGAAAGCTCTGACTCCTGTATTTGACGATATCGTACGTGGTTACGAGAACTACTACTCTGCGAACACAACAGAAATAAGTCAAAGTATCGGATTCATCCAAATGGTTCAGCAGTAATTCATGGCCTAGTCTCCAATAATCCGCCACGTAGTGTGGTGATCTCTTTGACTCGAAATTTCAAAATAGGTAATGGCATTTAGCGTATCCATGCAAAGTTAATATTCAAAATCTGCACGTGTCTAAGCCAGATGAGCAGTAGGTGGACGTGGTTATGACGGCTACAACTTCTCCACCACACAAAAACTAGCCGCGTAATCCGTCTCATCCGTCACGGTGATATGCGCTGTTAGCCCCTGCGCTTCAAACCAAGTTTTCAGCTCGCCGTGCAGCGTGATCACGGGTTTGCCGCTTTCTACATTCAGCACTTCGCAATGTCGCCATGTCATGGGCATTCGCATGCCTAGGCCTATGGCTTTGCTGAAGGATTCTTTGGCGCTAAAACGGGTGGCTAGGTAGCGCAGGCCGCGGTCGGGCCAGCGGGCGCTGCGTTGCTTCCACACTGTCATCTCGTGGTCGCTGAGGATTTTTTGCGCAAAGCGTTCGCCGTGGCGTTGTACGCTGGCGCGAATGCGGCGGATGTCGCAGACGTCGGTGCCTATGCCGTAGATCATTTGCTGTAGACCATGTTGCACAGCAGCGCAGCGCAGCGCACAGCGGCGCACGGGCCGTGACTATCGGCAAGCAGTACGGGGCAAGACATGTGGGTCATGCAAACGCCTTGTGGATGCACTGCTGGTACGCAGCCACGGCGCTGGCGTAGCCCATCTCTAACGCGTCGGCTACAAAGGCATGGCCGATGGAGACTTCTTGCACCCCGGGGACGGCTTTTAGAAAGGTGGCTAAGTTATCGCGGTTTAAGTCGTGGCCTGCGTTGATGCCCAAGCCTACGGCTTGCGCTGCCATAGCGGTAGCCGTAAAGCCAGCCAGTACCTGCGTCTCGCGCGGGGTGCCCCAAGCGCTGGCCCAGGTTTCGGTGTACAACTCTACGCGGTCGGCACCTAGGGCTTTAGCCAGCGCCATCTGCGCGGGCACGGGGTCCATGAACAGGCTGACGCGTACGCCCAGGGCGTGGCATTCGTCGATGAGGGGTTGCAGGCGGGCGGCATCTTGCGGGAAGGTCCAGCCGTGGTCGCTGGTGGACTGGCCCTCAGAGTCGGGCACAAAGGTGGCTTGGTGGGGCTTCATGCCCTGCTGGTACAGGGTACGAACAAAGTCCATCAGGTTGTGAAACGGGTTGCCTTCGATGTTGTACTCGCGCGCGGGCCACAGGCGCATCAGCTCGGCTATGTCGAACACGTCTTGCTTGC
>JAYSWJ010000330.1:0-17002 GCA_043718065.1 Polaromonas sp.
CCAAGTGCGGCCGCGCGTCGCGCACAAACCAGCGCGCGCGAAAGCGGCTCCAGTGGTCGATAGCGCCCAGCTTTTCCAATACATCGGCCAGCCACGCACCCGTTAGCGCGCCGATACAGTTAAGTATCCAGTCGGACAAAGCGGGCACCCGCTGGGGCAGATAGGTTTGCAAAGCCTCCATGCACAGCGACAGCGCAGCCAGCAGCAGCGCAGTAATTATCACAGGCTGCGGCAGCACGGTGCTGCGCAACAAAGCCAGTGTCACAAAAAAGCCCAGCGGTATGTAGCCCAGCCAGTTGGCAGCGGTGTCAAACATGCTCCAGTACCGCGGCCAAGGCGCACCTAGGAAATCAAGCGGCCCCAAGCCTTGGTCGCGCCACTGGGTAAACGGGTACAAGCTGGCATACACCACCACCAGTACGCACAGCAGCGCCAGCACGGTGGCACTGCTACGGTGTACTGTGCGGTGTGCAGTGCGTTGGGCTAGTCTACGGTAGGCCAAAATGCAAGGGTCGGTTTTTTAAAATGGCTTGACAATCACCAAGACCACTGCCGCCGTTAGCAGCAGCACGGGCGCCTCGTTGAACCAGCGGTACCACACATGGCTGCGCGTGTTGGCATTACGTTCAAACTTGCGCAGCAGCACACCACAGCCGTGGTGGTAGCCCAGCGCCAGCACCACGACAAATAGCTTGGCGTGCATCCAGCCGCTATCTTTGCCGATACCGTAGCCCAGCCACAGCCACAGGCCCAGCGCCAACGCAGGCACAGCCAGCAGCGTCATAAAACGCATCAGCTTGCGCGCCATCAGCAGCAGGCGCAGGCGTTCATTGGGGTTGGTGTCGGTTAAGTTAGCCTGCACCTGCGCCAAGTTGACAAAAATGCGCGGTAAATAAAACAAGCCAGCAAACCAGCTGGTGACAAAAATAATGTGAAAGGCTTTGATCCAGAGCATGTGCAAAGTGTATGCCATGCTGGCCAAAAAAGCCCCAGACTATGCCGGACCTAAAAAAGCCCCAGACAAAGCTGGACTCAAAAAAAAGCCCCAGACAAAGCTGGGGCGGGAAAGCCTTTTTTGCTGTCACACATCTGAGGCGCCCGCTCAGGGAGGAAAAGCGGGAAGCGGCGAACCGCTCAGCACGTAATTTAACAAAGCCCGGGGCTGATTTCAACCCGTTAATTTGTTGTCGAATGCTATTAGTTATAACCAATTGCAATAGAGTCGCCTTGGTGACTTCATTATAGAAAATGGCTTATGGTTTGCACTAGGTCTGCTTTCGCTGCGCTTACGTGCAGCATCACGCCGGCTTTTGCGGCTATTGCGGCACAATCTGCTGCATGACACCCACAAGCTACCCATCTAGCCGCCCGCGCCGCCTGCGCCGCGATGCGTTTACCCGCAACCTCGTGCGCGAACACGCGCTAACGCCGCACGACCTGATCTACCCGGTATTTATCTTAGACGGCGCGCAACAGCGCCAAGACGTTAAATCCATGCCCGGCGTGCAGCGCCTAAGCATCGACAACCTGCTGCCCGTGGCCGCGCAGTGCGTGCAGCTGGGTATTCCGGTTATCGCATTGTTCCCGGTGATCGACAGCGCCTTAAAAACCCCTGACGGCCAAGAGGCCTGGAACCCCGATGGCCTGATTCCCCGCTGCGTGCGCGAGCTGAAAAAGCACTACCCGCAGCTGGGCGTGATGACCGATGTGGCGCTAGACCCCTACACTTCCCACGGCCAAGACGGGCTGCTAGACGAGGCTAACTACATCATTAACGACGCCACCGTAGCCCTGCTGGTAAAGCAAGCCTTGGTACAAGCCCAAGCAGGCGTAGACATCGTCGCCCCCAGCGACATGATGGACGGCCGTATTGGTGCAATACGCGCTGCCCTTGAATCAAACGGCTTCATTCACACGCGCATCATGGCCTACAGCGCCAAATACGCCAGCGCGTTTTATGGACCCTTCCGCGACGCCGTAGGCAGCGCAGCCAATCTAGGCAAAGCCGACAAAAAAGTCTACCAAATGGACCCCGGCAACAGCGACGAAGCCCTGCGCGAAGTAGCGCTAGACATTGCCGAGGGCGCTGACATGGTGATGGTGAAACCCGGCATGCCCTACCTGGACATCGTGCGCCGCGTCAAAGACGAATTTCAAGTGCCCACCTTTGCCTACCAAGTCAGCGGCGAATACGCCATGCTCAAAGCCGCCGCCATCAACGGCTGGCTGGACCACGACGCAGTAATGATGGAAAGCCTGCTGGCCTTCAAGCGCGCCGGGGCCGACGGCATCCTCACCTACTTTGCTATTGACGCGGCCAAAGTGCTGCGCGCCGCTGCAGTGTAGACATGCGATACTATTTATTTAATAGCTGCTTGAGCAGGATTTACTTGGGCTAGAGCATCAAAATGCTTATAAAACACGGCTTAGAATAGCTTGTAATCACTTTTTAACCTTTTCATCACTGTGGCCTATTTTTTATTCACCGCCAACAGCACGCAGCGCCTGGACGCGCTGCCCGATGCGCTGCCCACGCAAGGCTTTGTGTGGTGGATGGCCTCACGCGCAGAGCTAGAAAAAGATTTGCCAAATTTTCAGGCCCAGCTGCAGCGCCTGCAAGTTGCGCCGTTGATTGACCTGCACCAACAAGACCTTACCAACGCCCAGCACCCCAGCCACTACGACTACACCAGCGACTACGACGTGGTGATTTTTCGCCGACTAGTACTAGATGGTTTGAAGAGCGCGGCCCATGGCACGAATGGTGTAACGGGTAGTGTTACTAGCGGCGCAAAAAACGATGCCACGGGCGCAGCACCCCGCACTGGCTCTAAGAAAAACGGCTCTGCTGTTTTGACCCAAGTGGCCACCGTGCCCGTAGGATTTTTGCTGTACGACCATTTGCTGGTTACCGTGCACAGCGACGCCTGCGGCATCGCCGACGACTACACCCGCCGCGTGGGCAGCGACACCAACAACCGCCGCCCCACCTCGCCTGCCGACCTCATGCTGCGCATGGTCAACACCATGGTGGACAGCTATCTGGATCTGCGCAAAACCCTCACCACCCAAATCGACCACTGGCAAACCGAGCTGCTCAACCCCGGCACGCGCATCGTCAACTGGCGCGCCCTGCTGTCGATGCGCAACGAACTGCACACGCTGGAAGACCTGTGTGACGAGCAGCACGACGCCATACAAGAATGGCTAGACACCCTGCAAGAGCAGCCCTTGGGTGACACCACTGCCGCCCGCAGCGAGCGTGACAATTTAGTGGCCCGCAGCCGCGATGTCATCGAACACATCGAGCGCGTAGTGCACCATGCGCGCAAGCTAGAGCAGTCGGCTGAAACAGCGGTACAAATCTACTTTGGTGCACAAAGCCACCGCACCAACAGCATCATGCGTACGCTAACCGCGGTAACCGCCGTGTTTTTGCCGCTCAACCTGATCACCGGGTTTTTCGGCATGAATTTTGAATTTTTGCCATTTATCCACACCCAAGCAGGCTTTTGGTGGGCGCTGGCCGCCATGGTGGCCGTGGCTATCACACTGGTTACCGTGTTTTGGCGCAAACGGTATTTGGCCCGCACACGCGGTTAGCGTGGGCGTTGGTTTTGTTTACGCGCGGATACCTTGTAGGTTGGTGTTAGCTTCACGAGGCTCGCATGCGTGCTGAAGATTAATGTTCTAGCATCGTGAGCTGCGGCGATGGAGGAAGTCGCGCTGCAAAATCTTACGAAAACACGAGTGAAATTAGGTTGCGTTAGGCTAAGTTTTGCACCGCGCGCGCATCGTAAGATTTTCATCACGACCACGCTCCATCACCGCTTGGCTGGCTTGTGAAGTGATCGTTTCGCATCAGCTTGGTTGCGATGATGCTTGCGCAGTGGGGCACAGAAACAGCGTAATTCACGCATATTTTCACAGTGTTTTAGCCGTTCTAGCCCGTAGATCCTGCTCAACCAGCTATGTAATTAATAGTGACGTTGGACATAAGATCGCAATCGAACAGCACAGCATTTGGGATCAAAATTCAGGAAGACCATACATCCGGCGCAAGACCCATCACAAACGAAATTTTGCTCTGACCCCAATTGCATCTCACTGGAGCGCGGGCTGTTCAAAAAAACGCCAATCGCCACCAACGTCATAACCGGCGCACGGGCTGCTAAAAACCAAGCAAAGAACAATGTGACGAGTCGGGTCCGTCTCGATGAAAAATACTACGACAGGCGCGCGGTGCAAAAGCTAACCTCGCAACCATCAACATTCACGCGTTTTTTCGGAGCATTTTTACAGCGAGATGCCCGGCTCGAGTCCAGCCCTCCGGCGCGCACGCCAAGCCAAACAACCAAGCCAGTGCGATCAGATCAAGCGGGAGTTTTACTTGCCACCAGCCCGTGTGTACAGCGGCATCACCTTGGGCAAGTTAGCTTCGATATTGCCGATGCGGGTAGGCCCGCTGGGGTGGGTGCTTAAAAATTTGATTGGCGAGCCTTTGCTGGCGGCGCCCATTTTTTGCCACAGCGTCACGCCCGCGCGCGGGTCGTAGCCGGCTCTAGCGGCCAGCTCCATGCCTACCAGGTCGGCCTCAGACTCGTCTTCGCGGCCAAATTTAAGCGTGAGCAGCTGCGCGCCCATGCCCATTACTTGCGCGCCCGTGTTGCCCAAACCCAGTGCTTGGCTAAACAGATTAGCGCCTAGCCCGGTGGCGGCGTTCTTGCCCATGCGCTCACGTGCATGCTCGCGCAGCGCGTGCGCCACCTCGTGGCCCATGATGATGGCCACTTCGCTGTCGGTCAACTTAAGCTGCTGCAAAATGCCGGTGTAGAAAGCAATCTTGCCGCCGGGCATGCAAAACGCGTTGATCTGGTCGCTTTTGATCAAGTTGACCTCCCACTGCCAGTCTTTGGCGCGCGGGTTCCACTCTAGCGCATGGGGAATAATTTTTTGCGAAATAGCGCGCAAGCGCACCACCTGCGGGTCAGTGGCAGGTGCCAGCGCATTTTTAGACGCCGCCTCTTGCATCATTTGCTGGTACTGCTGGGTGGCCGACTGCTCTATCTTGTCGGCAGGTACAAATTTGGCAAATTTAGAATTACCGCCCACTTCAACGCCCTCGCGCGCCAGCGCAGTGCCTGCGCAGTGCCTGCGCACAGCGCTGCAGCTAAACCCACTGCCAGCCACCAAGGCCCAGGCAGTGCAATGCGGGCCCAACAAGTGGGTGCCGTTGATAGGTGAGGTGTGTGCATGGTAGTTCCTTGTCCAATCTATGCGCAGCCGTGCGCTGCATATATCACTGGGAATTGTGCACCAAGTTATTTCCTTGCTAAACCACCAGTGTCTTTATTGCATTGCATGTGTTGCGTTGTCAGTTGCTGCTGTTGAAGATTGATTTTCTGCGAGTTTAATGCTTCTAGGCCGTAGATACTGCTCAACCAGCTATGTAATTAATAGTGGCTGAAACCTAATATCTCACCGAAGCGCGGGCTGTTAAAGCCAAGCAACCAACCCCCCGACTAGGCAAAAAAAGGACCTTCTCAACGCAGGTGCAATAAATTTGTAGGTGCCGCTAGCCCATAAACCAACACGCCTGCAGCGCGCCAAAAAAAACGGCCACCCGAGGGTGGCCGTATCAAAGTCCTTGGAAGGACGTCGTTGGGAGACTGGTACGGTAGCCTAACTAAATAGTTTTATACAAAACTACTAACCTCGGGCTAACCTAATTGCTTAATGTGTGACAGTACGGCGTTATTGTGCAAGGCTTCTGCGCGTGTGAACATCCCCCAAATGGATGTTTTTGTAGTGTATAACTTGATAAAAATCAAAGTTTTGTGGAATAAGTCACATAGCTAGCCCGCGCCCACCGCCAGCCTGATGACAAAGCATGCACCACCGCCGCTGCGGGGCAGGCAAGCCGCGCTGCCGCCATGGCTGCGTGCAATCGACTGCACCAGCGACAGCCCCAAGCCCACGCCACCATCGCGCTCACTGGCGTTGCTGCTGCGGTAGAAGGGCTCAAAAATCTTCTCCCGCTCGGCCTCGGGCACGCCGGGGCCGCGATCGCACACTTCTAGCTCCACCATGGCCACGGTGTGGCTTGCCCAAGGTGCAGCGTTGGCTGCCATAGCGCCTGCAACGGCGTCAGTGCCAACCACCGCTCGTGCCCTTGTACCTGTACCTGCACCCATACGTGCGGGTAGGGCGCGCAAGGTCATTTGCACCTGCGCTTGTGGCCCTTCGTCAGGGCTAAGGGGGTGCGGCGGCAGTGGATTGTGCGGGTCTGCAGCATGCGCTGGGCTGCCATAGCGGTTGGCGTTTTCAAGCAAGTTACGCACCGCGCGGCGCAGCAGACGTGGCACGCCGTACACGTATAAACCTGGTGCGGGTATAGCGCTAGCCGCTGTTGCCGCAGTGGCGTGCGCGCCTTGCGCTTCGGCGTGGGCCGGGGGTGCCTGCACATGCAGCGCAATGCCCAGCCGCGCGCATTCCTGTGCCGCCAGAGCCACCATGTCTACGTTTTCAATGTGGCCAAAGTCTATGCCACTGCTGTGCTGCGCGGCGTCCAGTCGGCTGGCCAGCAAAATCTCGTCAATCAGCGCGTCCAGCTCGCCAATGCTGCGTGCCAGCTCGGCTTTGAGCGCGGGGCTGGGGGCTTGCTCGGTCAGCTCTAGCCCCATGCGAATGCGCGCCAGCGGCGAGCGCAGCTCGTGCGAGGCGTTGGCCAGCAGTGTTTTGTGCGCCTGCACCAGCGCCTCAATGCGGTCAGCGGCCAGGTTAAAACGCTGGGCCAAATACGCCACCTCGTCGCGGCCCTGGCTGTTGACCCGATACGACAAGTTGCCCGCACCCCAGCGCTCTACCCCGCGCCGCAGCGCCTCTAGCCGCTGGGTAAAGCGCCGCATGATGGGGTAGCTGCCCAGCGCTACAGCCAACGCCAGCACGCCCCACAACAACAGCATAAACGCTGGGTTGCGCTGCATATTTGCCTCCATCCAGCGCGGCGGCACGGGCGCGCCGGGGCTACCTGCGGGTATGCGGGGGGGCGGGGGTATTTGCACAAACCAGGTTTTGCCGTCGGGCATAGCCAGTTCAAACTCAATGCCGCGGCCTTGGCCCTGCGATGTGGAATTTGTTTTCAACACGGTTTTGCCGCTGGCGTCCCGCACGATCAATTCGCGCGCAGGCTGCTCGGCCAAGCGCTCTAGGCGCTGGCGGTCTGTTTGCTGGCGCCACAGCCAGCCAAACACCAGCGTCAGCACCATCACCGCCACCACCACGGCCAGCCAGATGCGCACGTACAGCCTGTTGAAAAAGGGAATTCGCATGTCTTTAACTAAAATTTATAAGCAAAATAGCCGTTCTAGGCCGTAGAAACTGCTCAAGTAGCTATTAAATAAATAGCATGTAGTTGTATCGTCGTAACCGCATGACCCTGTCAATCTTGCTGTTTTGAAAACACATAGCCCACCCCGCGCACCGTGACAATACGCTGCGGCTCTTTCGCATCAATTTCAATGGCCGCGCGAATGCGGCCCATGTGCACATCAATGGACCGGTCAAACGCCTCTAGCTCGCGGCCCCGCACGGCCTCCATAATTTGCTCACGCGTTAGCACGCGGCCCGCGCGCTCGGCAATGCTGACCAGCAGGTCAAACTGGTAGGAAGTCAAATCTGCCTTTTGCCCCGCTACCGTCACAGTGCGGGCATCGCGGTCAATCTCTAGCGTGCCAAACACCAGCGTGCGGTTGCCCAGCGGCTGGCTGCTGCGCCGCAAAATAGCGCGTATGCGGGCCAGCAGCTCACGCGGCTCAAACGGCTTGGCCAAATAATCGTCCGCACCCAGCTCCAGCCCCACAATCCGGTCCATCGCCTCGCCTTTGCCAGTCAGCATCAGCACAGGTGTACGCGCTGCGTCCCCCGGCAGGGTTCGAATACGCCGGCACACCTCTAGCCCGTCCATGCCAGGCATCATCACATCCAAAATCACCGCGCTGGGCAATCTAGCTTGCAGCGCAGCCAGCCCAGCCACGCCATCAGGCGCGTGCGCAAAGTCAAAATTATTAGCCCGCAGATAGTCCCCCACCATGGCCGCCAGGCGCGCGTCATCATCCACCATAAGTACTTGGTTCATCACGGCATCGTAGCGAATGTGCGGCGGCTTGCCAATCGGGCAGGTGAAGTTGCCGTAAAGTTAGGTAAAGCGGGCTGGAGATTAACTTTCTGGCATCGTGAGCTGCGGCGACAAGGCAAGTCGCGCTGCATTACTGCTTGGCGTGTATTGTTGGTCATCATGTCGCATCAGCTTAGTCTCTTGGTGGTGAGATAGCGTATGCCAACCGCCTACCCTGTGACGAAACTACGGGTAGTCACCGGGTAAATCTTTCCGAAGCACGGGCTGCTAAAAACAAGCAAAGAACAATGTGACGAGTCGGGTCCGTCTCGATGAAAAATATGTAGAAAGGCGCGCGTTGACAATCCTAGCGAATCAAAAGCCTCCGTCCGCGCGTGTTTTCGTAGTATTTTTGCAGCGAGATGCCCGGCTCGAGTCCAGCTCTCCGACGCGCACGCGAAGCCAAGCGACCAGCCCCACGGTGCGCACGCGAACCAAACGACCAACCTCAACGCAGCCGTTGCGGCTCCACATTCACCGTATTGGCCCCATCGCTCAGCATCAAGCTGCCCTCTTGAATGGTGGCCTGCAGTTGCATGCTGCGCTGGGCCATAGCGGCTAGTTCTTGGCTGGCGGTATGCGGCAGCAGCCACACGGCCAGGTTGCGCGGGCGCGTTAGCTTGGTTTCAATACCCTTCCACCAAATAGGCGACGAATGGGTAAAGGTATAGACCATCACATCGTCCGACTTGCCGCAGGCCTTGATCACCGGCTTGTCCTCCGGTTGGCCCACTTCAATCCACAGCTTGTAGGCCAGCGTGTAGTCGCGCAGGTACACGTCCGGCTCGTCCGGGTCTGACAGGCCTGCGCCAAAGGCCAGCGTGCCGTTGCCGTCCAGCACACTTTGTAGTTTGTAGGCATTCAACGCCAGTGCCACCAGGCGCACCATCATGCGCTCGTCCGTCTCGCTAGGGTGCCGCGCTAGGGTGAACTGGTGGTCGGCGTAGTAGCCGTTGTCAATATCGGCAATCGCCAAATTGGCTTTGTAAATGGTGGACTTAAGCGCCATAGAGACCGATCTGTAATACTATAAATTTCATAGCTGCTTGAGCAAGTTTTACTTGGGTTGCAGGCTAATTATGCCTAAAAATTATTGCTTCGGATGGTTAAATGGGGGAGCGGGAACGGATGCGGGTATTTTTTGAACGCAGAGGGCGCGAAGGTTACGCGAAGCGCGCAAAAGAAGAAAAGAATCAAGAAAAACAAGACAAAAGTAAAAAGCAAATAAAGCTCAGATAAATCCACTAAACCATAGCTTTCTTATTTTGAATTTTTTTGGTTTTCTTTTCTGCGCTCTTTGCGTAACCTTCGCGCCCTCTGCGTTCAAAAAATCCCCGGCTCCAACCCTCTGACCTTTGACCTTTGACCTCGAACCCAGCCTAAACCCTGCGCGCCAGCTCAGCCGCCACACCCACATAGCTGGCCGGCGTCATCGCCAACAACCGGTCAATATCGGCCTGCGGAATCTCTAGTGATCGGATCAACCCATGCAAGTCCTCAGGCCGAATAGTTTTGCCGCGCGTCACTTCTTTCAGCTTCTCGTACGCGCCTTGCACACCGTAGCGGCGCATCACGGTTTGTATCGGCTCGGCCAGCACTTCCCATGCGTTGTCCAGGTCACCCTCCAGCGCTTGTTCGTTCAGCTCTAGCTTGCCCAAACCTACGCCCAGCGACTGGTAGGCCAGCACGGCGTAACCCAGCGCTACACCCATATTGCGCAGCACGGTGCTGTCGGTCAGGTCGCGCTGCCAGCGGCTAATCGGTAGTTTTTCAGACAAGTGGCGCAGCAAGGCGTTGGCCAGGCCCAGGTTGCCCTCGGCGTTTTCAAAATCAATCGGATTGACTTTGTGCGGCATGGTGGACGAGCCAATTTCGCCCGCCTTTAACCGCTGCTTGAAGTAACCCAGGCTGACATAGCCCCACACATCGCGCGACCAGTCGATCAAAATAGTATTAGTGCGGGCTACCGCGTCGTACAGCTCGGCCATGTAGTCGTGAGGCTCAATTTGTATGCTGTAGGGCTGAAAGGTCAGGCCCAGTGAATTTTCTACCACGCTGCGCGAGAACGCTTCCCAGTCATGCGCGGGCCAGGCCGACAAATGCGCGTTGTAGTTGCCTACAGCGCCGTTCATTTTGGCAAGAATTTTGACATCGGCTATGCGGGCACGGGCGGTTTGCAGGCGTACCAGCACGTTGGCCACTTCTTTGCCCACCGTGGTGGGGCTGGCCGTCTGCCCATGGGTGCGGCTGAGCATGGGCACATCGGCGTGCTGATGCGCCATGCCCCGCAGCTTGGCAATTATTGCATCCAGTGCGGGCAGCAGCACCTCGTCGCGGGCGGCCTTCAATTGCAGGGCGTGTGACGTGTTGTTGATATCCTCAGATGTGCAGGCAAAGTGCACAAACTCGCTGCTTTTTAAAAGCTCAGGTTGGCCCTCAAACTTGGACTTAATCCAGTATTCCACGGCTTTCACGTCATGGTTGGTGACTTTTTCAATGTCTTTGATGGCCTGCGCGTCTGCTTCGTTAAACCCGGTGACTAGCTCGTTTAGCAGCTGGCGTGCCGCAGGGCTTAAAGGCTTGAATTCGGCAAAACCCGCGTCACCTAGGGCGATGAACCAAGCCACCTCTACCTGTACGCGGCGGTGCATATAGCCGTATTCAGACATTAAAGGGCGCAAAGCGGCAAGTTTGTTGCCATAGCGGCCGTCAAGCGGCGAAATAGCGGTAAGAGCGGACAGGTTCATGGGGTAGATTGTAAAAGGCGCAAGTTTCAGATGGTGCAGTGGCGCAGACAGCGCTTTTGGGCCAAGTAAGCCCCTTTGTGGCGGGCTAGCCGCCAGCGTTGCTCGCCTTGCTGACGGTTAGCCGCATACAATGGAAGGTTACACGCGAGGGCATTTGACCATGCCCACTACCCCATTTTGGGGCCGATTTTTTTGATGATTTGGAGTTTTGTTGTGTTTATATCTTCTGCTTTTGCCCAAACCGCCCCTGCCGCTGCTGCCACTGGTGGCGGTATCGAGTCTAGCCTGATGAGCATGTTGCCCTTGGTTTTGATGTTTGTGGTGCTGTATTTTGTAATGATCCGCCCGCAAATGAAAAAGCAAAAAGAGCACCGCACCATGATCGAGGCAATTGCCAAGGGCGACGAGGTCGTTACCGCAGGCGGCTTGATTGGCAAAATAGCCAAGCTAGGCGAGAGCTACATCAGCGTTGAACTGACCCAGGGTGTCGAAGTGCAAATGCAGCGCAGCGCCATTGTGCAAGTGCTGCCCAAAGGCACTGTGAAGTAACCCCCCCTGCGGGCTACGTGCCCTGCGAGATTTTGAGACCGACTGAAAGACCCGCCGTATGAACCGTTACGCCTTGTGGAAATATATTGTGATTGCCGTCGTGCTGGTAGTCTCGGCTTTGTTTACGCTGCCCAACTTTTTTGGCGAAGCGCCTGCAGTGCAAATCTCCAGTGGCAAAACCACCGTTAAAGTTGACGCGCTAACCCGGCAAAAGGTAGACGAAGCCTTAAAAGCGGCCAATCTGTCGCCCGATTTAGTCACCTTTGACGGCAGCTCGATCAAGGCACGGTTTCAAGACACGGACAGCCAGCTCAAAGCCAAAGACGCTATCCAAAAAGCGTTGATCACCGACCCCACCGACCCGGCCTATGTGGTGGCGCTGAACCTAGTGTCGCGCTCGCCTAAATGGTTGTCGTCTTTGCACGCTTTCCCCATGTACTTGGGCCTGGACTTGCGCGGTGGTGTGCACTTTATGCTGCAAGTAGACATGCAAGCGGCATTGACTAAAAAAGTAGATTCGCTGTCGGGCGACATCCGCAGTACGCTGCGCGAAAAGCAAATTCGCGGCCGCACTACGCGCGAGGGGCAAACTATTGAGGTGCGCTTTAGCGACGCTGCTGCGTTAGAAGCTGCCAAACGTTTGGTGCAAGAGCAATTTACTGATTTGCAAACCAAAGACGCCATCGACGGCACCGACTACAAGCTGACCGCCACCATCAAGCCCGAGGCCGCACGCCGCGTGCAAGACCAAGCATTGAAGCAAAACATGACCACGCTGCACAACCGTATCAACGAGCTGGGCGTGTCCGAGCCGGTGATTCAGCAGCAAGGCCAAGACCGCATTGTGGTGCAGCTACCCGGCGTGCAAGACACTGCCAAGGCCAAAGATATTTTGGGCCGCACCGCCACGCTAGAAATGCGCTTGGTAGATGACAGCGCCGAGGCGCGCGAGGCCGAGGCGGGCCGCGGCTCGGTACCGTTTGGTGCCGAGCGTTACCTAGAGCGCGATGGCCGTCCAGTGATTGTGAAAAAACAAGTCATCATCACTGGCGACAGCTTGACCGATGCGCAGCCCGGCATTGATTCGCAAAACCAGCAACCCAAAGTAGATTTGACGGTAGACGCCAAAGGTGGCCGCATCATGCGCGACACCAGCCGCGAAAACTTGAAAAAGCGCATGGCCATTTTGCTGTTTGAAAAAGGCAAAGGCGAAGTGCTGACCGCGCCCGTGATTCAAGGCGAGCTGGGCAACCGGTTTCAAATCTCTGGCTCCATGTCGATTGCCGAGGCCAACGATTTGGCACTGCTGTTGCGTGCTGGCTCGCTAGCAGCACCGATGGAAATCGTCGAAGAGCGCACTATTGGCCCCACGCTGGGTGCCGAGAATATTGCCAAGGGCTTTCAAAGCGTCACCTACGGATTTATCGTGATCTGCATATTCATGTGCATTTACTACATGATATTTGGCGTGTTTTCTAGCTTGGCACTGGGTGTCAACTTGCTGATGCTGGTGGCCGTGCTGTCCATGCTGCAAGCCACACTCACCTTGCCCGGCATGGCCGCGATGGCGCTGGCACTGGGTATGGCGATTGACTCGAACGTGCTGATCAACGAACGCATACGCGAGGAGCTGCGCAATGGCGCGTCGCCACAGGCGGCCATCCACTCGGGCTATGAGCGCGCATGGGGCACTATTTTAGATTCGAACATTACCACCTTGATCGCAGGCGTGGCGCTGCTGGCCTTTGGCTCGGGCCCGGTGCGCGGCTTTGCGGTGGTGCACTGCGTAGGTATTTTGACCAGCATGTTTACCGCTGTGTTCTTCTCGCGCGGCTTGGTCAACTTGTTCTACGGCAGCAAAAAGAAGCTTAAAAACGTGTCGATTGGCGCCGTGTGGAAGCCCGATGGCGGCGCTTTGCACCAAGACGAATTGGTAGTGGCACAGGCTATGCCTGCGGGCGCACCCGGTGCAGCCAGGCAGCTGGCCAAGCCCACCCTTAAAACCAAGAAATAAAGTAGGCCACCACCATGGAATTTTTCAAAATCCGCAAAGACATTCCCTTCATGCGGCATGCGTTGGTTTTCAACGCGATTTCGCTAATTACGTTTTTAGCTGCCGTGTTCTTCTTGTTCTCGCGCGGGCTGCATTTGTCTGTGGAGTTCACCGGCGGCACGGTTATGGAGGTGAGCTACTCTCAGCCCGCAGACCTGGAAAAAGTACGCGGCGTAGTGGCTGCGCAGGGTTTTACTGATGTGCAAGTGCAAAACTTCGGTAGCGCCCGCGACGTGATGATCCGCTTGCCAGCACAAAAGGGCGTCAGCTCGGCACAGCAAAGTGACAAGGTGCTGGCGGCACTCAAGCAAGCCGATGCCGGTGCTAACTTGCGCCGTACCGAGTTTGTCGGCCCGCAGGTGGGCGAAGAGCTGGCCATAGACGGCCTGAAGGCGCTAGCCATGGTGGTGGTTGGCATCATGGTGTATTTGGCTTTTCGCTTTGAATGGAAATACGCCGTAGCAGCCATCGTGGCCAACTTGCACGATGTGATTATTATTTTGGGATTTTTTGCGTTTTTCCAGTGGGAATTCTCGCTGTCGGTGCTGGCCGCCGTGCTGGCGGTGCTGGGGTATTCGGTGAACGAATCGGTGGTGATTTTCGACCGGATTCGTGAGAACTTTCGCCGCTACCGCAAGATGAACACCCATGAGATTATCGACAACGCGATCACGTCCACCATCAGCCGTACCATCATCACGCACGGCTCTACCTTGGTCATGGTGCTGTCGATGCTGATTTTTGGCGGCCCTACGCTGTTTTACTTTGCGCTGGCGCTGACCATCGGTATTTTGTTTGGTATCTATTCCTCGGTGTTTGTAGCCGCGGCCATTGCCATGTGGCTGGGTATTAAGCGTGAGGATTTGATCAAAGTTGTGGCTAAAAAGGATGAAGATCCCAACGACCCTAACTCGGGCGCAACGGTTTAACCTTTAAAACGCATTTATTTGTAAGCTTTAGCGTGTTTTGCGGGTATAGTTTTCGTATATCTAACCTACCCATGTAGGCATAACGCACTATTCTCATACCACCCGTGGCCACACTACCGCCTTCCTCTACGCTCGCTGGCATGGCCTTAGCTCGCAAGGCGCGTGAAGTATTTTTAGCCAAAGCCACCGAAGTTTTAGGCGACGTGGCGCAAACGGTACGCCACCGGCTCACCGAATTATTGGACGAAAGCTCCAACGCGCGCCAATCGCAAGAGCGCCGCGACACTTGGGTGCAGTACCAAAAAGGCGAAGCGGTGTGGCTTAACATCACCAGCGCCGCTTGGCGCAAAGCCATGCTGCCATCGGTGGCACCTGTGCGCAGCTCCAGCGGCTCATTGACCTTTGAGTTGATGGGCGACGAGGTTGTTGAAAACAAAATTCTCGCCTCGCGCCTTGCGCTGCGTATCCTGGATAAAGCCACGTGGGAATTAAACGATTTGGTGCTGCGGATACGCAAGCTAGAGCAAATCCCCGATATCGACAAACAAGACATGCTGCGCCCAGAGGCCTGCGCTCAAATCATTGTGGAATCTTGGATGGCCGCGGGCCTGAACCGAGAAGCTTGGCTAAGCGTGCAAGATGCCTTGCACAAAACTTTAGGTGAGCGCATGGTAGAGGCCTACCATGATGCCAATGTGCTGCTGGTGGCGCAAGGTGTGATGGTAGAAATCGACCTGCGCCAGCTGGTAAGACGCACGCCGGGTGCCAATACGGGCAGTGCACCTTTGTCCACCTCTACGGCTTCGGGCGAGATGCGGCAACGCAATGAGATGGCGGCGGGTTCGGAGCTTAAGCCTGCGATGCGCGGTGGCTTTGCGGGCTCTGCGGGTGCAAACCAGCTGATGTCTGCAGGCAGGAATAATTTGGGTAGCGGCGGTGGTCGCAATGGCCCTGCAAGCGGCGCAGCAAATTCTGGCGGTGCAGCAAATGCAGGCAGTGCGAGATTAGGCGGCTCTAATTCCACAGGTCTTGGTGCTGGTGGTGCTGGTGGTGCTGGTGGTCCCGGCGGTGCTGGTGGTGCACGTGCCACTGGTGCCAACCCGCTGGTAGCGCGTTCCGCAGGCTCGAGAGGTCAGGGCGGCCAAGGTGGTTCGCAAGGCAGTTCACAGGGCGGCAGCCCCGCGCGGCCAGGTCGCGCTGCTGTTGCACAGTATGCCGAAGAGTCGCACGAAGAAACCCGCATGATGACCTCGTCCACACCGCTGGCGCGCGCCAAAATGCGTGCCCAAGGGGTGATGGGGCAGCTTAAACGCATGCTGACCGAGAAGGTGATGGGGTTTGACGACAGCCGCTCGCACGGCCCGTCGCCGCAGCTAGCCGCCGCTATGGCACCACGCGCTCGCGCTGGCACAGGCTATGCGCGCACCCAGCAAAGCGCTGGCCCCGGTACTTTGAGTGGTATGGGTGGTGGCGTTGGCGCAGGCAATGCCGTGGGCGGCGCGGGGGCTGCAGGCGCTGCCTTTGCAGGCTATGTCGAGGGCATGCGACCCGAACAAGCAGCTGGAGCCCTGCGCGAAGAAACCAATGCGCTGAAAAAAGCCGCCGCCACGTCTGCCGAGAAAGCCACTATCGAGATTGTGGCCCTGATGTTTCAAAGCATTTTGGCCGAAGACCGCATACCGCCCACCGTACGCGTGTGGTTTGCACGATTGCAAATGCCGGTGCTGCGACTGGCGCTGTCCGAGCCTGACTTTTTTGAGAGCTTGCAGCACCCGGCACGCAGGCTGATTGACCGCATGGGCTCGTGTGTGCTGGGCTTTGAGGGCGATGTGAACAGCGTCGCACTAGAAACCGAAATCAAACGCGTGGTGCAAGTCATTGAGCAGTACCCCGAGACCGGGCGACGCGTATTCCAGCTGGTGTACGACGAGTTTCAAAAATTCCTAGCCCGCTTTTTAACCGAAGGCGCTGTCACGCAGCGCGTGGTGTCCGTTGCCCAGCAGATGGAGCAAAAAGAAACAGCAGCGATTCAATTTACGATTGAGCTGCGCAAGATGCTGGGCGATCTGCCCATGCGCGACGAAATCCGCGAATTTTTATTCAAAATTTGGGCCGAGGTGCTGGCCCTAGCCGCCATGAAAAATGGCGCACAACATGCCGACACCATTGGCCTCAAACAAGTGGCTGCCGACTTGGTGTGGGCCGCCAGTGCCAAGCCTAATCGCGCTGACCGCGCCAAGGTGATTCAAGACTTGCCAAACTTGCTTAAGCGTTTGCGCTCGGGCATGACGATGCTAAATTTTGACCAGCCCAAGCAAGACGAGCAGATCAAATACATCAGCGACACGCTGGCTGATGCGTTTATGTCCAAGACAGAAACCATCGATATTGCACAGATTGAAGCGATGTCTAAACGCCTGAAAAACTTGGAAGATTTTGTCTCTGAAGACGATGTGGTCCAAGTTAAACCAATTGCCCGGATCAAGCTCGAGCGCCCACCCGCGCATAGCTTCGCTAGGATCGCTGCCGCCCGAGGTAATAATGTCAA
>JAYSWJ010000034.1:0-2341 GCA_043718065.1 Polaromonas sp.
CGAGATTGCCACTTACCGCGCTGGCAAGTTCCGCAATACCAAGCTGTCTAAACTTCAAGCCGCCAAGTTGGAGAATATGTTCTCTGATATCAACGCTGGTGAAGTTAAATTGCTGCCCATTATTGTGAAAGCCGACATGCAAGGCTCGCAAGAAGCGCTGGCCCAGTCGCTGCTCAAGCTGTCTACACCCGAAGTCAAAGTACAAATGGTGTTTACCGCTGTGGGTGGTATCAGTGAATCAGACGTTAACTTGGCCATTGCGTCCAAGGCTGTCATCATTGGCTTTAACACCCGTGCAGACGCAGGCGCACGCAAGACCGCTGAAAATAACGGCGTCGACATTCGCTACTACAACATCATTTATGACGCTGTAGATGACGTGAAAGCCGCTATGTCGGGCATGCTGACACCGGACAAGAAAGAAGAAATCTTGGGTACGGCAGAAATTCGCCAAGTGTTCCGCGTTACCAAGATCGGCTCAATTGCGGGTTGTATGGTCACCTCAGGTTTGGTCAAGCGCACTGCCAAGCTGCGCCTGCTGCGCGACAACGTGGTCATCTTTACTGGCGAGCTTGATTCGCTCAAGCGCTTTAAAGACGACGCGAAAGAAGTCAAAGAAGGCTTTGAGTGCGGCTTGAATATCAAAAACTACAACGACATTCAAGAAAATGACGTGCTGGAGTTCTTTGAGATTCGCGAAGTAGCGCGTACGCTGTAAGTGACCAAAACAAGGGAGTACATCATGCAAGCGATGAAAAAATTATGGCGCAACAACAAAGGCTTTTTGTTGTTTGTCAGCCTGATGTTCGTGTTCCGGTCTGCTGTGGCGGACTGGAACCTCGTGCCGTCGTCTTCTATGAACCCCACGTTGGTCTCTGGCGACAGAGTGATTGTGAACAAGCTGGCCTACAGCCTGCGCGTACCTTTTACTCTGCAGCATATCGCGCGCTGGTCTAATCCTGCGCGTGGCGATGTGATCACCTTTGATTCACCTAAAGATGAGGTGAATCTCATCAAACGCGTGGTGGCAGTGGCTGGCGATGTAGTGTCCATGCGCGACAACACTTTAACCATTAACGACCAGGTGATTGATCGTAGCTTGGTAGCTGCTTCAAGGCTTATTCCTACCGAATCGGGCTTGCTTAATGCGCAAATTTGGAGCGAAGAAATTGGCGGTAAACAAATTAACGTAGCCCGCATAGAATTTGCTAACCGCTCTCGTGACTTTGCTGCTGTGCAAGTTCCGGCGGGTCATGTGATGGTGCTGGGTGACAGCAGAGACAATAGTAACGACTCGCGCTTTATTGGTTTTATTGATACGCAGCGCATTACCGGGCAAGCGGTGCGTGTGGCTATGTCACACAACTACGATATGTTTTACCTGCCACGCGCCGACCGCTGGTGGCTGGCACTGTAAATTTAGCTATGGTTAAAAAGAAAACATCAACCCCGAACCGCGGCATCCGCGTGGGCGACCAGATTCAGCGTGATCTGGCGGAGCTGATCGCGCGCGAGTTAAAGGACCCGCGTGTGGGTATGGTAACGATCAACGCAGTAGAAGTAACGCCCGACTACGCCCACGCACAGGTGTACTTCAGCTTGCTCACAGGTGACCCAGATGCTGCGACCGCAGGCCTGAACCAAGCGGCAGGTTTCTTGCGTAATGGTCTATTCAAAAAACTGCACATTCATACCGTGCCCACATTGCACTTTCATTTTGACCGCAGCATTGAGCGAGCGTCTGATATGAATATGCTGATCAGCAAGGCTGTGGCCTCGCGCTCCCAAGACGAGGTTAAGGAATAGGTATGAGCACCGCTGGGCCGTCCCAAGGTGCGAAGGCCCCCTTGGGGGGCAGGAACCCAAGCGAAGCGGGGGAGCGTGGGGGCGTGCGTATCCGGGTCGTGAAGCGCCCCGTACACGGGGTGCTTTTACTGGACAAGCCTTTGGGTTTGTCGAGCAACGATGCGCTGCAAAAAGCCAAATGGCTGTTGCGTGCAGAAAAAGCGGGCCACACTGGCACGCTAGACCCGCTGGCCACTGGCGTGCTGCCGCTGTGCTTTGGCGCAGCTACTAAATTCAGCGCTTTGCAGCTTGAGGCGGCCAAAACTTACGAAGCTACGGCTATCTTGGGCATTAAGACGTCTACCGGCGATGCTGAAGGCGAAGTGATTGCCATGCGTGCAGTGCAAGTAACCCAAGCCGATATTGACCGCGTGCAACATCAATTTACCGGCCCTATCAGCCAAATACCGCCCATGCACAGTGCGCTCAAAAAAGACGGCAAGGCTTTGTACGAATATGCGCGCGAAGGTATCACGCTAGAGCGTGAGCCTCGCCA
>JAYSWJ010000035.1:0-2327 GCA_043718065.1 Polaromonas sp.
TTGGCCCTGCTGCACCGCAATAGCCTGCCCAGCGCCTGCGCACGCCACAAACAGCGTCACAATGCATACGCGCTGCCAGGTCCAAAACGGGTCGCGGTAGAAGTTCTGCGTAATCCACTTGTACTGGTTCAAATCAAAGCAAAAGTGAAACACCGTCATCCACACTATCGCCAAACCGCGCAATGCGTCTAGGCGGTCGTATCGGTTGTGGCGGACGAAGACTGATGGCTGGTAGGCTGCTGGCGGCATAGGTGCACAAACTGCAAATAATGCACAAGTCTACGCTACAGACGCAGTGCAAGCCGGACAAGATTTTTTAGGGCCAAGTGCAGAAAAGGGACAGCACTAAGCTATGATGATTTATTAATTTTGAGGCTGCACACGTTGCATACAACAGCCAGTGCATGCCGATTACCCGCCTTGGTTGGCCGATAGCTTGTATTGATGCATATAAATATTTTGACACCGCGTGCGCCCTATTGTTTGTACTGGGCGGCATTAGCATGGCTAGTTATGCCGATGTCTGGCGCGTGGGCAGATACCCCGCTGTCATCAAGCCTGTCGAATGGCATTTTTTTAGGTTATGGAAATAGCGTATTTTTGTCCCAGCCGCGGGCAACTGGTGATCTGGCCAAGATTCGCTCAGTTTGTGCACGCCGTGGTCAACTTTATGCGTTGGGTACAGTGCAGCAGCTTAACTGTTTGAATGCAACAGACATTGCAAACACGCACGGCAATGTGCTCAAATTGCAAATTGACAGCCCAGATTCTGAAGGTAAAAGTGCCCATGCCGCACTCTATTCAACGCGCCCTTTTTCACCGCCAAGCTGGACGGTACGCCAGCTGCTTGAATCGGACAACAGTGCGTTACGCAAAGAGATAGCGAAAAAATACAAAAACTACATTGCAATACTGCGCTACCCCAATTTTAAAAATGCCATTGCCATCGTTCCTGAAAAAGGCTTGTCGAAATTTTACATACTGCCTTGGAAAACTACAGATGACGGTTATGTTGAAAGAAAACATTTCATCATTGCTGTTGTGAGGAATGACCAAATTTTTTCAGTGCGTGAACAAGAGGGCAGTATAGTTGGCTATGCCGATTTAGATGGTGACAGCATTCCAGAATTGCACCTGTCGCACAACTGCGATGGCTCCTGTGAATCTGTCATTTCAATGACGCGAGAAACTAAAAATGCCACTATCGTTACCATCTCTGGGCATTGAGCAAAAATCTAGCAAACTGCTAAGGCATTTTTTTGGGTAGAAATTTTTGCACACTAGTCCATAGCCCTAGCGCCACGGCACCTACCAGTACACCCGCTACCGCATCTATCAGCGTTGATGCCAGCACTTTCATCCAGCCCCAGTTGGCAATCAGGCTATCGACTGCGTGGCTTAACCACGACCAGCCGTGCACCAAGATGCCGCCGCCCACCATAAACATGGCAGCAGTGCCGACGATGGCCAAGGTTTTCATCAGCTTGGGGGCAAACCACATAATGCCGTGGCCTAGTGCGCGGGCGGTGGTATTGGCTTTTTGCAGCAAGTGCAAACCCAAGTCATCCAGCTTGACAATGCCCGCAACCAAGCCGTAGACGCCTACGGTCATGATGATGGCAATGGCGGTGACCACCGAGGCTTGCTTGGTAAATGATGCGGTGGCTACCGTGCCCAGCGAGATCACAATGATCTCTGCCGACAGTACAAAGTCGGTGCGAATGGCGCCCTTGATTTTGTCTTTCTCCAGCGCTACCAAATCAACCGCCGGGTTCTGCAGCGCCTTGATCATTTCTTCTTTGTGCGCCGCGTCTTGGTCAGCAGTGTGTAAAAACTTGTGGGCAATTTTCTCAAATCCTTCAAAGCACAAATACGCGCCACCCACCATCAACAGTGGTGTGATTAACCAAGGAATAAAGTAGCTGATAGCCAATGCGGCAGGCACCAAAATAACTTTGTTGACCATTGAGCCCTTAGCCACGGCCCATACCACAGGCAGCTCGCGGTCGGCTTTAACGCCCGAGACTTGCTGGGCGTTCAGCGCCAGGTCGTCACCCAGCACACCGGCTGTTTTTTTGGCCGCCACTTTAGTCATCACCGACACGTCGTCAAGGATGGTGGCGATATCGTCGAGAAGGGCGAGGAGACTGGTAGCCATAGTGGAGATAGGTATTAGTTGACGGACTTGCGCGCATTGCGCCATAGCTGCATCCACGGGCTGTGCTTGTCAATAGCTTGATCAGTCCAGCTCATTTGCACGTTGCGAAAGACGCGCTCGGGGTGGGGCATCATGGCGGTGAAGCGGCCATCGGCGGTGGTGACGGCTG
>JAYSWJ010000036.1:0-5843 GCA_043718065.1 Polaromonas sp.
TTTTTCACACTAACTTCTAGCACAATACGGCAACTGAAGCTAATGGGTTTGCTTCGCGGGATCAGGTCGGTGGCGCGCTCAGCTACGCGGCTGTCCCCCGTGGCGGCCTAGGGCCGCCGACTCCTCCTTTATGCCGCTGCGCTGAGCGCACCACCGACCTGATCTTGGCAAGGTGGTGGGTCTTCAACCGCCGTGCACCCACCATGCTCGCTGCCCCGTTGCTTGGTGTGAGTAGCGCAGCGACATAAAGGAGCCCGCAGGGCGGGGGACAGTCGCGGAGCTACTCACGCCAAGCAACGGGGCATACACAAGCCAAAGTCGCGTTTACACGGTCATTTTCTAGTTTAAAAGCTGCGAGGTCAAAATTGGGCCCTCAGTTTTGGGACAATACAGCGTATGAATCAGCCAACGACCGTAACGACTCCACCCCAAGAAATCACCATCACTCGCCCAGACGACTGGCACCTGCATGTGCGCGACGGCGTGGCGCTGCAGGCGGTGGTGCCGCACACCGCCGCGCAGTTTGGCCGGGCGATCATCATGCCTAACTTAAAGCCGCCGTGCAGCACCGCCGCGCAGGCGCTAGCGTACAAAGCACGCATACAGGCTGCAGTGCCTGCAGGTGTGCAGTTTGAGCCATTGATGACGCTGTACTTGACCGACAACTTGGCACCCGACGAAATACAGCGTGCCAAAGACGCTGGCGTGGTCGCCGCCAAGCTGTACCCCGCAGGCGCCACCACCAACAGTGATGCGGGTGTAACCGACCTGCGCAAAACCTACAAGACACTAGAGGCGATGCAAAAAGCAGGCATGCTACTACTGGTGCATGGCGAGGTGACCAGCAGCGAGATTGACCTGTTTGACCGCGAGGCCGTGTTTATCGACACCCAGCTGATTCCGCTGCGCAAAGACTTTCCTGAGCTGAAAATTGTGTTTGAGCACATCACCACGCTAGACGCAGCGCATTACGTACGCGATGCTAATAAATTTACCGCCGCCACCATCACCGCGCACCATTTGCTGTACAACCGCAACGCGCTGTTTATGGGTGGTATGCGACCGCACTATTACTGCCTGCCGGTATTGAAACGCGAGACGCACCGTGTGGCCTTGGTCAAAGCGGCTACCAGCGGCAACGCCAAATTCTTCTTGGGCACCGACAGCGCGCCGCACGCCGCGCACTTGAAAGAACATGCCAGTGGCTGCGCAGGCTGCTACACCGCGCTCAGCGCGATAGAGCTGTACGCCGAGGCGTTTGACGCCGTGGGCAAGATAGACAAACTAGAAGGGTTTGCCAGTTTCTATGGTGCAGATTTTTACAGCTTGCCACGCAACACCAGTACCATCACGCTGCGCAAAAAAAGCTGGACGCTGCCCGAGACGCTACCTTTTGGTGAAGCAACTTTAAAGCCACTGCGCGGTGGCGAAGCGCTGGCGTGGCGCATGGTCAGCTGATGGCGCATTACAGGAAAATTAACCAATAACACCTTTGCAAGCGCTTTTTATATGCCAAATAGCTGTTATAGGCCGCAGATCCTGCTCGGGAGGCTATTAAATTGATAGTATATGCTAATTCACTGATCGAGCAACTGACCCGCCTAGACTGGTCGGCCCCGTGGTGGCAGCCGTGGCGCACAGTAGGCCAGCGGGTAGCGCAGCGGGTATGCGCGGGCTTGCATGTGTACGCGGCGCTGAATGCCGACATGGATCTGCAGGCGACTGGGTCAAGCCTGAACGCTTCAAACATGGCATACAACGCCATGCGATTTGCACCCCAAGGCAGTTTGCCTGACGGCACCGCCTACGAAGCATTCATCTACAGCAGCGGCACCGTGCCCACGCGCGATAATTTGCACGATTTTTTCAATGGCCTAGCTTGGTTGGTGTTCCCGCACACCAAGCGGCGGCTTAACCAACTGCAAGCCGCAGAAATCAGCCGTAGCGGCGTGCAAACCACACGTGGCCCACTGCGCGATGCGCTAACTTTGTTTGACGAGAACGCCGCGCTGTGGCCCATTAGCACTGCTGAATCCACCGATCTGCTAGCCGCCCTGCGCGCTAAGCAATGGCAGCGCGCCTGCATCGACCTGCGCGCGCACTGGCCACGTAACGCACCCATACTGTTCGGCCACGCCTTGCTAGAAAAGCTGGCTACACCGTATAAATCGATCACAGCCCACGTATTTATTGCTCAAGCAGCTATTAATTTAGAAGCATTTAATGACTTGGATTTGCTGGTGAGTAGCCAACTAAGTGCCACCAGCTTGGTGCCCAAGCCTTTCATTCCCTTACCTGTACTGGGTGTACCAGGATGGTGGGTGGACAACGAAGACAGCGCCTTCTACGACGATGCGCAAGTTTTTCGCGCACCCCGCTAGGCTGCGTCAGCCGCGGCAAATACTTTTTTCTACAGAGCATACAAACAGCCAAAACCCTAGAGAATTTAAGGAACCGCCGCTAAACACTTGATTTTTGCGGTTTAGCCCCTACTATTTCAGCCATCGGCGCACCTTCGTGGGCTGTTGATCGAAAAATCTCCATGAAACGCATGTTCTTGTTTCTAGCAACTAACTTGGCAGTGATGGTCGTGCTGGGCTTAGTCACCAGCTTGCTGGGCTTAAACCGGTTTATGGGCCCCGGCGGGCTCAATGTCACCACGCTGATGGCCTATTCGTTGGTGATAGGCTTCACCGGCGCTTTTATATCGCTGCTGATATCCAAGCCCATGGCCAAATGGAGCACTGGTGCGCGCGTGATTACGCAGCCGCAAACCCAAGACGAGGCATGGATTGTGGAGACCGTGCGCAAGTTTGCAGAGAAAGCCAAAATTGGCATGCCTGAAGTGGCCATCTACGACGGCGAGCCTAATGCATTTGCCACTGGTGCGTTTAAAAATTCTGCCATGGTGGCCGTGTCTACTGGCCTGCTGCAAAGTATGACCAAAGAAGAAGTCGAAGCGGTGATTGGCCACGAGGTAGCGCACATTGCCAACGGCGACATGGTGACCATGACGTTGATTCAAGGTGTGATGAACACCTTTGTGGTGTTCTTATCGCGCATCGTGGGCTACTTTGTTGACAAAGTTATTTTGAAAAATAATAACGATGGTCCCGGTATTGGTTACTACGTCACCACCATCGCCATGGATATTTTGCTAGGCTTTGTTGCCGCCATGATCGTGGCATGGTTTAGCCGCCAACGCGAATTTAAAGCCGATGCTGGTGCCGCCAGCCTGATGGGCCAGCCCCGCTCCATGCAAGCCGCCTTGGCCCGCCTGGGCGGACTGACCCCCGGCGAGCTGCCCAAGAGCATGGCCGCTATGGGCATTGCGGGCGGCTTAGGTAAATTATTTAGCACCCATCCGCCGATGGAAGAGCGTATTGCGGCACTGCAAAATCTGCAAAAATAAACGCCAAATCATGCAGCAGGTTAAGCAGTAAGTTACGCCAAATTACGCAGCAACAGCACAATTTAAAAAGCCCGCAGACTGCGGGCTTTTTTTTGTGCGGCACGCTTCATGCGTTACAGCAAATCATCTACCCGATGTGGTTTGGCCAATACACCCAGCACCAACGCACCGGGGCCTACGTTGACCGACCCCGTCATCGACATACAGGTCAAGTGCACTTGTACAGCCTTGCTCTGGGCGAAAGTTAGTAGGCGCTGATAACTTTCTAGCTTTTCAATCTCTTTGAGCGGCCCGCTGAATGAAAAGCAGATGTGGTGTGACAACAGCAGCTCATTTTTTATCATGCGCAGCCCCATCTCTACGACCGCCTCGCGCGCTTTGATTTTGCCTAGCTTGCGGCCCACTGGCTCGGTTTGGCCCATGTGGCCACGCAGGATAGGCGTGATAGACAAAGCCTTGGCGGCTAGGCCTGCCAGAGGGCTGACAGATTGCTCGCCCTTGAGGGCAGCGCGTTGCAAAATATAAGCAACCTCGCCCGGCGCCATATAAGCGTAAGTCTGCGGGGCAGTTATGCGCTGGCGGCTGATGGCGTCTGCAATACCTGCGCCCTTGTTCAGTAGGTCCAGCAAATCCATCACTTGCACGCCGTAGCCTGCAAAAAATGCTTGGCTGTCTAGGCAGTCGGCTTGCAAAATCTCTAGCTTGCCCGCCCGCGCACGCAGGGCAAACGCGTCACGCCGGGCTTGCGACACAGCGGTTTTGGCGCGCTGGAAGATGGCACTGCGCGACGACGCTACAAACACGCCCAGCAGTTGGTCAAACTGCATCGCCAACTGAGAGTTAAGCGCCGCGATCATGTCCTCTGTGCTCATAGGCTCAGACCGGCCGTGCACTGCCTTGGGCGATGTGAGCGAGGTTTTGTAAAAACGCTGGGTGGCTACCGCGTCACGCTGGTCATAAAACTGCTCATCACCGACAAACACGTGCACGGGCAATACGCGCAACTGAGGATGGGTGAGGGCTTGGGCCGGTATATCGCAAGATGCGTCGGCGACTAAACAAAATGTAGGGTGGGACATGGGCGGCGTGGTGTAAATTTCATTCTTGCGTTTTGCTGTGGCAACGCTATTTTTTAATCCCAAAGGCAATATCATCTGCTAAATTTGTGCAGGCCACAACGTGCTGGGCTTGCAAGTTTGCATAAACATTGCATTTGTCACGCACGCCCGGTTTAGGCTGTGACTAAATACACGCCTAGCTGCGATAATAAGATGGTGAAGCCCACCAGACCGCCGCTGGTACCGTATGGGAAACCTGGTACTGGAGGAAGGTCCGGACTGCACAGGGCAGCGTAGGAGTTAACGACTCTCCAGTGAAAGCCGCAAGGTATAAGCTGAGGATTAGAGCAACAGAGACGAGTCACATGTTGGGCAACCAGCATGTGGGTGAAACGGGCAATCTCTACGCGCAGCAATACCAAATAGGCACACACGCAAACCCTCGGGTTTGCACCGCTGACCCGGCGGCTGTGTGCGGGTAGGTAGCACCGAGCCGCTAGCGCAAGCTGCGGCCAAGATGAATGGCGGTCACGTTGGCATTACCGCAAGGCAGTGCCAGCGCACAAAATCCGGCCTATCGGTGGGTTTCACACTTTTTCTTTCAGCGTTTTGTGCCGCAGTGGGCCGATAGTGTGCTTTTGGTTTTGTACTTGAGCGGGCCGATGGTGTACGCAGCTTCGCGGCTGTCCTCCGTGGCGGCCTTGGGCCGCCTCCTGTCCCTTTATGCCGCTTCGCTGAGCACACCATCGGCCCGCTCTTTCTAGCGTGGACAGTCGCGGAGCTGCTCACGCCAAGCGCCGGGGCGGGCACAGCACTAGAGGGGTAGAAAAATTCGCTAAGATGCTTTCAAAGAAAACGCACAAATACAAAACATGCCTCTCTGCCTCATCCACCACTCCGATGCCAAACACCGCTGCTCGTGGTGCGGCCAAGGCGATGCTTTTGCTGACTACATCCACTACCACGATAACGAGTGGGGCAGGCCAGTGGCTGATGAGCGCAGGCTGTTTGAAAAAATCACGCTGGAAGGCTTTCAATCGGGGCTCTCTTGGATTACTGTTTTGCGCAAACGCGACAGGTTTCGCGAAGTATTCAAAGGCTTTGATTTTGAAAGAGTAGCGCGTTTTACCGATAAAGACATTGACTGCATAGTGCAAGACGCAGGCATCATTCGCCATCGCGGCAAAATTGTCTCGGCTATTAACAATGCCCAGCGTGTGTGCGACCTGATCGACAGCCAAGGCGCAGGTGCCTTGGCTAAGCTGGTGTGGGCGTATGAGCCCGCAGCTGCTACGCGCCCCGCCAAAATTACGCCACAAGTGGCCAGCACACTCACCCAATCGGATGAGTCGCTGCGTTTGAGCAAGGCGCTT
>JAYSWJ010000037.1:0-15217 GCA_043718065.1 Polaromonas sp.
ATCCGGAGACAAACCAATCCAGTACGAAATTTTGCTCTGTCCCCACTTGGGTTGTGCCCACTGCGTACAAAACATGGCGTTACAGCGCTGGCTTGTCGCTGGCGGCTTTCAGATTGTCACGCAACTCTTTGCTCATGGGCAAATTCAAGTTCTGGCCTTTGGGTGGGATGGGTGACATAAACCACTTGGTGTACAGCTTGTCAAACTCACCCGACTTCATCATGCCGCCGATCACGCCGTTGACCAACTCTTGAAATTTCGGGTCATCTTTGCGCATCATGCAGGCGTAAGGCTCTACTTGCAACGAATCGCCTACCACCTCCCATTCAGCGGGGTTCTTAGCGTTGCCCTTTAAACCAAACAGCAAAATATCATCCATTGCAAACGCCACCGCGCGGCCGCCGTCTACCATCAGTACTGAGTCATCGTGGTCTTTGCCTAAGACGATGTCCATGCCCAAATTGTTGTCAGAGTTGTATTTGCGAATGACCTGTGCGTTGGTGGTGCCGGTGGTACTGGCTACCGTCTTCCTGGCTAGGTCAGCGTAGTTTTTAATACCGGACGCTTTCTTAGCTAGTAGGCGCGTGCCCGTGTAGAAATGATTGATAGCAAACTGCACGTCTTTGCCGCGCGTGCTGTTGTTGGTGGTCGATCCGCACTCTAGGTCAATCGGGCCGTTTTGCAGCAAAGGAATACGGTTTTGCGATGTGACCGCCTGAAACTCAACTTTGATATTCGGATTATTTAAGCTTTTTTTTACTGCGTCTATCATCGCGTTAGTCACATCAACCGAAAAGCCGACTGCTGTACTGCCACCTGCCAAATAACTAAACGGTACCGACGATTCGCGGTAAGCCACGGTCATCTTGCCGCCGTCGGCGATTTTTTTAAGTGTATCTGCATGGGCTACAGGTACTGCTGCCACGCCTGCCAACACCACTGCAACTAAAGCCAAACGATTGAGTTTCATACAAAGTCCTGCTTAAAAAAATTAGGTATTGAAAAAATGAAATTTATGCGCCTGACGGCACTAAAAAGTCGCGGCTAATGCGTGCGCCCAATGTGTTGACGCGGTCTAAAAATTGCGTCAAGTAGGCATGCAGGCCTGTGGCCAAAATTTCGTCGATACGCCCGTACTGCAGCTCGGCGCGCAGCTTACCTGCAACGCGCTGCGTCTCTAGCGACTGGTCATTAGCTACCAGGCTTAGGTTTTCGACCACAGCGTTTAAGCTAGCGTGCAACGAGCGCGGCATGTCGGCTCGCAAGATCAACAGCTCAGCCACGCGTTCGGGTTTGATCACGTTGCGGTATACCTTGCGGTAAATTTCAAAACCGCTGACGCTGCGCAAAATAGCGCTCCAGTGATAGAAGTCGTGTTCTTGATTTTTCTCGGGTAGGTCACCATAAAAATCAGACTCAATCGCATGAAACTTCACATCCACCAGTCTGGCAGTGTTGTCTGCACGCTCTAAAAACGTGCCTAGGCGCATAAAGTGCAGCGCCTCGTCCATCAGCATGGTGCCCACGGTGACGCCACGGCTTAAGTGGCTGCGAAATTTTACCCATTCAAAAAACTTGGCCGGGTCTTCTTCAAACTCGCCCGCTTTGAGCATGCGGTTTACTTCAAGCCATGTTTGGTTTTGCGTCTCCCACACCTCGGTGGTCAGCGCGCCGCGCACGGCGCGTGCGTTCTCGCGGGCTGACTTGATGCAACTGACTATTGACGAGGGGTTCATCTCGTCTTTCACCATAAACTCCATCACCTCGCTGGCTTTAAAAGTTTTGTGCCACGTGTGGTACAGCGGCATGAGTTCGCTGATAGACAGCACGCCCTCCCAGCCCGCCTTGGACTCAGCAGCGGTTTGCGGCAGCAAGGAAGTTTGGTAATTAATGTCCAGCATACGCGCAGTGTTCTCGGCGCGCTCGGTGTAACGGGACATCCAAAATAAATGGTCTGCAGTGCGGCTTAGCATGATGTTAACTTTCCATAATCCAAGTGTCTTTGGTACCGCCGCCTTGCGACGAGTTAACCACCAGCGAGCCATCTTTAAGGGCCACACGTGTCAGGCCGCCGGGCACCATTTGCACTGTTTTGCCGCTCAAAACAAAAGGCCGCAAGTCAATGTGGCGCGGAGCGATACCGCTGTCAACGAACGTTGGGCAGGTGCTCAGTGACAGGGTGGGCTGGGCAATATAGTTGCTGGGGTTGGCTAGCAACGCACCACGAAAATCTTCTATCTCTTTGTTAGTAGACGCTGGCCCTACCAGCATGCCGTAGCCCCCTGCGCCGTGTACTTCTTTAACAACCAGGTCTTTGAGGTGATCTAGTGTGTATTGCAGGTCATTTTGGTTGCGGCACAGGTAGGTGGGCACGTTATTCAAAATTGGTTTTTCGCCTAGGTAAAACTCGATCATTTTGGGCACGTAAGGGTAGATAGACTTATCATCCGCCACGCCCGTACCCGGCGCATTGCAGATAGTGACGTGGCCTGCTTTGTAGGCTGCCAGAAGGCCCTTGCAACCTAAATTGCTTTTAGGGCGATGCACGGCAGGGTCTAAAAAATCGTCGTCAAGGCGGCGGTAAATTACATCGACCCGCTGCGGCCCGCGCGTGGTGCGCATGTAGACAAAGTTGTCTTTGACAAACAGATCTTGCCCCTCAACTAACTCAACCCCCATTTGCTGGGCTAGAAAGGCATGTTCAAAATAGGCGCTGTTCAGCATGCCGGGGGTGAGCACCACCACAGTAGGGTCAGCCGATGAATCGGGCGACACGGCGCGCAAAGTCTCCAGCAGCAGGTCCGGGTAATGCGCTACGGGCGCTACCTTGTTACCGGCAAATAAATCAGGAAACAAGCGCATCATCATTTTGCGGTTTTCTAGCATGTAGCTCACACCGCTGGGCACGCGCAGGTTGTCTTCTAGCACGTAGTATTCGCCGTTACCGTTTGCATCGGGTGCACGCACGATGTCGATGCCTGCAATGTGACTGTAGATGCCGTGCGGCACGTCTACGCCCACCATCTCAGGGCGAAACTGCGCGTTGTGCATGACCTGATCTGCAGGCACTATGCCGGCTTTGATAATGTCTTGACCGTGGTACACGTCGTGCACAAAACGGTTGAGCGCAGTGACGCGCTGCACTAGCCCGCGCTCCATGCTGGCCCACTCGTGCGCGGGAATGATGCGGGGAATCAAGTCAAACGGGATCAAGCGCTCGGTACCTGCACCCTGCTCGTCTTTGTCGCCGTAAACCGCAAAGGTAATACCCACACGGCGAAAAATCACCTCGGCCTCTTCGCGGCGCGATCGCATCACATCGCGTGGTTGCCTGGCCAGCCATGCATCGTAGCTTTGGTAGTGCGGCCGCACGGTGGCGGGCGTTGCGTGCATTTCGTCGTATCGGTGGGGACTTGCCATAGACTCTTATCTCCTGGCTACAGCATAGCAAGTTTTATGCCCTACGCAATAGCGCAGCGCACACCACGATGCTGTTTGTATGCAGGTTATAGTTAATGCATCGCCCTATATTTTTAAAAAAACCAATTAGCCCCATGACCACTGGCACTGTGCAAATTCGCCCTATGCATGCTACCGACTGGCCTGCCGTGTGGGACTTATTGCACACCACTTTTTTAACAGGCGACACCTATTCTTTTGCACCGGACAGCACCGAGGCGCAGATTCATACAGCGTGGGTTGATTTGCCCACAGCCACCTATGTGGCCTGCAGTGCAGCGGGTGACTTGCTGGGCACGTACTTTATCAAGGCTAACCAAACGGGCCAAGGCGCGCATGTGTGCAACTGCGGCTACGTGGTGGCGCACGCGGCGCAGGGCCAAGGCGTCGCATCGCTGATGTGCGAGCATTCACAGGTGCAGGCTGTGTCTATGGGTTTTCGCGCTATGCAGTTTAATTTGGTGGTAGCCACTAACACACGCGCTGTGCGCCTGTGGCAAAAGCTAGGTTACGCTGTGGTTGGCACGTTGCCGGGGGCTTTTAAACACCAGCAGCTGGGGTATGTGGATGCGCTGGTGATGTACAAAGCGCTGGTTCCTTTTGCCTCGCCGGTTAGCTGATTATTTGTTTTGTGTGCGCGTCGGAGAGATGCATTTGGGGTCAGAGCAAAATTTCGTTGGTGTTGGGTGTTGCGCCGAATGCAGGGCGTTCCTGAATTTTGATCTTGACCCCAAAAGCTTACATCTGCGACTACCGGTAGCGCGCTACTTTGGTCGCAAGTGAGATAGCGTATGCCGACCGCCTGATTTCTGGTATGCCCAGTATGAAGGCGGTTGGCATACGCTATCTCACCACCCAGAGACTCAGCTGATGCGACAAGATCACTAGCCAAGCAGTGATACAGCGTAGTCGTGACGAAAATCTTACGATGCGCGCGCGGTGCGGACACTAGAACAGGCTCAATGCAAACGAAGGTAGGTTACTTTAGAAACACTCATATCAAGGCAACTGATGCTGCCAATACCGCCTGCTGACATGCCTTTGGCAATCCACCACCTCAGGCAAGTCGCTGCGCCACGTGGCCGCGCCGCACTGCGGGCTGGTGATGCGCTGAATGTTGCGGTCAACGTAGCGCTGCGCTACCTCGGGTGCGGGGTGGTTGTAGCGGTTGCGGTAGCCCGACTGGAAGATGGCTTGCTTGGGTTTGACGGCATCTAAAAAGGCATCGGTAGACGATGTTTTGCTGCCGTGGTGGGGGGCTAGCAAAATGTCAGATTGCAGAAAATTGGCTACTGGGACTGAGTTTATTGAGGTCGTTGTGGTCATGAAGACAGGCCACGTACTGGCGGCATTCGCGTAGGTCTCAAGCAAACGCGCTTCTTGCGCAGCTTCAATATCTGCCACCAGCAGGGCAGTGCGCTGGCCATTGCTGATGCGCAGCACGCAGCTCATGGCGTTGGATTTGTTTTGCACGTCGTAGTCGGCAGCTTGGGGGTGCAAGATTTGAAAATTCACACCGTCCCATTGCCACTTTTGGCCTGCCGTGCAGCGCTGGGTGGTTTGGCTTGCAGCGCGTGCGGCAATGATCTCGTGGCCGTCTTCTAGCGAGCTAAGCAGTGCGGCTTGCGGCTGCATGGCCTGCACCGCTGGCGCGCCGCCAGAGTGGTCGCTGTCGCGGTGGCTAACGATGATGGTGTCTAGCTGCTCGCCCAGTGCGCGCAACAGGGGCACCAGGGTGCGTTGGCCTGCGTCGCTCTCGCGCGAGAAGCGCGGCCCTGTGTCGTACAGCACGCTATGGTGCGCCGTGCGGATGAGTACGGCGTTGCCCTGCCCTATGTCGGCAGCCAGCAGGTCAAACTGGCCTGCCGCAGGGCGCGGGGTTTGCCATAGCAGCGCGGGCAGCACCATGGCCGCGCCCAACGCACGCAGCGGCCATGGCCATTGCAAGGCTACCAAAATACCACCAAATACCGCAATAAAGCCTGTAATGATTGCTGGAGCAGCTATGGATACCGTAGCTAGTGGCCAACTGGCAAACCATGCCAGCACCACGCTAAGCAGTTGTACGCAGGCGGCTGCGGCGGCCCACAAAGGGTGCAGCAACACGCCCAGCATGGCCAGCGGTGTCACTACCAAAGTTACCCACGGGATAGCGATGGCGTTGGCAATTAACCCAACCAGTGACACTTGCTGAAATAGCAATAAACTCAGCGGCGCTAGCGCCAGAGTAATCAGCCACTGCTCGCGTGCGGCAGAGGCAAATTTGCGTGCGATGGGGTGGCGGCGCAGTTTGTCCAGCTTGCTGCGCTGCGCGGGTGCTAGCCCATCATCCCTATCCGACTGAGCCGCATTGTCATCGGGCGCAGTTTGCACGCTGCCCCGCCCTGCACTGGCAAACAGCACGCCTACTGCTACAAAGCTCAGCCAAAAGCCCGCTTGTAGCAGCGCCCATGGGTCGATCACTACCACCACCGCCATCGCTAGCAGCCACACCAGCGGCCACGGCCATTGCTTGCCCGACAGGCGCAGCAGTGCCACGGTGGCCAGCATCCAAATAGTGCGCTGCGAGGGCACGCCCCAGCCGCTGAACAATGCGTACAGCGCAGCCAGTAGCACGCCACCCAGCAGCGCGGCGTGCTGCACGGGCAGCCAGTGCATGGCAAGGGTGCTACGCCGCCACAATGCGCCCACGCACAGCGCAGCAGCCCACGCAAACATAGTGACATGCAGGCCTGAAATGCTCATTAAATGGGCCACACCTGTGGCCCGGTACACGTCCCAATCGGCACGCTCTATGGCGGCCTGGTCGCCCACCACCAGTGCGGCGATAACGCCCGCCAATCTTGGGTCAGGCACTGCGGTAAAGATAGCATCTCGCACCTGCTGGCGGGCCTGCTCTACTGGATGCTGCCAAGTACTGCCTAGCTTACGCGGTGCACTGCCGTTAGCTGCGTTGCGTGGGGTGGCGCGCACATAGCCAGTGGCTTGCAGGCCCTGCTCCCACAGCCACAGCTCGTAGTCAAAGCCGTGCGGGTTGGCGTTGCCATGCGGGGCTTTTAGCCGCACGGTCAGCGCCCAGCGCTCGCCTGCGCGCAGGTCGGCGCTGCCAGCCTGCAGTGTAGCAAAAGGGATGGCGGCAGGATCTTCGTTGCGCTGCACAGCGCTGTACCAGCTAAGGTAAATCATTGGCGGCAAGGTCACCGGCTCATTAAGTGGGGCCTTGGCCGGACGACCAGCCACTGCGGTGCTGTCCGAAGAAGAGTCGCTGGCAGCTTGTGCGGCCAAATCCTCCGATGTTTCAGGCATAACCATGCGCTGCGCAGATTCCACCTGCAGCTTAAACCGCATCCCCGCCTCGCTGCGCTGCGGCATGGCGGTAACGATACCCACCACCTGCACATCCACGCCTTCTAGCGCCGGTGGCAGCGCCTGGGCTTGAAAAACCACCGCTCGCAGCCCTGTGGCACCCCAGCCTAGCGCCAGCGCAGCCAGCATGACGATACCAGCGCGCACAGTAGCGCGCCTGATGGGTGCATGCTGCGCATGGGCAAACCGCTTGGGTACTATTAATTGCATAGCTGCTTGAGCAGATAAATAGAGCGCTGGCAGCATAAATGCCATATAAAAATAGCCCGCCCACAGCACCGATTGCTGCAACTGCGCAGCACAACCCACTACAAAACCCGCCAGCAGTGACAAAAGAGCACCCAAGTTCTATACCATCGCGGTTTCAGTAGAATTATTTTTATCCAACATCACTTAACTGTAACGGAGCCTGTATGAGCGTTTACGCCAATCTGAAATCTTTAAACATCGAATTACCCGCTGTAGCCACACCTGCCGCAGCCTACGTGCCGTTTGTACAAACCGGCAAGCTGGTGTTTATCTCTGGCAACATTGCCCGCAAAGACGGCGCAGCCTGGGTAGGCCAGTTGGGTAAAAACATCAGCTTGGACGAAGGCAAGCTGGCCGCGCGCAACTGCGCCATTGGCCTGATGGCCGCACTGCACGCCGCCTGCGTGGCCAACGGCACCGATCTGAGCAGCGTCAAACGTATCGTCAAAGTGATGAGCCTAGTTAACAGCACGCCCGACTTTACCGACCAGCACTTGGTCACCAACGGCTGCTCAGAACTGATAGGCCAAGTGTTTGGCCCCGTGGTAGGTGCGCATGCGCGCAGCGCCTTTGGTGTGGCACAAATCCCTATGGGCGCTTGCGTAGAAATTGAAATGATCGCCGAGCTGGCTTAGTTGTAACTGTGGTAGCTTAGTCTATTTAGATGATTTACATCACGACACAACTACGGTATACTAATAAAGTAGTAATTTTTCTTTCCCTTGGATAGCGTACCGTGGCTTTGATCACCAAACAAGACTTGCTGAAACATTTAGACCACTTGGTGGTGCGCACTGAGCGCGGCAACGCCGTGGTGCAGCGCAACCCCCGTGAGCTGCCACGCCGTCTGCGCGTGCTGCTGCTGGCAGTCGACGGCACCCACACGGTGCAGCTGTACATACAAACGCTCAAGGGCTTTGGCGACATTGGTGAGCTGATGGTCGAGCTGGCAGGCCTAGGCCTGGTGCAACTGCAGCGGCCCGATGCAGACTTTGCCATCAGCACGCAAGATGCGCAACGCAGTGAAACCTACGCCGTCCTGCACCATATGCTGGACGACACACGGTTTAAACCCGCAGAAGCTGCCCAGGTCATGTATGGCACCACAGCGCCCGGCAGCTTTGACGAAATGCTACGCGTAGCAGGCATAGAAGAGCCGCAATTCAAACCGCCCCCCAGGCCTGCGCCCGCCCCCGTCAGCGAGGCCATGCAAAAAGCACAAATCGAAAGCCTGTTTGCCATGCTGGACACCGCGCGCGGTGAGCGTCGCAACCTGAAGCAAAAACTGGTGAAAATGGAAAAACTACGCGCTTCTGCCCGCCGCCTTGACCAAGAAAACCAGCGCCTGTTTGGTTATGTATTTGTCTTGTCCAACCTGTGCATCGCACTGCTTGTGGCGCTGATAATCATGTGGGTGCGGCGTTAGGCCTTGCATCGTAGACCTTACGCCTTAAACTTCAAATGCTATTAATTAAATAGCTGTTTGAGCAGGATCTACTTGGGTTGCCGGCCTATTTATCTATTAAAAAGTCGTTTGCAAGAGGGAATTGATGTGCAGTTCAAGCTCACATCATGTTCAATCGCCGCCGCCTCCGCAGCCACCGCATCCACCGCCGTCGCCACTCCCGCCATCGCTGCTAGCGCCGCCACTGCTGCTGGCATCTGCGCCGCCAAAGTCGCCTGTGCTGCTGCTGTCACTGCTGTAGCTGCCACTATAAAAATCGTTACCGCAGTATGGGTCGCTGCCCGCTGCGCCACCGCCAGCTACGCCAGCACTACCCGCAGCACTTTTTTGGACAATGTCTTTGCAGTCGGGTACGTAGCTGTAGCCGCCTTCGATGGCAAGTTTCATATCCAGCGCAAACAATAGCGGCAAACGGCCGGGGGATTTGGGGTTGATGGCTTCGTCTTTGCAAGCCCAGTACCAGGCGCGGCGCAGGCCGTCGTTGTTTTTGGCTTGTTTGCCTAGCGCTGCTGCGGGCGTGTGGTGTAAAAAGTAGCCCAGCGCCATGTTGCACCACGCTTGGTAGTTTTTGGTGTGCAATATAAATTCATGCCACAGCGCGTCCACTGCTTTGGACGGCATGGCCACAAACTGCTTTTTGCTGCGCGCGCAGGCTAAAAAATACTGGCGCATGCCGCGCTCTACCAAATCGTAGTCTTTGCTGGTAAGGTGTGGGTAGGCTTTAAGTAGCTTGGCTTTTAAAAACCGGGGGAAAGGTGCCTCGCGGATGTGGCGCTCGCGCATGCGCTTAGCCCATGCTGTGATAGCCACATACGCTGCTGCCAAGGCAATGTAACCAAGTATCAGCAGCCAAGCACTGTCTTTGGGCAAAAGGTTTAAGCCTAGCAAAATCAGCAACACCACCATCAACGGTATCCACAAGAGTTTAGACATTACCAACACCGCTGTGCTGTGGGATGAAAACGCCACCAGAAAACTTTGTATTTTTGTCATTTCTTTCTCCTTTGTAGTTTTTGTTTTTACTAGCGTGGCAGAGATTTATGACACTTTAGTGACCTTGTCGTGACAGCGCCACATACTGCAGCGCACACCGCGCAAGACCACACCGCTGCTGCGCCTACACCACTACGGGCTCATGCTCCAGCATGATGCCAAAGCGCTCGTACACGCTGGTTTGAATGGCTTTGGCCAGGGTCATCACCTCGCCGCCGGTGGCAGGCGTGGCAGTACCTGTGCCAACGTTTACCAGCACCAACGCCTGCTTGTCATACACGCCGGCATTGCCTACAGTTTTGCCCTTCCAGCCGCACGCGTCGATCAGCCAGCCCGCAGCCAGCTTGATACTGCCGTCAGCCATGGGGTAGTGCACCACCTTGGGGTCGCGGGCGATGATGTCGGCGCACTGCTCAGGTGTGACTAGGGGGTTTTTAAAAAAGCTGCCAGCATTGCCAATGACGGCCGGGTCGGGCAGCTTGGCGCTGCGCACTTGGCATACCCAGTCGCAAATTTGCTGTGCCGTGGGGGCCAAGCCTGCACTAAGGCCTAGCTGTAGTAGCGCCTCTAATTGCTCTGTATTTGATAGCTGCTTGAGCAGTATTTGCTTGGGTTTAAGACATTTTTCTTCTAAAAAATGAGCCCATTTACGCTGCAAATCACCATACGCCAGCTCAGGCCGCCACTGTTTAGGCAGCGCAAAGCGCACATGCGTGATGACTGCTTTGTTCAGAAGGCCCATGCCGTAGGACTGTGCACCGTCGGCGGTATGGTCTTGCACAGAGGTATTTTCTTGCTCGGAGGTATGTCTTTGCCCAGAGCTTTGCTTAAACACCGAATCGCGGTAGCCAAAGGCACACTGCGCTGCCGTTAGCGTGAACGCTTGGCCAGTATGCAAATGCACGGCGTCCAGGCTGTCAAACCGGTCTTGCAGCTCTACACCGTACGCGCCAATGTTTTGCACAGGGCTGGCACCTACGCTACCGGGTATCAGGGCCAAATTCTCCAGACCCGGCCAGCCTTGCTGCAATGTCCAGATGACTGCCTGGTGCCAGTTTTCACCCGCGCCCACCTCTACGATCCAGTGCTTGTCGCTCTGGCGGGCCAGCCGCTTGCCCATGATCTCAATTTTCAAGGTGAGCGGCTTGACATCGCCGGTCAGCACTATGTTGCAGCCACCGCCTAAGATAAACGGTGGGTGTGCAGCAAAATCTTGCGGTGTGCCTTGGGTGGCCGCTATGGCAGCACGCAGGTCGTCTACCGAGCTGATGCGCACCAGTTGCAGCGCCTTGGCAACAATACCAAAGCTGTTCTGGGCTTTTAAAGCGAAGTTTTTCTCAACAAACATGCCACAATTGTCGCATTGTGTGTGCCCTAGTTTTTTAAACGATTGAGAATTGCCCATGCCCAGCTTTGATACTGTTTGTGAACCCAACATGGTGGACGTGAAAAACGCCGTAGAAAACGCCGCCAAAGAAATCGCCACGCGGTTTGACTTCAAAGGCAGCTCAGCGGCTGTAGAGCTAAAAGACAAAGAAATTACCCTGTTTGGTGATGCAGATTTTCAGCTGCAACAAGTTGAAGACCTGCTGCGCGCCAAGCTGACTAAGCGCAACGTTGACGCGCGCTATTTGGATATTGAAAAAATCCAGAAAATTGGCGGCGACAAGGTCAAACAAGTGGCCAAAGTGCGCGAAGGCATTGAGGTAGAAATGGCCAAGAAAATCGTACGCGTGCTTAAAGACAGCAAGATGAAAGTGCAAGCCAGCATCCAAGGCGACAGCGTGCGCGTAACCGGTGCCAAGCGCGATGATTTGCAAGCGGCCATGGCGCTGCTGAAAAAAGATATTGACGATGTGCCGTTGACGTTCAATAATTTTCGTGATTAATTTGTGCATCTGCTGTTGCACACCCTTGCACCTACTTGCCCACTAAAGCTCGCCACTGACCTCACACACTAGGCTTGCAATGCACAGTTATTTCAAAAATACTATTATTTTTATAGCGGCCTGTGCAGTATTTACATGGGCTACAGCCCAACAAGCTACGCAATCGGTGGCGCTGAGTGGTGTGATGGGCAGCAAGGCGCTGCTGGTGGTGGATGGCGGTGCCCCCAAGGCCTTGGCTGTGGGCGAAACCTACCAAGGCATTAAAGTACTGAGCGTGTCGGGTGAGCAAGCAGTGTTAGAAGTTAAAAGCACTGGCAATGGTGCCGGTAACAGCGCTGCGGGCTTGGCCCGCCTGACCGTGCGTGTGGGCGACGCGCCGGTCAGCCAAGGCGCACGGCCCGGCAGTAGCAATGGCAGCAAAATTATTTTGCCTGTGGGTCAAGGCGGTCACTTTTTTGCGCAGGGCTTGATCAACAACCGGCCCATTCAATTTATGGTGGACACAGGCGCCACCACCGTGGCCTTGGGCATTAGCGATGCAGAGCGCATGGGCATCGACTACAAAAAGGGCCAAATGGTGCGCATGAGCACTGCCAACGGCGTGGCCCAAGGCTGGAAGGTCAAGGTCAATAACTTGAAAATTGGCGATATCGAGGTGTACGACGTAGATACTGTGGTGGGCCCCAATATGCCCTACGCGCTGCTAGGTAACAGCTTTTTAAGCCGTTTCAATATGAACAAAACGTTCGACCAGATGGTGCTGGAGAAACGGTATTAGGCTAGTTTCGCTGGCAAAAGACTAGTTTCACTGGCAAAAGTGTAATTTTCACTGGCAAAAGCTATTTTTTTTGCCCTAGTTTTGACTCAGTACCCGCCAGCAGTCGGTTGATATTCTCGCGGTGGCGAATGGCCAAGATCACCGCCATCACAAAAATTGCCAACATCACTGGCTTTGACGTGTACCAAGCAACCCGATCGCCAAACAAATAATAAAACGGCGCAAACGCTGCTGCGGCAATCGACGCTAGAGAAACATAGCGAAAAAAGAACAAAATAATTGCAAAACTGGCAATGCAAGCCAGCCCTAAAATCCAGTTCACGCCCAGCACAACGCCTAGCGCAGTAGCTACGCCCTTGCCACCCTTAAATTTGAAAAAAACCGGGTACACATGGCCTAAAAATGCCGCCAGCGCGACCAGCGCCAGCGTGCCGTCTTGTAGACCAAACTCTGGTCCCCACACCTTAACTGCCATCACCGGAATAAAGCCTTTGAGCATGTCTAGTACCAACGTCACGCCCGCTGCACTCTTGCTGCCCGAGCGCAACACATTAGTAGCCCCAGGGTTTTTGCTGCCATAGGTACGCGGGTCGTTCAGGCCCATTAAGCGGCTGACAATCACGGCAAAGCTCAGCGAGCCGATCAAATAGGCGACAAGCATGGCCAGCAAGGGATAGACAAATTCCAAAGTATTCTCCTGTTTTTGTAGCGCTAGCGAATGACACGCCAGGCAGGACATACATCCAAGCCTTGGCTTGGTATGCAAAGCTTGATTTTATGCGGCGAAATAGCGTCTGCGCGCCCAGTCGCTAGCGTGTGGACAAACGCGCTATTTCTGCACGTGCACGCTCCGCGTCGCGTGCGTATTCGGCAAGATAGCGTTCGCGCTCTTCGCTGGTCCATTCGGTAGGTGCGAAGTTATCGACACTGTAGCGACCGCTGGTGTGTACTAGGCCTGCTTGGCGCGCCATCATGGCGCGGTCTGGGTAGCGGTTTTCAAACAACAAGAAACCCTCCACATCACGCACCCGCAACGGAAAGGCGGGACGCTTGTCGTGGATGAGTGCGCCAAACACTTTCATTTTAAATTCGCGTGCACCAGCAGCCACATCGTCGTTAAACTGCAGCAGCGCAAAAGGCTGGCCGTTGGCATCATCTACCCGGGCACTGGCCACGTAGCGCCCGGCTTGGTTGACTTGCACTTTGAAGTAAAAATTAAGTGAGCCCGCCTCTACGGCTTCGCGTACACCCGTCCATGTGGCCGGATTGTCAGGGTTGTAGATCACGTCAAAATGGGCTATGCCTTGCTGGCCGTTGGCTGTCAATTGCGCCAGTACGCGCACAGTGCCTGCATAGTTTGCAAAGCCTTGGGTAGAGGGCACCAATCGGGTGCTGTAGGTGCCATCGCCTGCTGCGTTGTCTGCGCCCTGCCCGTCGTCAGTAAACATTATTTTGGTGCTGATGGCTTGTGCCAGCACTTTACTTTCGGCCACCGACTGCGCACTGGCGCTGGCAATGGTGAGCTGCAGCGGTGCACCCGTATCGTCCACCGCTTGCACAGTCAGTTTGACGCTGTCTGCGCCGCTGGCAAAAACTTTTTCTTGGGTGGTGCGCAAGCGCAAACCTTTGATGGGTTCACCGTTAGGGCCTCGCAGCTTAGTGTCTTCGGTAATGATGGCAAACGGACGCACTTGGTCGGGGTTCTCGGTCAAGGGCCGTGAATCGTGTGGGTAGCGCGTGGCGTCGCGGTAGTTGGCATATACCTGCTCAGCGCGCTCATAACGGCCTTGCCACAGCACTAGCTGCGCCGCACGGTTGCGCTGGCCTTCCGGGCTTAGAGGCCTTAGCGTGCCCACGGCCAATCCTGTTGTCACACCTGCAGCGACGGTGGTTGTATTCAAGTGATCGCTACTGGGCTGCACTGCGGCAGACGCTTCATCAGGCGCCATGCTGTAGGCCAGCACCGCGATGCCCACTAGCACAGCACAGCTGATGGCAATGAGGGTAGAGCTTCGCATAAGCCAAGGGGCCGTCACACGCAACCAGAGCGCGCCGGGGCGCGCTCTGCGTCAAGACAGCGCTAGATGTTTAATTGGCGTTAGCCGCAACGTCGGCACGCACCTTGGAGATAACGCCTTGCCAATTGCCATTGGCATAATGGTTCAGCGCCTGCGCATCATCGCGAAAGGCCACCGAGTGGTTGGCCCACTTGGCAGCGCCGCCCTCGTTGGCTGCGGTACCCAAAGTTAAGTCGTTGCAAAACCAGTCAGACGGGTTGCAAAAACCTGCGCCGCCACTGCCCGACACGCCGCCTGAAGAGTGGTAGGCTACCGCCTCGTCGTCTTGGCCTGGCAAGACAGCCGAGTACAAAGTGCCCTTGGCACCTGCATACATATAGAACATCTTGCTGCGCGTTTGGTTGTGGTCGTACATAGCGCGCGCGGTAGAGGTTTTAAGATCACCTACTAGCGGCTCAGACACAGCCCAGCTGCCCACGTTAGACAGTTCACTACCACCTGCAGCACCTGCAGCGATGTCCACCCATTTAATATTCCACCCGGTTTGCGTGCCGCCACCAGTAGCTACGCCACACTGGCCCGCGGCATTGGGGGATGCGTTTTGCTTTGGCCGCGAACTGCCGCCAAATAAAGATAACGCATAACCGATTTGCAAATCACCCGCGCTGTGCGCTGCCACATAGCACCAGTTGCTACCGGTGCAATAGCAGTCTAGTGCGTCACGCACGCGGTAGTTTTGGTCAGAGATGCGGTTGTAGCCGTCCCAGTTGACTGATTTTTTATTCACACCAGCCGCAGTAGTGGCTGGGCCCCAGTAGCTAAAGTCTGCGTGGTTTCCTGGGGCAGCTGTGCTGCTGCGCCCATTAATCCACAGCGTGTAGTTGGTAGCGTACACCAACCCGGCAGCACATGCGAGGGCGGCTGCAGATAAGGTCAGTACACGACGCACACCCGTACGTGCGCGCAAGGAAAAAACTTTTTGCATATTTGTCTCCAAAAT
>JAYSWJ010000038.1:0-15190 GCA_043718065.1 Polaromonas sp.
TCACACCAAGCACCAAGGCTGCGAATAAGGTGGGTGAATAAGCTAACAGTTGATCGCTCACCATGGTCATAAGAGATGGCAGGCGGTGTACTCAGCGTAGCGGCATAAAGGGGGAGTAGGCGGCCCTAGGCCGCCATGGAGGACAGCCGCGAAGCTGAGTACGCCGCCTGCCAGATCCCGTACAAAACATGGAGTACGCCGCCGGCCAGCTCCAGTACAAAAATAGCAATCTTCAACCCAAGCTAACCATTCACCACTGGCGCTTACGGTACAAACACAGCCCACTGTATCGGCCCACATCGCACCCTACTGTGCCGCGCATAATCTAGGTAATGTTTTATGCTTGTTACTATGTCTGACCCCACCTACAGTTTTGTCCCTCCTTATACCCACCCTGCCACCTTGCTGCCTGCGCTGCGCCAGCAGGGGTTTGCGTTGCTGCCCGCGGCTGATGTTGCCCAACTGGCAGGCTGCTCACTGGCTGACTTGGCCGCGCTAGGCGCAAGCTGGCAACACCTGCAGCCCGATGCGTACCTGAAAGACGGTGGCAAGTACCGCAAGCGGCGTCATGCCAGCTACGTGGTGGAAACGCGTAGCATGGCCAACACGCCCAGCTTGGACAATATACCCAGCTTGGTTAACACAGGCAGTGCGTACAGCGTGCAAACCATGCCCCACCGCGCGCACTGGCAGCCGGTGGAATACAACGTGCTGCACGGCGGGATGGAGCGCTGGTTTGAGCCGATTGAGGCTGCCACCCATACGCCAGCGTGGACAGCGCTGCTGCGCTGGATGGGTACGCTGGCTAGCCAACTGCGCAGCCCACAGCCGTGGTACACCGAGGCGCACCAGTTTCGTATTGACACCGAAGGCGGCATTGGCCGCCCTACGCCCGAGGGCGCGCACCGCGACGGTGTCGATTTGGTGGCGGTATTTTTAGTCGCGCGTGAGGGCGTAAAGGGCGGCGAGACGCGTGTGTTTGAGGCCGACGGCCCCAGCGGTCAACGCTTTACCTTGACCGAGCCGTGGAGCGTGCTGCTGCTGGACGACGCACGCGTGATTCACGAGACCACGCCGATTCAACCTACAGCAGACAACGCCCACCGCGATACGCTGGTTGTGACGCTGCGCGCCAAGGCGTTTCAAGACGCTGTGTAAACAATATTTTCCGTTTGGGCTTGACTTGTCAAAGCCTTGGCTCTAATTTTGATCTAGCGCGATGGGACGAAATAAACTTTTTAGGAATGCATATGCCACCCGCCACCTCTCTAATTGCTGCTCTGCCTATCACCTTTGCCGACGTCAACGCCGCAGCCGCGCGCCTGAAAGGTGTAGCCCACCGCACCCCGGTGCAAACCTCCACCACGGCCAACTCGCGCACGGATGCGCAGTTGTTTTTTAAATGCGAAAATTTTCAACGCATGGGCGCGTTTAAATTTCGCGGTGGCTATAACGCGCTGGCCCAGTTCACGCCCGATCAACGCAAGGCGGGTGCGATTGCTTTTTCATCTGGCAACCACGCGCAGGCCATTGCGCTGTCGGCCAAGCTGCTGGGCATGCAAGCCGTTATCGTCATGCCGCAAGATGCCCCCGAGGCCAAAATTCGCGCCACGCGCGAGTATGGTGCCGAGGTGATTTTGTTTGACCGCTACACCCAAGACCGCGAGGCTTTAACCCAGCAAATTGCCACTGAGCGCGGCATGACCTTGATACCACCCTACAACCACTGCGACGTGATGGCCGGGCAGGGCACGGCGGCGCTAGAGCTGATCGAAGACGCTGGGCCTTTGGATGTATTGCTGGTGTGCATGGGCGGCGGCGGCCTCACATCCGGCTGCGCTACGGTGGCTAAGCATTTGCTACCGCACTGCGATGTTTATGGCGTAGAGCCGCTGGCGGGCAATGATTTTCAACAGAGTTTTCGCAGTGGCAAGATTGTCAAAATCGACACGCCGCGCACCATTGCCGATGGCGCGCAAACGCAATCGCCAGGGGACTTAACGTTTGCAGTGTGCAGCGCCTTGATAAAAGACGTGTTGACTGTGGATGACAACGCCCTGGTAAAGACCATGCGCTTTTTTGCCGAGCGAATGAAGATGGTGATCGAACCCACCGGTGGCCTGGCCGCTGCTGCGGCGTTGCTGGGCGACAGCGAAGGCAAGCTAAATATTAAAGGCAAACGCGTCGGCATTATAGTCAGCGGCGGCAATGTAGACCCGGCGTATTACGCTAAGCTGTTGCGTGATGGGGTGTGATGAGAGTGTGAGACTAGGGCAGTTTTATACTTCATGCAGATATATTTATAGAAGGTAGCAGATGACTTTGCAAGTTTTCATCAGATGGTTTTTACTTTGCGCAGCGCTGCTGGTAGCAGGCTGCGGCACACCGTACCCCACGGTTAAAAACGTGACGGGCCAAGATGTGATGCTGCTAGGCCACGACCCGGTAGCCTACTTTACCAAGGCACAAAGTGTGCGCGGCAACCCGGTGTTTCAAACCACGCTGCCGGGGCGTACCTACTACTTTATGAACATTGAGCACAAGCGTCTGTTTGACGCTGCGCCCGACCAATACGAGCCGCAGTACGCAGGCTTTTGCGCCAGTGGCGCGGCGTATGCGCTCAAACTAGGCTCGGACCCCACCGAGTGGCGCGTGGTAGATGGCAAGCTGTACATTTTTGGTGATGTACTGGGCCGCACCGCGTGGGAGCTAGACCCTGCGTGGAATATCAAACACGGCGACGAGGTTTGGCCCGAGGCCAAAGACGCAGGCTGGCGTGGCCAAACCCTCAAGCGCTATGCCAACAAAGTGTCGTGGTACAAAACGGGTGCCGACATTCGCAAAGAGTTTGAAGTCAAATACCCGGGCAAAGCGATGCCTGTATTTGACGTAGGCAGTATGTGGCAAAACCTGTTTACCAAATACCCTGGCTGGCGTGCGCGCGAGGGCTACGGCGGGCAGCCTGCCACTGGCTTGGTGGGCGATGACCCTTGCCCTATAGCTTGCATTGGTGTGCCATCCAAAGCGTTTGGTGCCAACTAGACATAAGATTTTTGAAGTGTTTTAGGCCGTTCAAGCCGTAGAATCTGCTCAAGCAGCTATAAAATTTATAGCGTAAAGAATTATTTCTCAATGCAGTCCATTTAGGCGCATACTGCCAGCTATGCGCCGTCTTGCCCAAGCTCCTAATATTTTGATTGCCCAGCTGTGGATAGACATGCTGCGTGACCAAGGGTTTGAGACTACTTTGCAGCGTTACTTTATCAGCAGCATTGCGGGTGATGTACCACCTGACCAGTGTGCGCCTGAGCTGTGGGTGACGGATGAGTCGCTGTATGACAAAGCGCTGCTGGCGCTGCGGCAATTGCAAAACACACCGCAGCGCCGCTGGGTGTGCCTAGGCTGTGCCGAGCTGGTAGAAGGTGGTTTTGTACAGTGCTGGAACTGCGGGCTAGAGGAGGGTGCTGCACCTGCACCTTTATTAACGCCTAGCACTTAAATTGTGTAGTCTCGTCTCACCTCGTCTTGCCACACCGCAGGCGCAGTGCATTCGCTACCCTCAAGGCTTGACGCAAGCCGCGTACATATCCCAGTCTTTGCGGTAGGCGCTGGTTTGCACATGCAGCAGGCCCAGTACGGAGTGAAAATAATTATCGTGCGATACGCGCTCTTTGCTGCGCGATTGCAGGCAGGCGGTGTCTATTTTGCTGCGCGCTGCAAAGCTATCGGACATCCAGGTAATCCAGGGCACCAGTTTTTGCACATCAGGCGCTACCGAGTAGGGCAGGCCGTGCAGGTAAATATTGTTCTCGCCCAGCGACTCGCCATGGTCGCTAACGTACACCATAGCGGTGGGCGCAGTGGTTTGTTTGGTTTTAAGCCACTCAATCGCACTGGCCAAGAAGTGATCGGTGTAGGCGATGGTGTTGTCAAAGCTGTTAACCACTTGCGCGCGTGTGCAGTCTTGCAGCGAATTGCTGGCGCATTCGGGGATGAACTTTTTAAATTCTGCAGGCACGCGCTTGTAATAGGCTGGGCCGTGGCTGCCCATTTGGTGCATCACCACTACGACACCTTTGGCGCGTTTGTCGGCGGGCAGGGCGGCTATGCGTTGGTCTAGCTGGTGCAGCATGATGCCGTCAAAGCATTCGCCTGTGGCGCAAAACTCTGCAACCTTTAGGTTGGAGGTGTCGGCGCTGGCTATGCGGTCGCACAGGCCTTTGCAGCCGGTTTGGTTGTCTAGCCACAGCACCGCCATACCGGCATGCTGCAGTACGTCCAGCAGGTTTTCTGATTCGCCCAGCCTGGCGCCATAAGCCTCGCGCCCTAGGTGGCTAAACATGCAGGGCAGCGACGCAGCCGTGCTGGTGCCGCAGGCCCATGCACTGCGCTGGCTGACCATGCGTTCACGCGGCATCAGCGCGGCTAGGCGGGGGGTGGTGGGCCGCTCGTAGCCGTTGATACCAAAGTTGCCAGAGCGCGCCGTCTCACCCACTACCAGCAGCACCAGTGGCGGCGCTATGTTAGCGGTTGCGTTGGCAGCAGTGTTGGCGTTAGTGCTAGGGAGTGCGCCCAGCTTAGCGTCCCTGCCCAGTTGCGCAAACGGCAAGGGTGGTTTGCGCAAAGGTTTAGTACCTATATAGCCCAAGGCATACAGTGTATTCAAAGGGTTGATAAGGTAGCGCACCTGGGTGTGATTGCGCATGGTGGACGAGAAGGTTTGAAACGATGCGCCCAGCGCCGCCAACACCACTACAGCACACACCACGGCAAACACCAAGTTGCGCACGAGTTGCCGTGTCCAGGCAACGCGCTGCACTTTTTGCCGCCATAGCCATACGCATGGCACGCCTGCTATCACTAACATGGTGACCAGCCAGCGCAGGCTGACCAAATCACGCGTCTCAGCCGGGTTGGTTTGCAGCACGTTGGTGATCATGGTCACGTCAATCACTACGCCGTAGGTCAGCATAAAATGCGCGCCTGCGCCCGCTACCAGCACCAGGGTAACCAGCAGTGGCTTGATGGTGCGCGGCCAGGCCAGCAGCGCGCCCAGCAGGCACAGCGTGCCAATGATGATGACGGCAAACGCCACAAAAAAAGCATAGTCACCAGCAGTGCGCAGCATGCCCAGCCCGGCCAGCGTGCGCCACAGCGCGTAGTTGCCCACGGTGCCTAGCCAAATGCTGACAATCAGCAACAGGCCCAGCGGGTTGCGCCCCATTACCACCTTGCCGTGGTGCTGCCATGCCGCAGCGGTGCGGGTGTCTAGCAAGCTGCTATGGCCTGTAGTGCGGAAAAGTTTAAGACCCATGGTCATGTGATGGATAAGAAGCTTAGGGTGAACAAAATCTAAAGCAATTCTACCTTCTTTCGCCCGTAAAACCTGCTCAAGCAGCTATTCAATTAGTAGCGCTTAAGGGTTTACATTGTAAGAATTTTGTAGTGCCTGCAGCCCATCCAGCTCGCTCAAAGTGTTGGCGTTGCTGAAGGCTTGGGGGTTGTCGGCGTGCTGGTCAAAGGATACTAATACTGTGTTGTGTTGTGCTGTCCACGCGTCGATCTTGCGGCCACCGGTTTGCATAAACTGTTGCAAGCTGTGGTGCATATTGGCCCGTAACAGGCAAAACACGGGCTGCGCGCGCACGCGGCGGTTGCCTTGGCCATCTAGCTCGGGTGCACTGGCCATAGCGATGTCGTACTGGCCCATTTCTAAAGCTGCCGCTAGCCGTGCAGCCAAGTCCAGCGGAAACAGCGGCGTATCGCACGGCACAGTTAACAAATACGGCGTAACGCAGCGCGCCAGCCCGGTTAAAAACCCCGCCAGTGGCCCAGCAAACTCGTCTGCCACGGCATCGGGCCACACGGGCACTTGCATAGCTTCGTAGGTGGCTAAATTACGGTTAGCGTTAACTGCCACGCTGGCCACTAAGCCACCAGTTTGCTGGCGCAAGCGCTGCAAGGTGTGCGTTACCAGTGGTACACCGTTGAAGGTTTGCAGGCCTTTGTCTACGCCGCCCATGCGCGAGCCGCGGCCACCGGCTAAGATCAGAGCGGTAATCACTGGCTGCGTTGTCGGTGCGAATTGCTTTACCAAATGCGCTGCCAATTGCGTTACCGAATGCGTTACCGAATGCGTTGCCAAATCAACCACCGATATAGCTCATCTCAACACGGCGTTGGCCTGCGGTTGCATGGGTGCTGTGGTCTGCGGGCATAGAAGCGCGCAGCTCAGAATAGCGGTCGCTGCGGCCTTGCCAAATATGGCCGATGGCGCTGGTCAGATCGGCGTCGCTGGCAGCATCAGTAGTAGCGCTGTTGTCGCTGCGCAGCAGAGAGCGCAGATCGTGCCCCTGCGTGGCAAACAGGCAGGTGTACAGCTTGCCTTCAGTAGACAAGCGCGCGCGGTTGCAGTCGCCGCAAAAAGCTTGCGTCACGCTGCTGATCACACCAATCTCGCCCAAGCTAGGGTCGTGCAGGCCGTTGGCACCTGCATAGCCCCAGCGCTCGGCGGTTTCGCCCACCGTAGTGGGGTCTAGCTGCACCAGTGGCATATGCGCATGGATGTGCTGCACTACATCTGCAGACGGCATCACGTCGTCCATGCGCCAGCCGTTGGTTGCGCCTACGTCCATGTATTCGATAAACCGCAGCGTGACACCGGTGCCCTGAAAATGCTGCGCCATGGGTAAAATTTCTTGCGCATTGGTGCCGCGCTTGACTACCATGTTGACTTTGATATTCTGCAGCCCGGCCTCTTGCGCCGCAGCAATGCCGTCCAGCACGTCCGCCACCGGAAAATCCACATCATTCATCGCGCGAAATGTGGCGTCGTCTAGCCCGTCCAAGCTGATGGTGACGCGCTGCAAGCCTGCAGCTTTGAGCGCCAGCGCTTTGCGCCGCAGCACCGAGGCGTTGGTGGTAAGCGTGATGTCCAGCGGCTTGCCGTCGGTGGTGGTAATGCGGCTGAGCATCTCAATCAACACTTCAATATTTTTACGCAGCAGCGGCTCGCCGCCCGTCAGGCGAATTTTTTGAACACCGTGCGCAGCAAACACCCGTGCCACCCGGGTGATCTCTTCAAAGCTGAGCAACGCGTTGTGAGGCAGGTATTGGTAGTCTTTGTCAAACACTTCTTTGGGCATGCAGTAGCTGCACCTGAAGTTGCAGCGGTCGGTCACGCTAATGCGCAGGTCACGCAGCGGGCGGCCTAGCGTGTCGCCTAGCAAGCCAGTGGCTGCAATAGGCAGCGCAGGGGCGCGGGCTACAAGCGATGCAGCCTGCGCAGTAGCTAGCGGCAACCTACGCTGGTCTATCAGGGGGATAACACGTTCGGACATAATGCGATTATCGCGGATAGGGCAGGCAGAAGGGGCGCCGCGGTGAGTTATAAACTCCGTACAAACTCGGTATTTACGACTGGGTACAAGTGGTGCTTATAGCTTAGGGTTGTCGTGTAGCGCAACGCCGCGCACTTTGGCGTACTTTGGCGTACTTTGGCGTACTTGGGCTTACTTGATTAAGGCAGTTTCGACCGCTTTGGTAAGTGCCGCGCTCTGCGGCTCAATGGCAGATTCAAAGCTTTGTACTTTGCCGTCGGGCGTGATCAAATATTTATGAAAATTCCAGCTAGGCGCTTTGCCAGAGGCGGCTATCAGCTTTTGGTACAGCGGGTCTTTGCCAATCGGTGTGGTGAGTTTTTCGCCTACGGTAAAGCTGACGCCGTAGTTTATTTTGCAAAAATCGGCAATCTGTTTGTTGCCGCCAGACTCTTGCTGGCCAAAGTCGTTCGCGGGCAGGGCCACCACCATCAAGCCTTTGGCTTTGTACTGTTGGTGCAATTTTTCCAGGCCTTCGTACTGCGGGGTAAAACCGCAACGGCTGGCTGTGTTGACCAGCAGCACCGCTTTGGCCGGGGCTTGGCACAGGTCAAAGGCTTTGCCGCCAATCAGCGGCTGCACGCTATAGCTGGCAGCGCCTGCGCAAAAATTGGCGGCTTGCGCGCTAGCTAGCAGCAGCAAGCTGGTGCCGAAGAAAGCGATTTTCAGGGCGATTTTTTTCACTGCAATGGGTCGTGTAAATAGATTCATAAATTTAGCATAACCTTTAGTGAAAAACCTTGCTAACACTGGCGCGATCACTGTCAATATAAACATTGCCAGCGTAGGCGTCAGCGGCGTTACCAATGCCGCACTACACGCAGCGCGCGCCATCCACTTCTAGGCACACACCGCTGATAAACGCAGCCTCGTCGCTGGCCAAATACAGCACGGCGTTAGCCACATCTAGCGCTGTAGAAAAGCGGCCCAGCGGTATGCTGGCGCGAAACTTGGCTTTGCGCTCTTCGGTCAGCTCGCCCCCGGCAAAGTCTTCTGACAGGCCAGTTTCTGGATTAAACACGGGGTTAACGCAGTTAACCCGAATATTCTCAGGCCCCAGCTCAGCGGCCAGCGACTTGCTAGTGGTAATGACTGCACCCTTGCTGCCGTTGTACCAGGTCAACCCGGGGCGCGGGCGCACACCGGCTGTGGACGCGATGTTGATAAAGCTGCCGCCGCCCGTGCGCCGAAACTCGGGCACCGCGTGCAGGGTAGACAGATAAATACTTTTCACGTTAACGGCATAGCATTTGTCAAAATCAGCCTCGCTCACGTCGAGCGCATGTTGGTTGCGGTGCGTCCAGCCCGCGTTGTTAACCATCACGTCGAGCCGCCCGTAGTGCCGCACAGCCGCAGCCACCAGCGCTTTGACGTCAGCAGACTGGGTAACGTCGGCGGCAAAAAACGTTGCCGTGCCTCCGGCTTGCACAATGCTAGCCACCACCTTGTGGCCCAGCGCGGTGTTAATGTCGTTGACGATCACTTTGGCACCCTGCGCGGCCAGCCGCTTGGCAATGCCCTCGCCAATGCCACTGCCAGCGCCCGTGACGATGATGGATTTGTCGTTGACGCGCATGGTGTCTCCTGCGGTGTGTGCAGTGTTCATATCTACATCGCGCCGTCAAACATCAGCACGTCCACCATGTCGCCCACGGCCACATTGCCTTGGCTGTGGTGCAGCACGATCAAGCCGTTGGCTTGCACCATGCTGGATAGTACGCCGCTGCCTTGGTTGCCGGTGGTTTTAACCTGCAGCTGCCCGTTGGCTGCGCGGGTGACGCAGCCGCGCTGGTATTCGGTGCGGCCGGGTTTTTTGCGCAGCGGCTCGCTGCTGTGCGCGGGCAGGTACAGCGGCGCGGCGCAATATTTGGCCGGGTTGGCACCCATCATGCGCAGCAGTGCAGGGCGCACAAAAGCCAGCATGGTCACCATCACCGCTACTGGGTTGCCGGGCAGGCCGAACAGGATGCTACTATTAATTTCATAGCTGCTTGAGCAGGTATTACGGGATGAAACCGCTATTTCATTGTTATTTTGAGGGGTTGAAGTGCTTGTTTTTGGGTTTTGCACGCCATCTGGTGCATCTGGTGCATCTGGCGCTGGTACACCTCGCGCCGCTGCAATGCGCCCTACCGCCATGGGCCGGCCGGGCCGCATGGCAATACGCCAGAATGCCACACCACCGCCCTGATTTTCAACGCTCTGGTTGTCATCGCCTTCGCTGCCCAGTTTGCGCATCATGGCTTTGGTGTGGTCGGCCTCGCCCACGCTCACACCGCCGCTGGTGATGATGGCGTCGGCCTGCGCGGCGGCGCTGCGAAAGGCGGCCTCTAGCAGGGCAGGGTCGTCGCCCACCACGCCCATGTCGATTACCTCTACACCCAGCCGGGTGAGCATGCCGTGCACTGTGTACCGGTTGCTGTCGTAGATAGCGCCTTCGCGCGGCGCGTCGCCCAGGCTCAGCACCTCGTCGCCGGTAGAAAAGTAGGCCACTTTCAGCTTGCGCCACACGCTGACCTGGCCGATGTTCAGGCTGGCCAGCAGCCCCAGCGCAGCGGGCGACAGCACATCGCCCGCTGACAGCGCAGGCGCGCCTTGCAGCAAATCCTCGCCCAGCAAGCGGCGGTTGTCGCCAGGCTGCAGCAGGCCGGGCGGGATGTCGATCAGTTGGTTCGGCGGGGGATTTGCACTCGTGGTCGTTAGCACAGCGCTAGTTGCAGTAGTATTTCGCGCTGCAACGCTGTCGTGGGTCACCAGGGTGCACAGCTCTTGCGGCACCACCGTGTCTAGCCCCTCGGGCATGATGGCACCGGTCATGATTTTGATGCATTCGCCGGGGCCTACGCTGCCTTGCCACGCCTTACCCGCCAGCGCTGTGCCCACCACCTGGAAGCGGCTGACACCTTCGGTCTTCAAATCGGCACCCGCAAAGGCAAAGCCGTCCATGGCCGAGTTGTCGTGCGGTGGCACGCTGATCGGCGAGACGATGTCGTGCGCCAGCACGCGGCCCAGCGCGGCTTGTAGTGGGACAGTTTCGGCCTGATGCACAGGCGCTACCAATAGCGCTAAAAATTCGTTCACTTTGTCAGCCGGCAGCGCAGCGGGGTCATAGCCTTGCAGCTCGGCAGCAATTTGGTCCACAGTTTTCATGGCTTGATTATCGTCTGCGGCATCCAAAACGGCCCCACCTGCGTCACCGCCTACGCATTACTCGGGTAATTGCCATCTTGCACATAGTGTTACCGAAGATGGTGCATGATCAATTGCAGTTTTCAAGCGCCCATTAAAATTTAACCGCACTCCCGCGAGACAGGCCTACCATGCTACTAACACGCCACAGTTTGCACAGTGTGTTGCACCAACCCAGCCGCTGGCTGGCCACAGTTTGCATAGTGGCCGCCTGCACATCCACCGCCCTGCTGGCCCCGGCTGCCTGGGCGCAAACGGCTGCGCCGGCTGCTACTGCCCTCAGCGCGCAGGACGAAAAAGCGGCACTGGCGGTGGTGCAGGCACAGCTAGCGGCTTTTGCGGCTGACGATGCAACCAAAGCATTTTCATACGCCAGCCCGCAAATTCAAAAAGCATTTGGCACACCCAAGAACTTTTTAGCCATGGTGCGCCAACAGTACCCCGTGGTGTACCGCCCCGCCGCTACCGCGTTTTTTAAACCCGAAACCCATGGTGGTGGTGTACTACTGCGGGTGCAAATGACCGACGCCAACGCCGCGCAGTGGCTGGCTGTCTATAGCCTGCAAAAGCCTACCCAAAAGAGCCAGCCTTGGCGCATTGCGGGCTGCATGGTGGTAGCTAATACGGCGCGCAGTGCTTAGAAACCGCCAGTGTTTTAGGCGTTACAAGCCGCAGAACCTGCCAAGGTATCAACGTTTTTTTCTAAGATGTGGTGCGAGCTTTACATTGCTGCTTACAGTCTTTTCTGGCTGGGCCAAAGGCAGCCGCGCCATCGCTACGTTGTACACCGCGTTGCGATCACGCCTACCCACCGCTACGGTTAACAATACCAGAGACTCATCACGTACTTGATAAACCAGCCTATACCCCACCGTGCGCAATTTAATTTTGTAGCAATCAGCCATGCTAGCTAATGCTGCTTTAGGTACGCGCGGCACCTCTAGTCGTTTAGCCAGCACTTTGGTAAATTGCAGCTGTACCGTTCCGTCTAGTTTGTCCCACTCAGCTTTGGCAGCAGTTAGAAACTGTAAACGATAGGCCACTAAAAAATTCTCGGATAAAGTTCAGAAATTTTTTCAAGCCTGACGCTTGATTTTGGCCTTCGCCTCACGCTCTAGCTGCGCAATAGACACCTCCACCAGATCTTCGGGCTGCTCATTGGCTGCATCTAACCGTAGCTGAATCAGGGGAGCCAGCATCAGGTCGTCAAAAATATCCATCATTACCTCATACGTTTTAGCTGGCACCAAGTAAGCCGAGGCTTTATTGTGGTGCAACACTACGACAGTGTTGTCCCCAGCATCACGTATCACCGCAGATGGGTTTTTCTTCAAATCGGTAATTCCGATGGAGGTTTCGGCGAATAGGGTTTGCATAGGGGTGGCTCCTGAAATGGTTACCAACATGCAGCGATAAGCTGCGCACAAATTAATATTGTTAATGATAAATTTAATTAGACCATAAAACAGCACGCTTATATGGTCTAAGTTTTAAAAATAAACTTAATCGTAATGTTAAATTTGTGTGCAATAACACGCCCCAAGTGTTGAGATAGGTGGTTAACCAACCCACGCAAGGTGGTTTAGTAGGTCAGATCGTCGAGGTTACCGATAATCAAAGTAAAGAAATCATATTGACCGTTTTTCCGAAATAGAAAAAACTTGAATGCATGCGTATTTTCATAGTTTGCAGTGGTGAGCCTGGCTCGATCCCACCTCAGTTGGAAATAGCGTTAGCCCAGAGACCAAGCTAAATTAATAGCGATCTCACAAACCACTGTGCCTATTGAAAAGGCGACCGCTGAACTCATATATAGCCCATGTCTGCAGCCCTAAACCCCCCGCTACAGCCCGTGCTGTTTGTATCCCACGGATCGCCCATGTTTGCACTAGAGCATGGCAACACGGCACCGGCGCTGCGGGCGTGGGCGGCGGGGCTAGCCAGCCCACCGCGCGGTATTGTCATCATGTCGCCGCACTGGATGGCGCGCACGCCTGTGGTGATGACCACGGCGCAGCCTGCTACGTGGCACGACTTTGGCGGGTTTGACCCTGCCTTGCAACAAATCCAATACCCCGCACCGGGTGACCCCGCGCTGGCGCAGCAGGTGCTGGCCTTGCTGCACTCTGCTGGCATCACTGCGCAAGCCGACGACCAGCGCCCGCTAGACCATGGCGCGTGGGTGCCGCTAATGCACTTGTTTCCGCAGGCCAATGTGCCTGTGGTGCAACTGGCGCTGCCTACCAACTACACGCCCCAGTCGCTGATGGCGCTAGGCACAGCGCTGGCCAGCTTGCGCGCGCAGGGCGTGCTGATCATTGGGTCGGGCAGCTTGACCCATAATTTGCACGAATTTATGCAAAGCCGCCCCGCATTGCAGGCCGCGCCTGCTGCCTATGTGGGCGAATTTGCGCGCTGGATAGAAAACGCCGTCACGCACGGCGACACAGCGACCCTGCTGGCGTACCGCCAACACGCACCGCACGCTGTGCAGGCGCACCCTAGCGACGAGCATTTCGCACCCATTTACTTTGCACTGGGTGCCGCCGGCTGGGGTACGAGCCACCCGCCTGCTGTGCACTACATCAGCCGCGAGGTGATGTACCGTTACCTGGCGATGGACGCTTTTGCATTGGCTTAAATGCGCATTGCAGAGCCGTTTTCTTTAGCTATTTAGGCCGGAAACCCAAGTAAAATATGCTCAAGCAGCTATTAAATTTATAGTGTTTGAAAGTTACTGGGCGCTGCCACTGTAGCCGCACTGCCTAGCCGCAGCACTGCATTCGCTGCACTAAAGCTGCCGCAACTTAAACCGCTGAATTTTGCCAGTGGCGGTTTTGGGCAGCTCGCCAACCAGCTCAATCCAGCGCGGGTATTTATACGGTGCCAGTTGCGATTTAACGTGGGCTTGCAGTGCGTCTACGGTCGCGCTGTGGCCAGATTTTAAAACTACGTAGGCCTTGGGTTTGGTCAGCCCGCAGCTGTCGGCCACGCCAATCACGGCGGCTTCCAGCACGGCGGTATGGGTCATCAAGCTGGCTTCTACTTCAAAGGGTGACACGTAGATGCCGCCCACTTTTAGCATATCGTCGGTGCGGCCGCTGTAGGTATAGTAGCCGTCGGCGTCTACCGTGTATTTGTCGCCGCTGCGCGTCCATTCGCCCGCAAAGGTGGCTTTGGTTTTAGCGCGGTTGTTCCAGTACATGATGGCGCTGGTGGGGCCGCTTACTTGCAGCTCGCCGATCTCGCCTGCTTTGCATTCTTGGCCATCGTCGTTGATGATTTTTAGCGTATAGCCCGGCACAGCCTGCCCCGTAGTGCCGTAGCGCACGTGGCCGGGCTGGTTGGACAAAAAGATATGCAACATTTCGGTAGACCCAATACCGTCTAGCACCTCGCAGCCGTATTCAGCACTCCAGCGCTTGCCAATGTCGGCGGGCAGTGCCTCGCCTGCGCTGGTGCATACGCGCAGATGTAAGGCAGCTTTGGCCGGGCGCGCCGTATCGGCCAACTGGGCCGCGTACAGCGTGGGCACGCCGTAGAAAATGCTGGGCTGGTATTTTTGTAAAACACTAAACACGTCGGCAGGCGTGGGGCGGCTGTGCAGCAGCACCGCAGTGGCACCCACGGCCAGCGGAAAGGTTAGCGAATTACCCAAACCGTAGGCAAAGAAAAATTTAGCGGCCGAGTACACCACATCATGCTCTTGAATGCCCAGCACACCTTGGCCGTACAACTGGGCAGTTTGAATCAGATGCGAATGCAAATGCACCGTGCCCTTGGGCGCGCCCGTGCTACCGCTGGAATACAACCAAAAAGCAGCATCGTCACTGCAGGTATCTGCTACTAATTGCGTAGCTGGTTGAGCATATATTACGGACTCAAAGGCGTATTTACCTTGCAATAGTTGGGCTGTATTGGAGGAATTATCGTCTGCAGGCACGCCGCAGACAATCACAGTTTTCAAAGTGTCAATTTGGCCTATCAGGCTGTCAAACGCAGGCAGCAAAGCATGCGAGACAATCAGCCCCTGTGCACGCGAATCGCGCAGCATAAAGTCAAAATCTTTGGTGGTGAGCAGCGTGTTCACGGCCACGGGTACCACGCCTGCCAGCAAACAGCCCAAGAAGGCCACGGGCCATTCTGTAGTGTCTAGCGCGCACAGCAGCACGCGGCTCTCGGGCGCAAAGCCCAGCGCACGCAGGGCGTTGGCAAACTGGTATGACTGGGCTGACAAATGGCCGTACGTCAGTGTGTGGCCGGTGGCGCTGTCGATAAAGGCTGCTTTGCTGGCGCGCTGCGTGTGGCGTTGTAGCAGATCGTAGGCGGCGTTGTAGTGGCGCGGTACGGTCACGCTGGGCGGCGTGCATGTGAGGTTCGCAGTGCGGGTGTGGTTGGCCGTGCTGGGCTGGGGCAGGGTGTTCAAGTTGTGTCTCCTCGAATCGTTGTATTGGCTGTGCAATACTATTATTTTAATAGCTGCTTGAGCAGGTTTTACTTGGGTTAACAGGCTAAATAGCTCTAAAAATGTAACTACTCAGGTCACATCAATGCAGCTAGGCCAAGACTGGCTGCATCGGGCGGCCCTCAAATACACTGATCAAGCAATCAAACAAGCACTG
>JAYSWJ010000039.1:0-2316 GCA_043718065.1 Polaromonas sp.
GCCGTCCAGTCGCCGATGCCAGGCAGCGCTTTGAGCTGGTCTATGGTTTGCAGCGCACGGGCGGGGGTGTTCAAGTCAAGCTGGCCAGCGTCGACCGCTTGCGACAGGGCGATGATGGCTGCTTGCCGCTGGCGCACAATGCCCAGCGCCCCCAGAGCGTCCGATGTAGCGCCCGCCAACGCTGCAGGCGTGGGAAACAGGTGGGTTAGCTGCGCAAACGGCGTAGCAATCGGTTGGCCAAAAGTGTGTGCAATGCGCCGGGTAAATGTGCAAGCCGCTGCCACCGTAACCTGCTGGCCCACAATGGCCCGCACCGCCACTTCAAAGCCGTCGATGCAGCCAGGTACCCTAAGGCCTGGCGTGCCTGAAAAATGCGCGCCCAGCACTGCGTTAATGGCTGCCGGATCAGCGTCCAGATCCAGCGCGGCTCGCATGCGGGCTATCACAGTGGGCAGCATGCCGCACAAGCTGTCACTCACGTCTAGCTGCACCACGCAGTGTGCCTCGTCAAAGCGCCATTGAAGCCAGCCTGCAGCGTGTTGCGTGCCGTTTTGAAGGCTCGCAGTGCGTTGAACCCAGCTTGATCCTGCATGGCTAAAACTATGTTCTATGGTGCCAATTTGCCTTTGCTGCAAGAATTTAAGCATTGATTGCACGTCGTACGGCGGGCGGTACGCTAGCTGCACCCGTGTGCTGCCGGTAAATTCACTCAGCTGCTGACCAGACTGCCCTGCGTCGGGTGCACCCTCGAGCTGCAGGTGGGTATGCGTCACTTCGCGCCGCAGGTGCGTATCCTTCACTTCGCGCCGCAGGTGCGTATCCTTTACTTCGCGCCGCAGGTGCGTGGGCGCAAGCCGGTAGTGCTGCACAAACGCCGTGTTAAATCGCCGCAAACTGCCAAATCCACTGGCGGCAGCGACATCTGCCATCGGCATGCATGTATCGGTGAGCAGCTGTTTGGCGCACAGCAAGCGCCGAGTTTGCAGGTATTGCACAGGAGACACGCCCAAGTGCGCTTCAAATATCCGCCGCAAGTGTCTGTCGCTCACGCCCAGCGTGGCAGCTACCTTGGCCACGCTGGGCATATGGAACTGGCCTGCGTCGTCCCACAGCCGCGCTGCCTGCAGCGTTAGTGTGTGTGAGGCGTCTTGGATCGACCAAATCAGTGAATGCGGCGCAAGCTCAGGTCGGCAGCGCAGGCAGGGCCTGTAACCCGCTGCCTCGGCTTGCGCAGCGTGCGTCACAAAAATGCAGTTTTCGCGCTTGGGCGCTTTAACGCGGCATACGGGGCGGCAATAAATTTTGGTGGTCTTCACACAGGTAAAAAAGCAGCCATCAAACCGTGCATCGTGGCTGCGCAATGCTTGGTAGCAAGCATCGTCTGAGGCTTGGTCAAATTGATTCGTCATAAAAGCATGATACGCCCAAGTAGCGCTAAAACTAGCCGTTATCGGACATGCGAATAGTGAACGATATTTCCAGGGCTTTCTAAGCCGCTCACATTAACCATACCGCTACTGTTTACGTTGAGCTTATCGAACCGGTTTCTGTTCTCCCCGCTATTTCAGCAGAAAAAATAGCACTTTTCCGACGTGTATATTCAATAGTTCGCTATTTAATATGTAGCAGTTAGCACACTAATCGATACTCGATAGTCGGAAAGTTTGCAAAATAGTCACGATCTGCAGTGGACAGCACGGGCCTGCAAATCTACGCGCCAAACCTCAGCCCGCTGCAAGCCCACTGCTGGGGTTGCGTTGTGCTGCAAGCTGCCCCATAAGAGGTTGGCGACAGGGCGGCGCAGGTACGCTACCGAATCAGCGCGCTTGATTCTGAAGCTTGACAGGATAGACGCGCCATTACTTGCAGCACAAAGCGATATGAATCTAAGTAATTACTACTAGATTAATAGCAAACTATTGAATATCCACTTCGGAAAAGTGCTCAATTTTCTTCCAAAATCCGCTCGGCGACGTTGTCGCGGCGGGTGTAGTCAATGATGTCTTCAGCTTTGACGACTTCGCGGGCCGCAAAGTCCAAGGTGCCTAGCTTGTCAGCCAATCCCAACTCGATGGCTTGTTGGCCGCTCCAAAATAAATTGCACAAACTACTGTTGTGCACCTAGGGTTTACGTGCATCGCATGAGATTTACGCATGCGGTGGGCTCGGATTAATCGTTTGCCGACCAGGGGACTGCTTTGCATAATCTAGCTGGCTCAACCAAGGACAGTTCATTAAACTGTCTTAAATATAGAAAAGAGGCAAACATGTTTATCGGCGAATCTTTTATCGGCAGCGGCGCAAATGCGGCTCATA
>JAYSWJ010000040.1:0-15001 GCA_043718065.1 Polaromonas sp.
ATCGCCGAGGGGAGCACCACGAGAGCCGCGATCACCGCCCAGCCCGGGAGCAGCGCACCGAGGCTCCCGGCGCCCTCGGGTCGCAGCGCGATCCAACCGCATATCAGCCTGGGGCGTGTACGACGTGTTTACGGTGAAAGACGGTGAGCAAATTTTCTTAAGCGCTGTGACCGACAAGCAGTGGCTGGTGATGTGCGATGCCTTCGGATGGGACGACTTAAAAACTAACCCTGTGTACAACAGCAACAATGATCGCGTACGCGAGCGCCCCCGCCTGCTGGCGCAACTGCGCGAACGGTTTGCCACCTACAGCGCGCAAGAACTTAGCACGCTGTTTGAAGACAATGGCTTGCCCTACGCCCCCATCAAAAAACCGCATGAGCTGGTGGACGACCCGCATTTGCTGGCCACCGGAGGCTTGGCGCCTATGACACTGCCTGATGGCAAAGTCACCCGCACGGTGCTGTTCCCCTTCACCATGGACGGCCAGCGCTTGGGTGTGCGCCACAACCCACCCAAGCTGGGCGAACACAGCGCCGCGATACTGCAGTCGCTAGGCTACAGCGCGCAAGAATCGGCTACTTTGAGCCAACCAGCTAAGGCTTGATTGCGCCGATGTTTGCCGTGCTGGTTTCGCGTGTGTAGACGCGCACAGCCGTGCGGCCCTCTTTGTCCAACAGCCATGGCAACGGCAAGTTGTCACTGATCACTGTTAACACATGGGGGCCTGCCGTAACGTAGGCAAACTCAAACCGTCCTTGTGCGTCAGTCGGTGCCGCATACCGACCATCTAGCAGCACAGTCACGTTAGCGGCACCGCGCTCTGCGGCGTCGCGCTTGGCGTTTTGGTTATCGTCCAAATACACTGAGCCTTCTAATCTGCCTGCCGCAGAACCAGGCGCCCCGCCCACTGGGGCAGTGGGCCGGCCAGCACTGTCCTCGTAGCGCAGCGATACAAATACGCCCGCATCTTGGCTGCGTGAAGTGGTGATTACAGGCGCTGTCAATGGGCTTTGCGCCAGCGCTATAGCGCTGTTGTAGTTGCCTTGCGTTGCGTACACCGTGGTTTGCAGGGACCATTGGGGCGCTATGCGCCACGTAGCACCAGCATTCAGCGTGTACTGGGTTTGCTCGCTGCTCCAGCGCCCTTGCAAACTGGTGTTAAACGACCAGCGCTGTCCTAAGGCCCAGTCTGCACTGGTCGCAAAACCTACGCCGTTGGTGCGCATAAAACCAGCTGTACTTGGCCTGCGGTTTTGATCTAGCGACAGCGCTGTCGACAAGCGCATGTTTTGCACAAGAGTCCAATCATGGTCTAGCTGCAGCTTGGTTTGCCGCTCGCCCGTGTTAGCACTGGCCACGTCTAGCTGCGCGCGCGTATTGCCCAGGGCGTTGGCAAACTGGCTGTACAACAGCAACGACTGCGACTGCACGCCATAACGGCGTACATTAACAGCGGCACCGAAACTGGTACTGCTGCTGTACTGGTAGCGTACGCTAGTGTTGGCAAAAAATCCTTGCGGCGTATCAGCCTTCACTGGGCTGAGCAGCTCTAGCCCCGAATCGAGCGACCACTGCCGCGTGCGCCAGCCATGGCGCCAGTAGCCACCTTGCAAATCACTCGCAGTGGGCGTGTCTAGCCAGCCTAGGCCAGGCTGCAATGCAAACACGCCCCAGCCGTGCTGGTGTGCACCTTGGGCAAAACCACCGTCGGCCCATAACCCCGTGGCGTTAAGGTTGGGCGAGCCTACAAAATCGCTGCCTGTATTGCTGCTGTTTAGCAAATTGATTTGTACAAAATCAGGGCTGCTGATGCCGCCGCTACCTGCCCATTCGCGGCGTACCGCTGCGTAGGCTGCGCGCGCATCTACTGGGGTTTGCGTAGTAAGACTTGACGCAAAAGACGAGGCCACTTGGTTGGCCTGCGCTAACGTACCGCCCCATTGCCACGCGCCGTCTGCCCCGCGTTCGTTTTTTTGCAATCCCAGCACGCTGTAGCTACCTTGTGTCGTTTTGAAGCCCGCAACTGGAAAACCTTCAAAACCTCCTGCACGCCCCCAACCAGCCAGCAGATTAAGCCCTTGGCTTTGCTGCCACTGGGTGGTGATACCTTGCATCGCAGGCGCGGGTAAAGTCAAGCGAGGGCTAGACCGTGCCAGCTCAATCACCGGTAAGTTCAGCATGCCTATGGTATTGTCAGCACGCCAACCGCCATCAAAAGGCATGCCTATTTGGCGCAGTACAAACGAAGAGGCATTGGCCTGGCCTGCATTGCCTAGTGCGTTGCCACTGGCATTGTTTACCGTTGTATTTTGTAGCGTCAGCTGGCCTGAAATACTGCCGTAGTAAGCTGTGTCGAAAAAACCATTGGCGCGCAGGCCTTGCCCGCTGCGGCGCTGGCCTTGCGAATCTTGTTGGTCCCACAGCGCCTCTAGGCTGTAGCTGCGCGGCAGGCCTGCATTATTGTACTTGCGCTGGGCAATATCTTCGGAGTCCTCTGCAGGCAATCCTTCTATTACGCGGTCTTGGTAAGGTGCGGGTACAGTGACAGTGGCGCTTGCAGTGGATGGCAGCGTTGTAATACCAGCAGGCGTTTGCGCCCAAGCTGCGCCTGCCAAACTACACAGCCACGCTGCAGCAATACAACTAGGTTTTGCTGCCGATTGATGAGCCTGCAAACCCCACTCACGCATGATTATTCTTTGAATGTGTGCTCAAAAGGCACGCGTTGTCCGCCCCATTCCAAAGCGCCTTTAATTGTCACGGGGTAGTTGATGCTTTTTACGGCTGAACCGCCTTCGGTGTTGGCGTTCAGCGTAATGGCACGCGTCTCGCCGGGTAGCACGGGCAGCGTGATGGGTGTAAATTCTAGTTTAGCGCCTTTGGCATCGGTGCCGGTTAACAAGCCTTCCATGCGGCCATGCGCATCACCGGTATTGCGCACTTGCAGTGTGGGTAGTTTGCTGGCGTCAGCGCTGATAGTTTGGCTGACAATTTGCAGCACGGGCTGCGTGCCCGCCATGCTGGCGTACACAATTACGCCAATCCGACCCGACACCGGAAAGCTCAGCCCACCCTGTGATATGGTGCTGGTATCAAGCCCCTCTACCATCACGGCAAATCGGCATTGGGTCAGTGGCGCATCGGCAGGTGGCGTAATTTCCAGACGAAAACGCGCTTTGCTATTGCCTTGTACCGAGAGTTCGCGTCGCTCAAGGGCCACCCACTGACGGCAGCTACCCGGCTGAATAGCGTCAAAAAAATCTACGCCGCCGTTGGCGTTTAAAGTCCAGTCGTTGGTGTACACCCGAAATTTCCCAGGTAACGGGCCTACTTGCGTGATCTCCAGCACTTGTCGCGTAGTTTGGCCTGGCTTGACGGATGTTTCTACACGGGGCGGTGAGATCAGTGCCGAAAAACCCTGCGCTTGCGCTACGCAGGCTGCGCTACACGCCAGCAGTACCGCAGTCATACGAGTTGAAAAATTCATGGCACATCTACCTCAAAATAAAACCGCAACAACTGCGCACTGGACAGCAAACGACCGTCTGTTTGGATCGTGACAGTAAACACATCTTCCAGCAGGGCACTAGGCACTACACCCGACCATACCAAACCACGCTGGCCTGAGCTAAGCTGGCCACTGAGCAAAGGCCCCAGCGCCTGCCAGCGCGCCTGCACCAGCCCACCCGCTTGCGCAGGCAGCGCCATGTACATGCGCACCGACTTGCCCACCCAAGCGCGCGTGTCTAGCTTAACCTGCACACGCGTAACGCCTTGTACTTGGTGGTCGCTGCCAGCGGGCGATAGTGACCGCCATTGCAGCGGCAAGTTAGCGTCTAACACCGTGCTTTGCGAGTCATCCACCAGAAACGTCGCGGCCCCCACTAGCCCGGCCAGATGCGCTGCCAGCACGCCAGCTAGTAGTTTAAAAAAAGTAGTTCTCATGGCGCTGTGAGCGTGTAGGTGGCTACACCATCGTAAGTGCCTGCGGCGACCAAGCTGGTGTTAGCGTAGCTGAAGGTATGGCAGTTTTCTACGTAGCTGTTGGCCGCAAAATTACGTAAAAATCTCGTACCGCCGCTGACAAAGCTGCCCGCAGGAATGTCGGCAGCGCCGTTGTTGCCAATCGACGTGCTGGTCCAGCTAATTTCGCTGAAGGGAATGCTGTTGACACCGCTGGTCAATCCTGCAGGCGTGGTCACCTGCAGCACAGCGGTGGTGGCGTTGGTGGCGGGCAGCCGATAGAAGCCGCCTATATATACTTGGCCCGCAGTAGGTGTGCACACCGTAAAGTTGTCTAGTGGACTGACGGCCTGCGTGCTGTTGCTGGTCATGGCCTGCGCTGTGCCACTGCCGGTTGCCGCCACAGGCAATACCAGGCTGACCAAGTTGACTGTGGCGTTGTCTGCATTCGTGCTGGCGTTACCTACGGCCAGATACACTGCGCGCGACCCTGGGTTGATGCCAATGACCCAAGCGTGGACCAACGTAGGGGTCACGATGACAGCTATTACCAGCAACCAAGCCTTGTTGAGCAATCGCAATACTTTGTACATGGCCATCCTTTTTGAGACACCCTTGTCTAAATTCTTCCACAATGAAAAAAGCACGGCCTGAGCGAACCCAAACCGTGCTGTACTTTGGGCTAGATCAGCTTAAGGCATCACTGCAGTGTAAGTCACTTGGGCATTGTAGATACCAGCTGCGATAGGCGCAGCGTTGGCGTAGTTAAATGTCCATACTGCAGATTGGTTAACCACGCCACCTGTTGCTGCCAACAGCGTGAGGGCACCAGCTGCCCCCAAACCAATTGCGGGGTGGTTCAGCGCTGCATTGCTCGACGAAAAGTTGATCTCTGACCATGGCACCGCGGGCAGGCCAGTGGCAGTCAAACCTGCAGCAGGTCCAAAAGCAGTCAGGTTAATGTGACCGCCGTTACCGAAAACCCGTGCGTTAACCACACCGCCAGTAGCTGTCGACACACCCAACACGTTGCCAGGCGTTGCAACCTGCGCAGCAGTTAACGTGAAGTCTACAAAGTCTACAGTGGGTGTATCCGTAAAGAAAGCACCCGTACCGACGGACAAAAATATGATGCGGGGTACAGTGATGCGGAAATTAAGGTTTACTGACGCTGTTTGGTTAGTAGCTGACACAGTGTTGATGTCAGATGCCGCTTGTGCGGAGACAGCTGCGCCAATGACGGCCAAAGCGAGGAGGTGTTTTGCGAATTTCATGGGGTAATCTTTCAGCTAGAAGCCCACACAATCGGGGCCGATACCTTTCTATTTGCAATCGACATGCCAACGCATGCCACCTCCAAACTGGCAAATCCATCACGAAAAGCCAGATTTATGGGATCAAACCACTTAAAAACTCTTTCATTCATTGCAAATTGCAATTTATTTATTTTCATTTATTGCAATTTGCGAATTTTATGGTTATCCTATCGCTATGCTATCTGCTGTTATCGCACCGCTTTTCCCCGGCCTCAGGGTGTTGGTGGTGGAGGACGTGATTGCCTTGGCTATTCAGTACCGTACGCTGGCAGCTAAGCTGCAAGTGCTAGTGACCACTGCGGGCACGGTAGCTGAGGCCCAGCGCCAAATACACAACGGCCCGTGGCACGCCGCCTTGGTAGATCTTAATTTGCCAGATGGCAGCGGATTTGAAGTGATGCAGGCTTTGCTGCGCGAGCACCCGGGCTGCTCGGTGGTGGTAATTACAGCAGAGGACGCGCTAGACAACGCCGTACGTGCATCAGAGGCGGGGGCTTTTGACTATATAGAAAAGCCCGTCGAAGCCGACCGGCTGCTGGTGACGCTGCGCAACGCACTGCAAGCCAGCCAGCTTAACCAGCGCGTGGCTAATTTGCAGGCACAGGCACCACAGCAGTTTGAGCAGTTCACCGGCCAAAGCGCCGAGATGCAAACGGTGTACCGCATGCTCACCACGGTAGCGGCCAGCAATGTGCCTGTGTGCATTACCGGCGAATCTGGCACTGGCAAAGAGCTGGCGGCACTGGCCATTCACGCGCGCAGCCCGCGCAGCACCAAAAGACTGGTGCCCATTAACTGCGCCGCCATTCCTAAAGAATTGATCGAGAGCGAACTGTTTGGCCACAGCAAAGGCGCGTTTACAGGCGCAGTATCAGACCGGTTGGGTGCCTTTATCGAGGCTGATAAAGGCACTTTATTTTTAGATGAGATTGCTGAGCTGGACCTCAGCGTGCAGGCCAAGCTGCTGCGCGTGCTGCAAACGGGCGAAGTCAAACGGCTAGGCGAGGACAAAATCCGTATTGTCGATGTGCGCGTAGTGTGTGCAACGCACCGCAGCTTGCCTGAGCAAGTGCGCGCGGGTACTTTCCGTGAAGATTTGTTTTACCGCTTGTACGTGGTGCCTGTGGAACTACCGCCACTGCACCAGCGCGGTGAAGACGTAGTACTTATCGCCCGCGAACTGCTGGCCCGCTACGCACTTGAAGACGGCAAGCAGCTAAGCGACTTCAGCCCCGATGTGCTGGCCGCATTCAACACCTACGCTTGGCCGGGTAATGTGCGTGAGCTGGTTAACGTGGTGCGTGCCGTAGTAGCCATGCACGATGGCCCCATGGTGCAACTGCATATGCTGCCCACTATGTTGCGCGAGAGCTTGCCTGAACCTAAAAAAGCTGCGCTGCCAATTTTGCTCCCACAAGAGCTACCGTGGTTTGCGCAAGATACGGATAGCCGCCTAGCTGTACCGGCAACCATACCCATAACTGCCCCCAGCTACGACCCCGATCGTGTACGGCCCCTGGGTGACCTAGAGCGCGAAGCGGTGGACTACGCACTGCGTGCCTTTGGTGGCAACGTAGCGCGCGCTGCACAGGCCTTGCAGGTGAATCCTTCTACGCTGTACCGCAAAATCCAGGTGTGGGCGGCGCAAGGCAGCATGCTGGCCACCGCAGATACAAGGTAGGCCCCATGAGTAGCGCCGACACCACCCGTCTGCTCAATCTTGTAGAGAGCTTGCAGCGCGAGAACGAGCAACTGCGCCAGCGCAGCAGCTACGAGTCGAATAGCCGGCTGATGGCCGAAGATGCTTTGGGCAAATCTGAAGACCGCTTGCAGTTGGCGCTAGATGCCGCTGGGCTAGCGCTGTGGGAATGGAGTGTAGCGAGCGACACCTTGTTTACCACGGCCCGGTTTGTGCAGATCATCGGCAATTTGCCAGACGGCCAAGCCAGTGACAAGGTATTGTCTACCCAACAATTACTGATGACGGTGTTTGAACAAGACCGTGCGCCCATCCATGTCGCGCTGATGGACGTGTTAAAGCAATTGACGCCTAGACTGGATGTAACCTTTCGCGTGGCTGCCGATCACGGTCCGGTTTGGATTGAATGCTTGGGCGAGGTGGTGGGGCGCGACATGTTAGGCCGAGCAGAAAGTATGGTGGGCACGATTCGCGACGTTACGCGCCGGCAAAAAATTCAGTTTGAGATAGAAACCGCACGCGCCGAAGCCGTAGCCGCCAACACCGCCAAAGACGAATTTTTAGCCCACATGAGCCATGAGATTCGCACACCTTTAAACGGTGTAATGGGCATGAATAATTTGCTCGCACAAACTGGGCTGACCATTGAGCAGCGCCAGTATGTAGAACTGGTAGGCAGCTCAGGGCAAGCCTTGCTGGTATTGGTGAACGATCTGCTGGACTATTCGCGCCTACAAGCACACAAACTGATACTGGAACAAGTGCGGTTTGCGTTGCGCAGATGGCTGTGGGAAGTGGTGGAACCCCAGCGTGTGGCCGCACAGAATAAAGGCTTAGAGCTACGGCTATACACCGACGATGCGCTACCGCAAGAGATGGTGGGCGACCCGGGGCGTTTGCGCCAAGTGCTGATCAATTTGCTCACCAATGCGATCAAATTTACCGATAAAGGACGCATCGATGTCAGCGTAGAACTAACGCGCGACGGTGGCGCACATGACGCATTGCAATTGCAAGTGCGCGATACCGGTGTGGGCATTGCAGCCGACAAGCAGCAACTGGTGTTTGGCGCATTTACACAAGCCGACAGCTCTACCTCGCGCCGGTTTGGTGGCACGGGGCTGGGCCTGTCGATTTGCGAACGGCTTGTGGGGCTGATGGGCGGGCACATCGCACTGGCCAGTACGCTGGGCCAAGGCAGTTGTTTTACGGTCAGCATACCGCTGGCCGTGCCGCTGGGCGATGTGCCCACCACGCAGTTTGGCTTGATTGGGTTTGACAATCCACAGCATGCAGCGCAAGATTTTACAGCTGATGCGGGGTTCTCCAACACACCCATGTACAGCGGCAAGCAAGCGCTGGTGGTAGATGACCATACCGTTAACCAACTGCTGGCCAGCAAGCTTTTACAACGCATGGGCCTAGAGGTGCAAGTTGCAACGGATGGCGCGCAAGCTGTGCAAGCGATTCAAAACGGCAGCTTTGATGTAGTACTGATGGACATTCAAATGCCTTATATGGATGGATGGCAGGCCACCCAACTGGTACGCAAATGGGAGCAGACCCAGCGCAAACACCGTGTACCCATCATTGCCCTGTCGGCCCACGCGTCTGCAGCAGACCGCGAGCAGGCCGTGCAAGCGGGGATGGACGGCTACCTGACCAAACCCCTGACACCTGAGGCTTTAAAGGCGGCGTTGCGCGCGACTGGCATAGGTCGCCAGTTTATGCAGCCTGCATCTGGTGCATTAACGCAAGATCTGCCCCTGCCACCAGTACAAACTGCGGCACCCACGCAGCCATTACCCACTGGGGCGGTAGACCGCCAGCGGTTACTGAGCCGATTAGGTGGCGACACTGCTTTGCTGCACGACATGGCGCAAGCTTTTTGCGCCGACTTGCGTGAGCGTATGGGCCAGACACACACCGCCTTGCAACAACAAGACTGGCGCACCGTAGGCGCGCAAGCCCACGCACTGTGCGGCAGCTTGCTAACCCTGACAGCGCAAGCTGCCGCACACAAGGCCAAAGCTTTGGAGCACGCTGCCAAAAACCAAGATCCTGCCGCCGCGTCGGCAGCATTTGCCCAGCTCTCGCAAGCCTCCAAGATAGCGTACGATACGGTTAGAACTTGGTAACATAGGCACTACAGCTACAAATTTAATAGCTGCTTGAGCAGGTATTATCTGCTCTAGAGGCCAATTTAGTATATAAATATAGGCTTAACTACTTGTTATTAGACGCAAGATCACATCGCACATACCGTGGATAAATTTAAACAAATCGAAACCTTCACCTCGGTAGCTGCTAAGGGTAGCCTTACCGCAGCAGCGCAGGCCGAGGGCGTAGCCGCTGCCATCATTGGCCGGCGCATCGACGCGCTGGAAGAGCGCCTCGGCGTCAAGCTGATGGTGCGCACCACGCGGCGCATTAGCCTGACGCATGAAGGCAGCGCGTTTTTAGAAGACTGCCAGCGCGTGCTGGCCGACCTGACCAATGCCGAGGCCAGTGTAAGTGCGGGCGGTGTGAAGGCTAGCGGCCACCTGCGCATCACCGCACCTGCAGGTTTTGGCCGCAGGCACGTGGCGCCGCTGGTGCCGCATTTTCGCGAGCTGCATGCCGACGTGTCGATTACGCTTAACTTGTCTGATCGCGTGGTTGATCTGGCAGGTGAAGGCTTTGACTGCGCTGTGCGCGTAGGCGATTTGCCCGATTCATCCTTAGTCAGCGTACGGCTGGCAGACAACCGCCGCCTGTGCGTGGCCACACCTAAATATTTGCAACAGCGCGGCAAGCCCGCGCACCCAGGCGATTTACACAAACTGGACTGCCTCACCTTGTCAAGCGACGCATCGCAAACACGGGGCTGGGCTTTTAACATTGACGGCGAATTGCAGCACCTGCGCCCCGGCGGCCCGCTAGACTGCAGCGACGGCCAGGTGCTGCACGAGTGGTGCTTAGCAGGCTACGGCATTGCGTGGCGCAGCACGTGGGAGGTAGATGGTGACATTGCCGCTGGCCGTCTGGTCACCGTGCTGGACGAATTTGCCGCGCCACCGAACGGTATCTACGCCGTGTTTCCGCAGCGCAAGCATATGCCGCTGCGGGTGCGGTTGTGGGTAGATTTTTTGAAGCACAGTTATGGACGGGCTGCGTATTGGTCGGCATGAAGTTTTTAGTGCTTTTTAAGCGTTCTAGGCCGTAGAAACTGCTCAAGCAGCTATTGAATTTGTAGTACCCTAGGGACTTTTTTGACATCGCGGGCTGGTAATACCGTATGGCTCGTTGACCCTTTAATGTCCTGGCACTTCGCGGTCACGCAGCATCGTTTCGTTCGCTGCGCCTTTTGCCTGTTCTAGGTCCTCGCGGTCACACAGCACCGCACGGTGTGCCCATGCCAAACGGACCTGCGGCCCTTTATTGTTTGTCATAGGCATACCGAACGTTGCTGCGCTCCACTGGCGTGGTCGCTGGCAGAGGAGCAAAGGGCAGCCGTAGTACTGCTTGATTTACTGCTATTGCCGCTGAGCGAAACCTCAGCCCACTACAAGCGACCGGCTGTGGCATAGGCCTATGGCCACCTGTTGAGACACGGGCTCGAAGCACGCAGCGCAGGGGATAAGAAATTTAGGCTGTCTGAGCGCTTGCGCGAGGCCCGTTATTTCCCCCGGAGCGAGTACTGGAGATGCTTGGCCGTTGTGCCCGTGGCTACTGGTGGCCATAGGCCTATGCCAAAGCCGGTCGCGTGCCAGAATAACGAACCCCGTACGAAGCCACAGAGCAGAATAAACACTGCAAAACCACTTCAAACAGCCTTTTTTAATAACGAAAAAAGCCACTAACCCAAGCAAATCCTGCTCAACCAGCTATTATTTCAATAGTAGCAATTAACTCTATAATAAGCCCATGGCCAACCACGACGCCGTGCCCCACATGGTCAGTGCTACCGTCGCATCAATACCGCGCCACACCGCAGGACGTGCCAGTTTGTGGGCCAGCAGCTGCGCGCCCAAGCCCAGTGCTACAAACCACAGCAGCGACCCGGCGGCCGCGCCTGCGCCAAACTTCCAGTTGTCAGGGCGGCTATATGCCAGCGACGCGGTGCCGATCAGCACCGCCGTGTCTAGCCAAGCGTGCGGGTTAAGCCACGAGAAAGCTAAGGCCGTGCCCAAGGCTTGCGACTTGGTGGTGGGCGCGCCTTGCTGGGTAGCGCTTAAGCCCTTGTATTGGTTAACCCACGCGCGCCGCGCTGCGCCCCAACCGTAGTGCAGTAAAAACAGTATCGCTGCGCCTATCATTGCGCCTTGCACCCCAGCCGACAAGCTGCCCAACTGCGCTAGGCCCGCTACACCAATACCAATCAAGATCACGTCAGTCACCGCGCAGGCCAGCACGGTCAGCCCCACATGAGAGCGCAGCAGGCCCATACGCAGTACGTGGGCGTTTTGTGGGCCAATGGCGATGATCAGCGACAAGCTGAGCAGCATGCCTGAGAAAGCGGCGGTCATGGTGAGATTGTCCTTGTAGTGTTTACTGAAATTTGTGCATAGTTTATTGCGCGACAACTGCCTGCGCACCCACCCGTTTGGGCTACGCTTGTCGAAGTCTTTTTACTAACTGGTCCCTATCATCTTAAATATCCGCTAACTATTAAATGAAATTAACTATTTCTCTATTCACTTAAATCTGATTTAATAAATGCATGCTATTTGACCCCCGCCAGCTCGCCGCGTTTGATGCCACCTTACAAACTGGCAGCCTATCGGCTGCCTCTGTCACGCTGCGCATCACGCTGGCCGCCACCAGCTTGCGTATCAAAGCGCTTGAGGAGTCGCTGGGCCAGCGCCTTTTAATTCGCGGCAAAACCGCCCGCGCTACCCCCGCAGGCCAGGCACTGCTAACGCACATCAAGCAAGTGCGCTTGCTGGAGGCCGACCTACAACACACGCTGCAGCCCACCAGCAGCGGCAAGGCGCAGGCTTATCAAAACATCAGCGTGGCAGTCAACGCCGACTCGCTGGCCTCATGGTTTTTCCCCGGCATACAAGCCGCGCTGCAAAAACACAAGCTCACGCTAGACGTCACAGTAGACGACCAAGACCACACGCTGGAATGGCTGAAAAACGGCGACGTGATTGGCTGCGTGACCACCCTGCCCACGCCCCTGCGCGGCTGCGTGGCCGAGCCACTGGGCACCATGCGCTATCGGTGTGTGGCAGCGCCCGCCTTACAGGCCAAGCTGCTGGGCAAAAAGCGCACGCTAGGTTTGCACCAGTTAGTCAAAGAGCCCGCTATCGGCTTTAACCGCAAAGACAGTTTGCAAGACCAGTTTTTGCTGCAGTGCTTTGGAGTAACTGACCTGGGCTATCCGCGCCATTACATCCCCGCTGTAGATGCCTACCGCCTAGGCCTGCTCAGCGGCCTAGGCTGGGGCATGCAGGCTGACATTCAAGCTCCCCTTGATTTACCCAGCGGCATATTGGTAGACCTGTTTTCTGGTCAGTTTGTGGATGTACCGCTGTTTTGGCACCACTGGCAGCGCGAGGCTCCGCAGGCGGGGCGGTTGACATTGGCGATTAAGGCGGCTGCTGGAAAGTTGCTATTAACTGTATAGTCTCTTGGGGAATTCGAGCGGCTGGGTTCTGTAGTCTCGGGTGAGATGGCGTACGCAAACCGCCCTCATACTGGAGTACCAGAAATCGGTCGATTTGCATACACCATCTCACCTGCATACACGGTTGGCGCACTACCGGCAGTCTTGTTCTGATTCTTTGACGAAACTACAGGTAACGCACTACTTTATTCGCCGCTTGGCTGGGTGTGCATCGCCCGACCAATTTCTGGTACCCCAGTATGAAGGCGGGCGATGCACACCCAACCAAGCGTACCCACGTTAGCCCAAATACCCGCCGAGCAATAAACCTCTCTGTTAATCGCCAAAGTAATGGCCCACAACTCGCGGGATAATCACCTCATGTCAACCCAGCCCTTGCGCGTGCTGTCCCTCATCCCCCCGATGACGCAGCTCAACACGCCTTACCCGTCCACCGCCTACATCACCGGCTTTCTGCGCTCGCGTGGGGTGGATGCGGTGCAGGCGGATGTGGCACTGGCTTTGGTGTTGCAGTTGTTCTCCAAAGAAGGTTTACAAGCCATTCACGCTGAGATTGACAAGCAAGAGCAGACCACCGAGCGCGTGGTCCTGTTCATGGAGCAGTTCGCCCGCTACGCTGCCACCATCACGCCTGCGATTAACTTTTTGCAAGGCAAAGACTCCACGCTGGCGCACCGCATCAATTCGCGCAGCTTTTTGCCCGAGGGCCCGCGCTTTGAGGCGCTAGAGGTATATGTCGATGATGATGGCGGCGATCCGCTGGCTTGGGCGTTTGGCGCATTAGGCGCGCAAGACAAAGCGCGACATTTAGCCACGCTGTATTTGAACGACTTGGCCGACGTGCTGAAAGACGCGATCGACCCGCGCTTTGAATTTGTGCGCTACGCCGAGTCGCTAGCGGGCAGCCAGCCTACGTTTGATCCGCTGGCTGAGGCGTTGGCGCAGCCTTTGACTTTGGTAGACAGCGCGCTTGTTGATATTGCTTTAAAAACCTTTGATCAATTTAAACCGACTGTTGTGCTGCTGTCCGTGCCGTTCCCAGGCTCGGTCTACGCTGCCTTCCGCATAGCCCAAGCCATCAAGGCGCACAGCCCGCTCACCACGCTGGTACTGGGTGGTGGCTACGTCAACACCGAGCTTCGCGAGCTGGCCGAGCCGCGCGTGTTTGCCTACTTCGACTTTGTCACCCTCGATGCTGGCGAGCGCCCGCTGCTCGCGCTGCTAGAGCATGTGCAAGGCAAGCGCGGCGCGCAACGCTTGGTGCGCACCTTTGTGCGTGCATCAGCAGCGGAGGGCGGCAAGGTCAAATACATCAACCTCGCGGAACCCGACGTACCGTTTAGCGATGTAGGCACGCCCACTTGGGACGGCCTGCCGCTAGACAAATACTTGAGCCTGCTAGACATGCTCAACCCCATGCACCGCCTGTGGAGCGACGGTCGCTGGAACAAGCTAACCGTGGCGCACGGCTGCTATTGGAAGAAGTGCAGCTTTTGCGACGTGAGCTTGGATTACATCAACCGTTACGAAGGCACCACAGCCGAAGAACTGGTAAATCGCATCGACGCAATAGTCAAAGAAACCGGACAAACCGGATTTCACTTCGTAGACGAAGCCGCCCCACCCAAAGCCCTCAAAGCCCTGGCCGCTGAGCTGCAAGCGCGTAACACTGCTATCAGTTGGTGGGGCAATATAAGATTTGAAAAATCATTCACCCCTGCTCTGTGCCAAGAGCTAGCCGACAGCGGTTGCATCGCCATCAGCGGCGGCCTAGAAGTAGCGTCTGACCGCCTGCTGAAATTGATGAAAAAAGGCGTGTCCGTTGAGCAAGTGGCCCGCGTCACCAAGGGCTTCTCAGACGCAGGCATACTAGTCCACGCCTATCTTATGTACGGCTTTCCCACCCAAACCGTGCAAGACACGGTTGACGCACTAGAGTATGTGCGCCAGCTGTTTGCAGCAGGCTGCATCCAAAGCGGCTTCTTCCATCGCTTCGCCTGCACCGTCCATTCCCCAGTAGGCATGGCACCGCAAGACTACGGCGTCAAACTAGTGGCCCTGCCCGAAGGCCAATTCGCCAAAAACGACATCGCCTTCATCGACCCCACTGGCACCGACCACGATGCGTTAGGCATCGCACTGAACAAAGCCCTGTACAACTACATGCACGGCATCGGGCTAGACACCAATGTGCGCAGCTGGTTTGATATGAAGGTGCCTAAGACGAAGGTGGCACCGGATTTTATCGAGCGGGCTTTACAGCTTGCGCGCTACTAATTCAGCAGCCACTTACGTTGCATCACTTTGACATCATCAAGGGTGGCAAGTGATGGCACACATGGCGGACAACCATCAAAGTGCAAGATTGCATGCACTCGATGCAATTCGTGCTATCGCATTACTCTC
>JAYSWJ010000005.1:0-16341 GCA_043718065.1 Polaromonas sp.
CACAGTCTTGAATTTTGATCCGTCCCCACTTGCTTGGTGTGTGCAAACGGTGAAGTGCGAATATGGTAGCGTGCCGGTTGCTTGAGGTGTGTGACTACCCAAACGCACAAGCGTTTGTCGCGCGAAATAGGTGCTCGAACAGCAAACTAGCTCACTACAAATACCATAGCTGCTTGAGCAGGATTTACTTGGGTTAGAGCCTAAAAAAACGTTAAAAATAGGCAGCAAGAACCGCGATGTACAGCGAAACCGCGAGGTCGAAGGAGCAACATCTTGGACCCGCACCACGCTGCAAAGCATGGACACGGTCACGTTGCGCCTTGGCTATAAACGCTATTTCTAAACCTCAAATTTATAACAAAAAAGGCCAGTAACCCAAGTAAATCCTGCTCAAGAAGCTATGCAATAAATAGCACGCTAAGGCAATGCCAGTATCTCTAAATTGCGCCACACCGCCGTGCAATCGGCGGGCCGGTCCTCAGGTATCTTGGCCATCATGCGGTCTAAGAAAGGTTGAAATTTAATGTGAGCTATCGGCAGCAATGGTGTTTTACCGTGAATGTGATTCGCCAATAATTCACCCAACGAATCACCTTTGTACGGCCGGTTGCCTGTTAACAGCTCGTACAAAATAACTCCCAAGCTGTAGAAGTCGCTGCGATGCGTTACCTCTTTGCCACTGGCTTGTTCAGGGCTTACGTAGTACGGTGTACCAATAATTTCGCCTAGCTTTGTGCGTAACAACGCATCAGATTCTTCACGAATATTTTTAACGATACCAAAGTCTACCAACACCAGCGCACCGTCGGCGCGAAACATCAGATTGTCCGGCTTAAGGTCGCGGTAGACCATGCCTAGGGTGTGAATGGTCGACAGTGCGCTGACGATTTGGCGCAGTAGGTCAATCACCCGATCGTGCAGGGCGGTAACTTGTGGCATTTTGTGCAGCTTGGTAACCTCGTCTTTAAAGCTGCCGCCTGACAAATACTCCATCGCAATGAAAGCATATTCGTCCGTAAAGCCTTGGTCGTAAATCTCGGCAATGTGGTGGTGCTGGATGTTAGCCAGCACTGCATATTCTTGGATAAAGCGGCGCAGCATCTCGGCATCGCTTTGCAGCGAGGTACGCAGCACTTTGAGTGCCACCTCAGATTTTTTGGCCGCTGAATAGGCTAAAAACACATCGCTCATACCGCCTTCGCCCAGCTTGCGAATGATTTGGTAGCCTTTAAAACGCTGCGGCTGCGATGCAAATGCACCCGATTGCAAGCTCCATAGCGATTGCTTAAGCGCACCTTTGGCGGCGCGTGCGGTGATTTGTGAATTAGTCTCTACCGCCGTCCCGATGGCTGCATGTTCAAATGCTTTGGTCGTCATCTCGGCACCTAGTTGCAAGTCTACGCTGGCTTGGTAGCCCAGCACTTCGCACGCGCTGACTGACTGTTCACGCCCGCGGATGGTGATGATTTGTTGGCGGCCCATTTGCACGTTTTCGCCTGCCAAGTGCGCGGTTTGCGCGCTGGTGACCACCGTCCAGCCAAGGTCTTTGCCCGAGGATTGCAAGCGCGAAGCAATGTTGACTGTGTCGCCCAGCGGCGTGACTTCGCGTGCCTGGAGGCTGCCCAGCTGGCCTAGCGTCACCTCGCCGCTGTGCAGGCCAACGCCCACTGCAAAATCGGGCAGGCCGCGCGCACCGTAGGTTTGCGCTACCCACACGCGAAACTCTTGCGCCACTACGCCCAAAGCCATGGCCGCTGAGATAGCGCGGCTGGCGTGCGAGTGGTCGCTGTGCAATGGATCGCTGTGTAAGGTGTCGCCTTCAAACAAAGCCAACAAGCCATCGCCCAGCATTTTTAAATGCGTGCCGCCATAGGCCACTACAGGCCGACACGCTAGCTCAAAGTAGCGGCCCAATAGGGTGGCCAGCTCTGTCGCGGTTAGCCGTTCGGCCATGGTGGTGAAGTTGCGAATATCGGCAAACATCACCGTAGCTTGCAAGGTAACACTGTCTGTGGGCGCTGGCTCAGGCGGTTGGCTCAAATCTATATAGCCTGAATCGCCTAGGTTGCTAATAAAGCTGGAGGCAATAACGTAACCCTTGCTTGACGCTGCACTGTCTGCGGTGTTTTCGGAGATATTGTGCGGCGTACCATAGCGCAGACGAAAGTTGGCTTGGGTCTGCACTTCGTTTTGTGCAACGGCTAGCGCCACGGCATGGTTTTTATGTTGATTAAAGCGCCTGAGCTTGTGTAATTGCGCGCTGATGGACTCAAGCAGTTCTTCTCGTTTAAAAGGCTTGGTAATGTAATCGTCTGCACCCAGGCGCATGCCTTTGCGCACTTGGGTGCGGTCGTCTGCAGCTGTCAGCATAATAACGAAGGTGCGCTCAAGCTCATGGTGTGCCCGAATAGCGTCTAACAGGCCAAAACCATCCATCACAGGCATGTTGATATCGGTGACCACAATATCGGGCAGCATGGCGCGGGCGGTGGCTAGCCCTAGCTGCCCGTTGCTGGCGGTGGCTACCTCGTAGCCCTCCAGCGTCAGCAAACGCTCTAGGTTTTTGCGGATCACTTCCTCGTCGTCAACAACTAGTATGCGGTGCATGGTGGTATGTTTATTTAAGTTGCAATGGTAAACTGAATTGATGGAAAGCCGCCCATTGAACGAGAACTTAAAGTTAGCCGTCTCGGCTAGCATGACTACATCTACGACAGCTGACCTGCATGGGGCTACAGCAGCTGACCTGCATGGGGCTACAACAGCTGACCTGCATGGTCAGCGTGCGCGCGACTTTATGCAAGCGGCTTCTGAGGGCGTTATTTTCTATACCGAATCGGCTATTTTGGACTGCAACCGTGCTTTTGAACAATTGCTGGGCCGATCGCACGCCACACTGGTGGGCCAGCATGTGCTGACCTTGTTCTCACCACAAGACCACGAGATGGCCCTGCGACATATTTATCTAGGGCGCGGGCTGCCTATTAACGCCAAGTTGCCGCTGCCTGATGGCACACATATTGACGTGGAGGTCATTGGCCGCATGGGCAGCTACAGAGGCCAGCCTTGCTGCATGGCGACCGTACGTGACACGTCTACCGTGGTGTATGTTACCGAGTCGTTGGTGCGGTCGCAGGCGCGCTATCGGGCGCTGGTAGAGCATGCTGACCAAGTGATTATGTTTTTGCAAGGTCGCATCATTGCGTATGCCAACCCCGCAGCAGCGCGGTTTTTTAAAGTAAGTGCACAACGCATGGTCGAGACCGAGTCGCTTTACTTGATTCACCCCGAGGACCGGCCACTAGTACTACAACGGCGCAAAGATATGCTGGCCGGCGACCCTGACCGCAGCGTCATGCTGCGTACGCTGTCGCCACCGAGCGAGCACATACAGCTTGACAGCGTGATATCGTGGGTGCGGTTTTACGGATCGTATGTAGAGTGGGAGGGCAGCGCGGCCACACTGATCTTTGTGACCGATTTGACCGCGCAACACGAGACGCAAGAGCGTATGCGCGTGGCGCTGGCGCAAGAAAAAGAACTGGGTGATTTGAAAACCCGCTTTGTATCGATGGCCTCACACGAGTTTCGCACGCCACTGGCCACTATCCAAACCAGCTCGGAGCTGCTGCTGCACTACAGCGAGCGATTGTCTGCCGCAGAAAAGACCGAGGCCATTACAGATATCCAGCGCTCGGTGCAGCGCATGCAGGGCATGATGGAGAACTTCTTGGCCTTTGGCCGCATGTCTGCTGACGGCTTGCAGTGCAAGCTGTCCGCGATAGTGCTAATGCCACTGGTGCACAGGATGGTGCACGAGGCGTTGACTGTAGACGGTAACCAGCAATTGGTGAATGTGTATGCGCTGGGCGCTGTGGAGCAAACCAGCTCATTGATGCTGGACACCTTGTTGCTGCGCCAAATACTGGGCAATTTGCTGGGCAATGCGTGCAAATATTCGCGGTTTGCAGGTGCTATCGACCTGTCGGTGGACTCAGTTGCAGTGGCGCAGTGCCTGTATTTGCGCTTGGTGGTGCAAGACCATGGCATAGGCATACCTGCACACGACCTGCCGCTGCTGTTTCACAGCTTTCACCGTGCCTCTAATGCGGACCATATCCCGGGCACAGGTTTGGGCTTGGCCATCGTAGACCGCGCTGTGCGCGCCCACGGCGGATTAGTTTCAGTGAGCAGCGTAGAAGGTGAGGGTGCAAGGTTTGAGGTGTTGCTGCCGTGGGTTGAGGTGCAACAGGCCTAGGGCAGCGCCTACGGGCCTGGTGGGCTGCAGTTCATGGGATTTTGCTGCCATAACCCCTAGCATTACACTGCCCTTAACTTGACAAGGACTATCGATTCGATTAAATTACTAACCGGCCAGTCATTAGTAAAATATTCAGGGTTAGTATGTCATACAACTTCACGGTAAAAATGCCGAAATCAAGCGTAAACACTGCTCAAGCAGCTATTTTATCTATAGCAGCAGTGGTTTTGCTGGCAACCAGTGGCTGCAGCAAACCGGCACCCGCATCAGAGCCTGTGCGGGCTGTCAAGGTAGTTACCGTAGCGGCCAGCGGCTTAGAGGCCAGCGCGGAATATTCTGGCGAGGTGCGTGCCAGAGTCGAGTCGCGATTGGGTTTTCGCGTGGCAGGCAAGTTGATCAAACGCCAAGCTGAGGTGGGCCAACGCGTCAAAGTAGGCCAAGTGCTGGCCCAGATTGATCCGCAAGACTACAAGCTGGCTGCCGACGCAGCGCGGGCGGGGGTGAACGCCGCCGCCACAAGCCGAGATCTCGCCGCCGCAGATTTCAAACGATTTCAGGCCTTAAAAGACCAAAACTTTATCAGCGGCGCTGAGCTAGAGCGCCGCCAAGCCACCCTTAAATCCGCGCAGGCCCAGTTAGAGCAAGCGCAGGTGCAGCTTAAATCGCAGGGCAATCAGGCAGGCTACGCCACGCTGGTGGCCGATGTAGCGGGCGTTATTACAGCGGTTGAGGCCGAGCAGGGCCAAGTGGTCAGCGCGGGCACACCGGTGGTGCGTATTGCACAAGACGGCCCGCGCGATGTTGTGTTTAACGTGCCAGAAGACCGCGTACGCCAATGGACGGTAGGCACCGAGGTGGCGATTAAACGCTGGGCCGATACCAGCCAGACCACGGGCCAAACTATGGGTCGTATACGCGAGATAGGTGCCAGCGCCGACCCGATTACACGCACCTTTCCTATCAAAGTGTCGGTTGATGCTGCGCAAGCCCCCGCCATTGGGTCTACCGTGGTGGTGCAGCCACCGTCCAGCATGGCCGGTGTGCAGGCGATCAAGCTGCCCACCAGTGCGCTGTTTCAGCAAGGCCAGGCCAGCTACGTGTGGGTGCTTGACCGCGCCAGCATGACGGTGAAAAGCACGCCCGTGCAAATTGCCACCGCCGACGGTAACCAAGCCGTGATTGCAGCCGGCTTGACCCCCGGCATGCTGGTAGTGTCGGCAGGTGTACATGTGCTGTCACCTGATCAAAAAGTCACTATTTTTAATGAAAAATCTAGTGCAGAGTCCGTAAAAAATGCCCAAGCAGCTACGAATAATGTAGCGGCGTCTGCCCCAAGCCCAGTGCCCACTGCAGCCCCATCCGCTAGCGCTGAGACAAGCTCGGCCAGCGTAGCGGCAAGTTCTGCAGCCAAGTGAGCCCACCATGACCGAGCCTACATCCCCCGTGGCGGCCGACCACGCTGCCGGTAAATTTAACCTGTCCAAATGGGCTATCGACCACGCTGCGCTTACCCGCTATTTGATGGTGGTGCTGATGCTATTGGGCGCTACATCATACTTTCAACTGGGCCAAGACGAAGACCCGCCGTTTACCTTTCGGGTCATGGCTATTCGCCTGTTCTATCCCGGTGCTACGGCCCAGCAAGTAACTGAACAAGTGGTCGACAAGATCGAAAAAACGCTGCAAGAAGTACCACTGGCCGACAAAATTCGTTCGTATTCAAAGCCGGGCGAAGCGTTGATAATTTTTCAGATCAAAGACACAGGCAATCCCAAAGATGTGCCCAGTATTTGGTACAGCGTGCGCAAAAAGGTGGGCGACATTCGGGCTACCTTGCCGCCAGGGGTGCAGGGGCCATTTTTTAATGACGAATTTGGCGATGTATTTGGCGTTATATATGCACTTAAAACCGACGGTTTTAACTATGCCGAGGGCAAAGCCTTTGCCGACAATGTGCGCCAGCAGCTGCTGCGCGTGAAAGACGTGTCTAAAGTGGAATTGTTTGGCGTGCAAGATGAGAAGCTGTATGTTGAAATATCCCAAAAACGCATCAGCCAGCTAGGCTTGGACTTCAACGCGGTGATTGCCCAGCTAGGGGCGCAAAACGCGGTGGAATCTGCGGGCGTAATGACCACGCCATTAGATAATTTTCAAATTCGCGTGGGCGGCCAGTTCAACACGGTAGAAGAGCTAGCGGCCATGCCTATCAAAAGCGGTGCGCAAGGCGCTGCAGCAGCGCAAATTCGCCTGGGCGATATAGCCGAGATTCGTCGCGGCTACATTGACCCTGCACAAGTCAAAGTGCGCACCACTGACTTTGACAAAACAGGCACAGTCAAAAGCCAAGAAGTTATCGCGCTGGGTGTGTCGATGGCCAAGGGCGGCGACATCATTGCGCTGGGTAAAGCGCTGGCAGTAGCCACCAGCCGCATAGAAAAAACTCTGCCCGTGGGCGCAGAGCTAGTGCAAATTCAAGACCAGCCCAAGGCCGTAGCCAAATCGGTCAACGAATTTGTGGCCGTGCTGATCGAGGCGGTGGTCATCGTGTTGGCCGTGAGCTTTTTGGCGCTGGGCCTGCACAGCCACGGCAAACATGTACCTCTGTACAAGCGCTATTACGTCGATATGCGGCCCGGCCTGGTCGTAGGCATTACCATTCCGCTGGTGCTGGCGGTGACGTTTTTGGCCATGTGGTATTTTGGTTTGGGTTTGCACAAAATATCGCTAGGCTCGCTCATTATCGGGCTGGGCCTGCTGGTGGACGATGCCATTATTGCGGTAGAGATGATGGTGCGCAAAATGGAAGAGGGCTACGACAAAGTGCGTGCCGCCACCTTTGCGTATGAATTGACGGCTATGCCTATGCTGACGGGCACGTTGATTACCGCAGTGGGATTTTTGCCCATTGGTATCGCCAAATCGCTGACAGGGGAATATACCTTTGCCATTTTTGCGGTGACGGTGATTGCGCTGCTGATCAGCTGGGTGGTGTCGGTATATTTTGTGCCGTACCTAGGGTTGCTGATTTTGAAGCACAAGAAAAACCAAGCTATGCGTGACCATACTGGCGCGCATACAGATGATGGCGCTGACCACCAAGAGCATTTCGATACGGCGTTCTACAACACTTTTCGCCGCATGGTGAACTGGTGCGTTAAGTACCGCTGGATCACCATAGGCGCTACTTTATTGGTGTTTGCGTTGGGCGTGGCGGGTATGGGCAAGGTACAACAACAGTTCTTCCCTGATTCATCGCGGCCGGAGATATTGCTAGAGCTGTGGTTTACCGAAGGTACTGCCGTGGCGGCTAACGAGGCTGTTATTAAGCGCCTAGAGCAGCGCCTGATGACCGAGCCGGGCATGGTGAGTGTAAACACTTGGGTGGGCTCTGGCGTGCCGCGTTTTTATTTGCCTATGGACCAAATTTTTCCGCAAAGTAACGTCAGCCAAATGATTGTGCTGCCTAAAGACCTGCCTGCGCGCGAAGTATTGCGCCTGAAAATACCGACCATTTTGGCCACTGAGTTTCCGGAGATTCGTGGCCGGGCCAAGCTGCTACCTAATGGCCCGCCTGTGCAATACCCTGTGCAGTTTCGCGTAGTGGGCAGCGACCCGGCTGTGCTGCGCGGGCTGGCCGACAGTGTGAAGGCCGAGCTGCGCAAATCGCCCAATGCGCGTGGTGTTAACGACAATTGGAATGAATCCGTCAAAGCACTGCGCCTGGATGTAGACCAAGCCAAGGCGCGCGCGCTGGGCGTGACCAGCCAAAGCATTGCCCAAGCGGCCCGCGCCATTTTGAGCGGTTCTACCGTAGGCACTTTTCGCGATGGCGACAAGCTGATTGACATCGTGCTGCGCCAGCCGCTGTCAGAGCGCGACGCCATTACCGACCTAGGCAACGCCTACCTGCCCACCGCCACAGGCCGCAGCATACCGCTGCTGCAAATCGCCAAACCGGTCTTTGTGTGGGAGCCCGGCGTAATGTGGCGCGAAAACCGCGACTACGCCATCACCGTTAACGCTGATGTTGTGGAAGGCCTTCAAGGCGCAACCGTGACCAATGAAGTACTGCCCGGCCTCAAAGCGCTAGCAGCCCAATGGCCTGCAGGCTACACAGTGCAAGTAGCCGGTGCCGTAGAAGAAGCCAGCAAAGGTCAAACGTCCATTGCAGCCGGCGTGCCTATCATGCTGTTCATCACCTTTACCTTGCTGATGCTACAACTGCAAAGTTTTAGTCGCGCTATCTTGGTATTTATCACCGGCCCACTAGGCATAGCAGGTGTAGCAGGTGCGCTGCTGCTGCTGGGCCGCCCGTTTGGCTTTGTAGCCCTGCTGGGCGTGATTGCGCTCATGGGTATGATTCAGCGCAACTCAGTGATTTTGATTGACCAGATAGAGCAAGACATCAGCGCAGGTGTGCCCAAATGGGACGCGATTGTCGAGTCAGCAGTGCGCCGTTTGCGGCCTATTGTGCTGACGGCTGCAGCGGCTGTGCTGGCAATGATTCCCCTCTCACGCAGCGTGTTCTGGGGGCCGATGGCGGTAGCCATTATGGGCGGCCTGATTGTGGCCACCGTGCTGACCTTGCTGGCACTGCCAGCGATGTACGCGGCTTGGTTTCGGGTCAAGCGCTAGGGTTTCGGTTAGGTTGGGGAATGAGTAACACTATTAATTGCATAGCTGCTTGAGCATGATTTACTTGGGTTAGAGGCCCAAAGCACTCTCAAAATAGGCCTCAGAAGTACCCCTAGCGTGCCTTCAGCGCCAGCCCTGTGCACGCCTTGGCATTTGGTGTGAACATCTCCGCGGTTGTCCTCCGCCCTGCGGGCTCCCCTTTATGCCGCTGCGCTGTTCACACCAAGTGCCAGCTCTTGCACAAGAACAACAATCTTCAATATCAGCAAGCTACGCTATCTCCGCAGTTTGCGTTGCAGGAATATTAATCTTCGAAGCACAAACCCGCATAAACTTTAGAAAACACAGAGCAACCTCTTTAGTGGCTGCTGCTAACCGCCATATCCGCTAACAACGCCGTAACGCGAGCATCCTCGCCGATGGCAGCGACCACTTCAAAGTGCACTTCTGGGTGCGCTGCGCGCAAGGCTACTACCAGCTCGGGCAAATCTTCGCGTGCATGCTTGCCCATACCTAAAAACATCGGCACAATACGCACTTTTATAGTGTCATTTAGGCCGTTAACCCTTGTAAATTCTGCTCGAGAAGCTATGACTTCAATAGCAACAGTGGGCAGATCAGGTTCGCACAGCTCTAGATAGGCGCAGCGCGCCAGTGCCTGCTGTGGCTGCTGGCTAGATGACTGGTTAATGCGCTGGTTAATACGCTGGTTAATACGCTGGTTAATACGCTGAGCCACCGCCTCAATAGGTGCGCGCCACAGGGGGTCGCGCGAACCGTGGGCAAACAAAATAATAGCGTCAGGGGCGTGTGATGGCATAAAAATTAGAGATTAGAAAACATGACTAAGTTTGACAGCAGCGCTAACGTCTTAGCACCAGCCAAGTAAACGCTCCGAGCGACACCATGGAGTACAAAATTCCCGGAATCGCCGCTGAAATCCACGGTGACCAATTGTTCAAGTTGCCAGCATAGCCAAACACGTTGTTCAGCAAAAAGAAGCTAATGCCGATCATCACGCCAATAAACACATAGCCGCTGATCGAGTCAGAGCGAAAATGCAGGTACGCAAACGGTAGCGCCAGCACCACCATCACCAAGCAACTGAGTGGGTAAAAAAGTTTGCGCCAAAACTCAATTTCGTAACGTTGGGACGTTTGGCCATTAGCCTGCAAATGCGTCATGTACTGAAACAAATCAACCGTGCCCATGCGTTCGGGTTTAAGCAAGGCCACTGACACCATCTCAGCGTTCAGCTCAGTAGGCCATCGGTAATTTTCTGCGGTGCTAGTGTGCTGCACACGTGCTTTGGTGGTGCCCAAGCCAGAGGCGCTACTCAAGCCAGAGGCGCTACTCAAGCCAGAGGCGCTACTCAAGCCAGAGGCGCTACCCGAGCCAGAGGCGGCACCTGCGACTGAAGGGTCACCAGCCGCGTTGGCAGTTGCCTTGCTTGCCGCTCTGGCTGCCAAGGGTGTGGCATCGTCGCTCATGATAAATTCACTGCGCTTGACACCTTGCAGTGTCCAAGCTGCATCGTCTGCAAAGGTGCCGCTGTCGGCCTGTAGAGTAGACACCAACAAGCCATTGGCGTTGAATTCAAAGATCCTGATATTGCGCATATCGCCTTTGCTGGTTAGCGCGCCCACGTTGACCGAAAAGTTAGAAAACTGCTGGCGCTCTTTAAGCCAAGCACCAGTTTGCCCCAGCGAGATTTGCCCAAGGTAGCGAGACTTCAGCAACTGCCCCACCTTGGCGCTGGCCGGTGCAATGTAGTCACCCACTAAAAAGGTCAGCACCGTAAAAACTAAGCCTAACGACATCAAAGTGCGCAACGCACGCCAAGGGTCCATGCCGCTGGTGCGCAAAATAGTGAACTCAGAGCTTTGTGCAAAACGGGCCATCACCGTGATAGAGCCTATTAGCACGGCAATCGGCAGCGCCTCGTACAGGCGGGACGGCATCCACAGCAGCACAAACAGTGCGGCATGGGTAATGCGGTAAGGGTTGGCTTTCTCACCCCGGCCCAAGTTACCCAGTTCCTCAACTAAATCAAAAAACGAGAACAGCGCCAAAAAAGCCAACGCCACATACGCCACAGTAATCAGCATCTCGCGGTGAATCAGGCGGCGCAGTGTTTGCATAAATTGTGGAAATAACGGTGGCTATTATTGCGGCACAGCACGGTCGGCCAGCCAGTTACGGGGCGACCACTGCATGTGCCGCGCTGCCAGCCATGTGCTTGTAGCTAGCAACACGCCACCATGCAGGCCCAGCATCCACGGTACCAGGCCCACGCGCGCGTCGCCCACCCAAGCTTGGCCTACATTAAGCAGGTTGTAGTACACCACAAAAGCCAGCAGCGCAAATGCCAAGCCGTAACCGCGTCCAGCCCGCGGGTTCGATGCCGACGCCACCAAGGCCAGCAGCACTAAATTAAAAGCCGATAAACCCAGCCCTATCCGCCAGCCTAGCTCGCCTAAATAGGGCGCGGTGCGTTGGCGCAGCAGGTCAATAGAGTCCAACGATTTGGGGGGCGCTTTGTCGGGTTCGCTCAGTTTGATTTGGCCCACTTTGGTGCCGTACTCACCAAATTCGCTGATTTTCAGCGTGGCGTCATCTTGGGTTTGTTCCAATCGCTGGCCGTTGTTAAGGATTAAAAACTGGTCATCGCCCACCATCTCTATGCGCCCACTGCGTGCTGAGGTGGTGGCCTGTTTGCCTTTTTCGTTAGACGCTATAAAAATATTACGGCCAACTTTGTTGCTGGGTGTGTTAGCGGGTGAGATGTTGCTGCTCACGGTGCCACCAACAACTGCACTGGGTGTGGCGCCTATGGCGGCAGGCACCGGAGGCCCAACAGGGGTGGATGCCTCATCCTGGCTGGTGACTGTGTCGCTACGTTCTATAAAAAACACCCGCGTCCCGCTAGAGTTTTCTTGAAACTGGCCTGCCGCCACGCGGTCAAGGTCGCCGCGCGTTTCGTAGCGTTCGCGCAGCAGTTGCGATTGCTGGTTTGTCCACGGCCAGATAAACAAAGCCATCAGCACAATAATCACCAGCACCGGGAAGGCAAAGCGCAGCAAAGGCCGGGTAAAACTAGCCAGTCCCCGCCCGCTAGAGAACCACACCGCCATCTCAGAATCGCGGTACATACGGCCCATGGTGCTGGTGACCGCAATAAATAAACTGAGCGTCAAAATAGTAGGCAGATGCCCCAGCACGGCATAGCCCATCAGCATCATCACGTCTTGCGGGTTCACATTGCCCCTGGCGGCTAGGCCCAGCGTGCGGATCAGCAGCATGCTCATCACCACGGTAATTAGCACCACTAAACCTGCACCAAAAGTGCGAGACAGTTCTCTGCGAAGGGAAGAATCGAATAACATGGTGCGCTGGTATAAAAAGCCGCTTGCAGTATGCTTATGTGGTCAATAGAAAGTACGTATTATGAACTTTGAACTGAAAACCTTGTCTTGGGCGCAAGCTGCCGCTAGTCCCGCATCGCTACTGGTAGTGCTGGTCACCCCTGCAGCCAGCCAAGACGCCAGCCCGGCTGACGGCCCGATTGCTGCGCTGATCGCTCAGGCCCGCACTGCGGGCGACCACGACGGCACAGCTGGCAAAATGCTGCAAACCTATGCGATGGCAGGTGTAAAAGCGCACAAAGTTATGCTGGTAGGCGTAGGCGAGGGCACGCAACACACTGCGGCGCGCAATGTTAGCAAGGCCGTAGCCGCAGCGGTGGCGGCCTTCAAACCTGCCAGTACCGACAAGCAAGCCCACATCATCATCAGTTTGGCTGCCTTGGCCCGTGCCGACGCGCCCGCCCAGCAGGCCGCCGTGAGCGCTGCGGTACAAGCCGCTGCACAGGCCAGCTATGTCTACAGCAGTACCAAAAGCAAGCCCATTGCCCGCCGCGCAGCACAGGTTACCGTGGGTGTGCCGCTAGCCCGCACCGTGCAAGCCGCGTTTGACCAAGCCGTGGCCTGCGTGCAGGGTGTTGAGCTGGCCAAAGAATGGGCCAACCGCCCCAGCAACTACGCCACCCCGTCCATGCTGGCCGATGTGGCCGTAGCCATCGCCAAAGGTCACAAAAACCTGCACTGCGAGGTGCTAGGACCCAAAGAAGTGGCCAAGCTGGGCATGGGCTCGTTTATGGCTGTGTCGCAAGGCTCACCCGAGCCGCTGCGCTTTATCGTCCTGGGCTACCAGGGCGCCGCCAAAACCCAGGCACCCACCGTGCTGGTAGGCAAGGGCATTACGTTCGACACCGGCGGCATATCGCTCAAGCCCGCGGCAGACATGGACGAGATGAAGCACGACATGGGCGGCGCGGCCAGTGTGCTGGGCGTGTTCAAGGTGCTTAGCGTGCTCAAACCCGCTATCAACGTGGTGGGCTTGATTCCTACTTGCGAAAACATGCCCGATGGCAAAGCCATTAAACCCGGCGATGTGGTCACCAGCATGAGCGGACAAACCATAGAAATACTCAACACCGACGCCGAAGGCCGCCTGATTTTGTGCGACGCGCTGACCTATGCCGAGCGCTTTAAACCCGCCGCCGTCATCGATATTGCCACCCTGACCGGTGCCTGCGTGATCGCGCTAGGCCATACGCGCAGCGGCTTATTTGCCACCGATGATGCGCTGGCCGTAGCGCTGCAGTCTGCAGGCGAGGCCGCACTAGACCCCTGCTGGCGCATGCCATTAGACGACGACTATGCCGAAGGCCTGAAAACCAACTTTGCCGACGTAGCCAACGTGGCGGGCCGCGCAGGCGGGGCCATTACGGCGGCTAAGTTTTTGCAGCGCTTTACCAAGGCCTACCCGTGGGCACACTTGGACATTGCCGGTACCGCATGGAAGAGTGGCGGCACCGCCAAAGGAGCCACTGGCAGGCCCATACCGTTGCTGCTCAACTACCTGCTGCATTTTGACGCACAAAGCAGTGCCAAATTATCATCAAAATCATCGGTTCAGGCCGCAGAACCTGCTCAAGAAGCTATTAAAAAGATAGTAAAAAAAGCATCAGCGCGTAAAGGCAAGGCCTAGGGTTTAACCACAGATCCACGCCAGCGCCATGCCCCAACTTGACTTTCACTTCAACGCACCCAGTAAAGTGCCCTACGCCTGCAGGCTGCTACGCAAAGCCACCGCAGGCGGCGCGCGCGTAGCGGTGCTGGCCCCGCCCGAGCTACTGGGGCCGCTAGACCTAGCGCTGTGGACCTTTAGCCAGCTAGAGTTTGTGGCCCATGTGCGGGCACCCTGCACGCCCTTTGACAGTGCCCGCAGCCCCGTGCTGCTGTGCGACGATGCGCAGCAAGCCGATGGATTCGGCGTGCTGGTTAATCTGGGCACCCAAGTGCCGCAAGGCTTTGAGCGATTTGACCGGGTTATAGAAGTGGTAGACCAAAGCGATGCCGATCGCCAAGCCGCGCGAGCGCGCTGGAAGTACTACACCAGCTTGGGGCTAGACATTACCCGCCACGACTTGAACCTGGCTCATTAATAAAATTGCCGATCTCACACCACTTTGTGCCCATGCAAAAACCTCCTCACCAGTTTGTCCCCACGCTCACCCATGTGGTGCAGTCTGCTATGGCACCCCTAGCGCAAACCAGCCTAGAAGCTGCCACAGACGCAACAGCGACCGCACAACCTACATCTACAGATGCACTGTTCTCGCAAATTCAGCAACGTGTGTTGCAAGATGTGACTGACCGCGTTATGCGGCACATCGCGTCGTCACTAGAGCGCCAAGTGCGCGAAGCGGTAGCTACGGTGGCACTGTCGCATGCTAACGCCATTGCAAAAGAGCTGGGTCCTGCTATAGAAAGTGTCGTCACCGACACCTTGGCACAGGCCCTGCAAGATGCATTAGACAAAGAACTGAGCGACAAATCTGGCTACAGATAACGAGTTGATCGTGAAAACCCCTAGGAATTTTGCGTCATCCTAGACATGTTGGCGCGCGTTTTGCAGTATCGTACAGGCCGTTGGGTAAATTTAATACTTTCAACTGTTCTGACGACTTTGTTTATCTTATCCTTTAGGGGTTTTTACATGAAATTGAAACTAACCGTATTGGCCGCATTGGCTACCATCGCAGGCGTAGCGTCTGCACAAGACATGGCCGTTGTAAAAATCGGTCACGTAGCACCTATCTCTGGTGCCCAAGCCGCTTACGGCAAGGACAACGAGAACGGCGCCCGCATGGCCATAGAAGACTTGAACACCCAAAACATCGTTATCGGTGGCAAAAAGATCAAGTTTGAACTAGTTGCTGAAGACGACGCAGCTGATCCAAAACAGGGCGCAGCCGCCGCACAAAAATTGTGCGATGCTAAAGTTAACGGCGTAGCTGGTCACCTGAACTCTGGTACCACCATTCCAGCGTCCAAAATTTACAATGAGTGCGGTATTCCCCACATCACCCCGTCTGCTACCAACCCTAACTTGACCAAGCCTGGTTACAAAACCACCTTCCGCTTGCTGGCTAACGACAACGCCCTAGGCGCTGGCTTGGCTTTCTACGCTGCTGACGGCCTGAAACTCAAGACCGTCGCTGTGATTGACGACCGTACCGCTTACGGACAAGGCGTAGCTGAAGTGTTCAAGAAAACAGCCAAAGAAAAAGGCATGACGATTGTTGACGAGCAGTTCACCACCGACAAAGCTGTTGACTTCATGGCCATTTTGACTGCGGTCAAAGCCAAGAACCCAGACGCTGTGTTCTTCGGCGGTATGGACCCACAAGCTGGCCCTATGCTGCGCCAGATGGAGCAACTAGGTTTGACCAAGCAAAAGTACTTCGGCGGTGATGGCATTTGTACCAACGACCTGATCAAGCAAGCTGCTGGCGCCAAAACGCTAGAGAACGTGATCTGCGCTGAAGGCGGCGCTTCATTGGCTAAAATGCCAAGCGGCGACGCTTGGATGAAGCGCTACGAAGCCAAGTACCCTAAGCAGTTCCAAGTTTACAGCCCGTACGTGTACGACGCAGTGTTTGTCTTGGTTGACGCTATGAAGCGTGCCAACAGCACCGACCCTAAAGTCTACACCGCTGAAATTGGCAAAACCAACTTCAAAGGCGTGACCACCACGGTGCAGTTCGAGCCAAACGGCGAACTGAAGAACCCATCCATGACCCTGTACACCTACAAGGGCGACAAGAAAGTTGCTTTGAACTAATCTTCTAGTTCTTGCATAAAAAAAGCCACCTTCGAGTGGCTTTTTTTATGCACAGGGTATCTGTTAAATCTGAGCAAAATAAAGTACATCGTTACTATAAAAATAGTAGCTGATTGAGCAGGTTCTACGGGCTAAATAGCCTAAAACACTGTGAAAAGGTAACTACTCAGGTCCCTCACACGAGTATGTCAAAATACACAGCATGAAAGGCCTACTCAATCTAAGTCAAATGAGCCATGAAGACAAAGATGGGC
>JAYSWJ010000041.1:0-2286 GCA_043718065.1 Polaromonas sp.
GTGGTCGTCGGCCATGCGGTCAATGTGGTGGTCTAAAGCGTAGATGGCGGCTGCCGCCAAGATGCCGCCTTGGCGCATGCCGCCGCCGGCCATTTTGCGGATGCGGTGGGCTTTTTGGATCAGCGCTTTGCTGCCGCACAGGGCCGAGCCTACCGGTGCGCCCAGGCCTTTGCTAAAGCATACGCTGACTGAGTCAAAACAGCCTGCAATACGCTTGGCCTCAGCGCGAGGATCGGTTTTAATCGCCGCCGCCTGCGCCACTGCCGCATTAAACAAACGTGCACCGTCCAAATGCGTGGCCAGGCCTTTGCTTTTGGCCAGTTGCGTGGCCGCTTGCACATAGCTAATGGGCAGCAGCTTGCCGCCGATGGTGTTTTCCAGCGTGAGCAGGCGGGTTTTGGCAAAGTGCGCGTCGTCGGGTTTGATGGCCGCTTCAATCTCGACCAGCGGCAGCGAGCCATCGGCCGCATGCGCCAGCGGTTGGGGCTGCACGCTGCCCAGCACGGCCGCGCCACCGCCTTCCCAGCGGTAGGTGTGCGCCATTTGGCCTACGATGTATTCGTCGCCCCGCTGGCAGTGCGCCAAGATGCCGCAAAAATTGCTTTGTGTGCCGGTGGGCGTGAACAGCGCGGCCTCAAAGCCGAGCATGGCGGCAATTTTGTCTTGCAGCGCGTTGACTGTGGGGTCGTCGCCAAACACATCGTCGCCCAGTGGCGCGGCCATCATGGCCTCGCGCATGGCGGCGGTGGGGCGCGTGACGGTGTCGCTGCGCAGGTCGATGGTGGGTAAAGTAGTCATGGCGTTATTTTGCACCCTCGCTGAATGCTAATTTAATACCAAAGCCAATAAACAAAGCCCCCGCTGCGCGCTCTAGCCAGTGCATGCCGCGCTGCAGCACGGCGCTATGCTGGCTAACCCATGCGGCCAATGTAACGTAGCCTAAGTTCACTGGAATGGCGTTGACGTTAAACAGTACGCCCAGCGCCAAGAACGCGAGCCAAGGTTGCGCTGCTGTAGGGCTGATGAACTGTGGCAAAAAGGCCAAGAAGAACAGTGCCACTTTGGGGTTGAGCACGTTGGTATAAAAACCTTGCGTAAAAATTTTGCGGTAATTCGTTTGCACGGTTGGCTCAGCCTGCAAAGGTGTTTCAATCTGAGCAGGTGATCCGGTTTGCAAGGGCATCACCAACGGGTTGATGTTAGGCGCCTTGCTGGTCAGCATGCTCCAGCCCACATAGACCAAATACGCAGCGCCAATCCATTTGATGACGCTGAATGCCGTGGCCGACGCGGTGATCAGCGCGCTCAAGCCCAAGGTGGCGGCAGCCACATGCACAAAGCAACCAGCAGTAATGCCGGCCGCCGCCACCGCGCCTGCGCGCCAACCACTTTTAAGTGAATGGGTGATCATGTAAAACACGTCAGGCCCAGGAGTCAAGTTCAGCGCCCAGCCTGCCAAGATGAAGAGACCGATGTTTTGAATGCCCAAGTCCGCCATAACGCACCTTACAGCAAAAAGTTATTCAGCATAGCGTGCCCATGCTCCGTCAAAATGCTCTCGGGATGAAACTGCACACCCTCGATGCGCACGTTATGCGCGTAGCCGCTGTGGCGCACCCCCATGATCTCGCCATCATCGGTGGTAGCTGTAACTACCAATTCTTTAGGGCAGGTGCTGCGCTCAATCGCCAGTGAATGGTAGCGGTTGACAGTGAACTGTTGGGGCAAATCTTTGAACACACCCTCTTGGGTGGTGGTGATCACACTGGTCTTGCCATGCATCAGCTGCTGCGCCCTGATGATTTTGCTGCCAAACGCCGCGCCAATGGCCTGGTGGCCCAGGCACACACCTAAGATGGGCAGCTTGCCAGCAAAGTGCTTGATAGCTGCTACGCTGATGCCTGCCTCGTTTGGCGAGCAAGGGCCGGGGGAGATGCAAAGTCTTTCAAACTTACCAGCTTTGAATTGCTGGTCTAGTTCATCCACAGTCACTTCGTCGTTGCGCAGCGTGGTGACTTGTGCACCCAGCTCGCCGAGGTATTGGACGATGTTGAAGGTGAAGCTGTCGTAGTTGTCGATCATCAAGAGTTTCATATCTGGCTCCTTGACTTGGCGGAGGACGGGAGCGGACTTCCGGACGCGAAGGGCGCTAAGGTTGCGCGAAAGACGCGAAATAAAACCGAAAAACAGCCAAAATTTTGTTGCGTGGCTTTCATAGTTTATTAACCATTCTGTGGATGCCTTTAACTACCGGAAAAGCATGAAAGTTAACTAGCAATCCAAGCT
>JAYSWJ010000042.1:0-14854 GCA_043718065.1 Polaromonas sp.
CGCCAGCGGTGTGATCGACATGAAAGGGGCCAGCGAAATGGCCTACGCTAACGAAGGGGGGACAAATTGGGGCATAACTCCGGTGGGCAAAGATGATCCACACTACGAGATAGATTGGAACTCTTTCGCAAAATTTTCCGCTGTCAGTTCCAATACGTTCGGTTTTAAATGGATTTCACCATTAGCGTCAAAAACAGGTTCCACCAGCAACCCGATGGTAACCATGCCGGAGTACTATCGCCTGGTGAAAAAAGCTACAGGCAACCCTACCTGGGCTGCAGTGCAGCCCAGCGATGTACCGGCGGAGACTGGGTTAAAAACGGTAGAGTTTAAACGTGCATTGCCACAAAATCCGCCAGCGTACACCACCCCGCTAGACGATGCGAGATTTGTAAACGCTGTGGCCTCATGGAAAACTCCGGGGCCAGCCAAGGGGGTAGGTCCCTTTAAAGCCCAGCTGGGCGACGGCAGTACTGTTACCTACTACTGGTACCGTTTTGCAGACCAGCCAGCGCTGCTGAATGCAGATTTAACTGCAGCAGAGCGGGAGCAAATGCAACTGCGGGTGGAAAAGCTGCACAAGTCTTGGAAAATTGACCAAAACTACCTGCCTGGCCCCACCACAGGAAAGCTGGCTAGCCTAGACCCTAAACTGGTCGTTACGCCGCCTGCGGGGCTAGAGTTTGGCTACGTGCCGATAGTTACCCGGCAAGAGAAAACGCCCTAGTAGTACTAACTGCAGCACCCAAGCCACCCGCAGCAACAGCACATATTAGCTGTCGGGCGGTAGTCTTTTACACAGCGATATGTGCACGCTTGCTTGGCGGAAACAGCTTCTTCTTACGCCTACCGTTGTGCGTAGCTTCTACAGTGCGGATTTTTCCTGTTTGGGCTAGCCACTGGGCATGGTCGTGGGCGCGGCGGTACTGCATGCCTAGGTCTTTGGCCGCTTGGTAGATGCTTTGGCCGGGGGTTTTGGCGATGTGGGTAAGAAAGGCGCGGCGCTTGGGGCTAAGGGTGTAATAGTCGGGTGTGGGCACCAGGTTGTAGCCGCCGCCTACGGCTTGGCTCCAGGCCAGGTCAAATATAGGGGCGTGCTGCAGGGTGGCGGCTGATTTGCCGCAGATCAGTTTGACGACATGTACGCAACGCAAATTGTAGGGTGGGGCTGCGACTGAAGATATCAAGGCCCACGGCGTGCAGACGCTTTTGGGGCATGAGGCATACAATTAAACTCAGGTGCATACAAACCGCGCTATGGAGAACCACTATGAATGCTGTCATTACCGAAAGAATCCGTGTCGATGCACACCACGCTGTGCATATTGTCGACGCACGCTTGGTGCCGGGCGAGGAGGTAGAGGTAATAGTACGGCCTGCCCAGAAGGCGGGCAAAAGCTTTTTAAAAACCGCGCTCGGTATGAACCTGGACTTACCGGCTGATTATTCGGTGAGCTACGAAGAATATATCCGGGGTCGTTAAAGCATGGCTACCTGGTTTATTGATACGGGTTTTGCTATTGGCTTTTTTACTATTAATTGCATAGCTGCTTGAGCAGGATCTACGGGCTAGAACAGCCAAAACACTCGCAAAATAATGCTGGTTTACAGCCTATGCGATGCAGGTGGTGGTAGTTTTTGTGGTTACCTTGTTTTCAGCAATTGTGATAATTTTCTGTGCAAAACGTGTGTTTTGTATAAAAATATGCATTTGCAGATAATTTTATGACCGCATTTGTAGCCATATAATTTTTCTTGCGCCACAGGCAACTTACATGACCAGACTTATCGGCTATGCCCATCTTTGTGATGCACTGGGTTTGAGTGCGTTTATGCCTGGCCGGGTAACGTCGGTTGGGCCTGTGCGCAGCATTATCCGTAGGCCAGATGGGCTGCTAGTGCCAGACCATGTGTCACCGCAAACTGACAGTGTGTTAGACCATGTGCTGTTTGCACTCAAGCATGAGGGGACTAATCTGCAGGTGCTGGCTGAGGCTGTCCCGCAGATTGCACCACAGGATTTGTTGCAGGCGATTCACGCTACGCCCAACAGTGCATTGGTTCGCAAGGTGTGCTATTTACGGGAGCACTTTACGGGGATGGTGCTAGAGGGCTTGCCAACTGTTAGCGGGCCGTACAGCATGTTGTTTGACCCCGATCAGTACATTACGGGGCCGTCAACGCGCAACAGCAAGTGGCGCGTTGACTTTAATGGCTTGGGCACACTGGACTATTGCGCCACAGTAGAGCGTACGCCCACCATACAGGCAGGGGTTGCATCGAACATATTGGGCCGTACGGCAGATTTCATTGCGCAGATAGGCGCCCAAAGCGCGGACCGCACTTTGACATGGGCTTACCTTAGCGAGACAGAGCATTCTTTTGCTATTGAACAGCAGGTGCCTAGCCAAAGCAGAGCAGAAGCTTTTGTGGCGCTGCTGCATGCAGCGCACGAAAAAGCGCCTTTAAGCGAGGCGTATTTATGCAGTCTGCAATCGGGTGTAGTGAACTCGGCCCAAGACCGCGCATTGGCTTACCGCGCAGAACAAAACTGGCTGCGCAGGGGCGGCCTGCGTGGTGCCGGTAGCGTCAGCTATGTGCCGCCTACGCCCGAGTTGTTGGACAAGCTGATGCCCAAGTTCACGGCTTTAGCCACTGCACTACCCCAGCAGATTGATCCGATTATTGCCGCGTCTGTGTTGTCTTTTGGGTTTGTGTATCTGCATCCGTTTATGGATGGCAATGGCCGCGTATCACGCTTTTTGTTCCATCAAGCGCTATGCCAGTCTGGGCGGCTGGAGCTTGGACGGTTGCTACCGGTGTCTATCGCCATGAAGCGTAATGAAGACCACTACCTTGCAACGCTGCAGGCGTTTTCAAAGCCTGCCCGCACACAATGGGATGTGCGGTGGATAGATGGCGATCAGTTTACGTTTGCGTTCAAGGGCAAAGATTCGATATACCGCTACTGGGACGCCACCGCATGCGCTGAATTTGGCCTGCTGATGGCAGAGCAAGCGCTAGAGGTAGACCTGCGGCAAGAAACGCACTATATCGCGTGCTTTGACACGGTCTACAGTAAAGTCAACGCTCGCTATGACATTCGCAATCAAACGCTGCATGAGTTGATCTGCGCAGCCCTAGACCAAGGCGGCGTGATTTCAAAGAATAAAAGAAAAAAGTATACAGATGCAGTCAAAACCGAGGCGTTTGACTATATTGAAGAATGTGCAAAGCAGGCACTGGTCAACACGAAAGGCTAGTGCGGCTGGCGTGCTAGCAGCACTAATCGCATGTCCGAAAACGGCTAATTTAGATCTCACTTCGGCGTATCATGCCCCTATGACGCTGTATTCTGATGATGCTTCTGCCGATATTTACTACCAGGCCGCCCTTAGCCGCGACGCGCGGTTTGATGGCTGCTTTTTTACCTGCGTAACGACGACGCGTATTTACTGCCGCCCGGTGTGCCGGGTAAAAGCGCCTAAGCGGGAGAATTGCCGGTTTGTGGCGCATGCGGCGCAGGCTGAAGCCGCTGGCTACCGGCCGTGCCTGCGCTGCCGGCCCGAGCTGGCGCCGCATTCGCTGATATGGTCTACGCAAGACGCGTCGCACACGCTGGCGCTGCAGGCGGCGCGGCTGTGGGACGACCCTACATCTAGCGCGGGCCAGTTGGCTTTGCCCAGCGTGGCGCAGGTGGCAGCCAAGCTGGGGGTGAGCGACAGGCACTTGCGGCGGATTTTTGAGGCGCACCTGGGCGTGTCGCCGGTGCAATACCTGCAAACGCGGCGCTTGCTGTGCGCCAAGCAGCTGCTAACCGACACGCGCATGCCAATGGCCGATGTGGCGGTGGCCAGCGGCTTTGGCAGCTTGCGGCGGTTTAACACAGCGTTTGTGCAGCACTACCGGCTGGTGCCTACGCGGCTGCGGCGTGAGGGGGCGGCGTCTGCAGCGCCGTCGATGTTGCGGTCTTCTTCTAAGCTGCCAGCTAGCTCAGCAGGCAACATGGATACCGGCAGCACCCGCGTGCAGCTAGCCTACCGCCCGCCGTACGATGTGCAAGCGATGCTTGATTTTTTGCGCCAACGGCAAATAGATACTATAGAAAATATAGCTGTTCGAGCAGGATTTACTTGGGTTACCCGCACTTTTAGCCTTAAAAATGACTCTCATAATGTTGCTGGGTGGCTGCAATGGCACTTTGACGAGGCGCGCTGCGTGGTGCAGCTAGATGTGAGCGACAGCTTGCGCTGCGTGCTGCCCACGGTGATAGCCCGCATGCGCGCCGCGCTAGACCTGGACGCTGACCCCGCAGCCATTAACGCGGTGCTGGGCGCGCACTTTGCGGGCACTGAGGGCATTCGCGTGCCGGGCTGTGTGGACGGGTTTGAGGTGGCGGTGCGCGCCATTGTGGGCCAGCAGGTAACGGTGGCGGCGGCTTGCACGTTTACAAAGCGTATTGCGCATGCTTTTGGCGAGCCATTTGCTATGTCACCTTTTACGTCACTTTCTGCGTCACTTTCTGCATCACTTTCTGCATCACCTGCTACATCACTTTCTGCGTCAACTGCTGCGCCCTGCCCGCAGCTTACCCGCCTGTTCCCCACACCCGCTGTGTTAGCGCACGCTTCGCCCGACGCGCTGGGCGTGCTGGGCATCGTGCGCCAGCGCCAAGCCGCCATCATCGCGCTGGCGCAGGCGGTAGACAGCGGCCAGCTAGACCTGAACACCCCCGCCCGCGCGCTGCAAACCATCGACCAGCTCAAAGCCCTGCCCGGCATTGGCGACTGGACAGCCCAGTACATCGCCATGCGCGCACTGCGCTGGCCTGATGCCTTCCCCGCTGGCGACGTGGCGCTGCACAACGCGCTAGGCCTGCGCGGCGAGAAAAATCCAGCCCGCGCGGCCGAGGCTGCATCACAAGCCTGGCGGCCCTGGCGCAGCTACGCAGTACTGCGGGCGTGGCAAACATTGGCAAAGTCGCCATGAAAAAATTTACCCCGCATCTACTGAGTTCAACGCCACTCGAATTGAATTGCATCCCGATTGGACTGAATTCAACCCCGTTCGGACTGAATTCAACCCCGTTCGGACTGAGCTTGTCGAAGTCATCACACATATTTAACACTATTAATTCCATAGCTGCTTGAGCAGGTTCTACGGCCTAGAAAGCCTATTTAACTATGAAAACTACCCACATTCCAGTACAACAAACCATACACAGCGCGTGGGGCCCGCTGCTGCTGGCCGCCACACCGCGCGGCCTGTGCGGCATGTGGTTTGACGGCCAAAAACACAGGCCTGATGCCAGCGGCTGGCCTGTAGCGCCCAGCCCGTTTATTGACCAAGCACGCCAGCAACTTGCCCAATACTTTGCAGCCCAGCGCAGCGCATTCGACCTGCCGCTAGACCTGGCAGCGGGCACTGCCTTCCAACAAGCGGTATGGCGCGCCCTGCTGGCCATACCGTGCGGCCAAGTGGTCAGCTACGGCAGCATTGCCAAAGGTATCGGCAATGCTGCCGCCATGCGCGCCGTGGGCGCTGCCGTGGGGCGCAACCCGATAAGCATCATCGTGCCCTGCCACCGCGTGCTGGGCGCTACCGGCGCGCTAACGGGCTACGCAGGCGGGCTCGAGCGCAAAAAAGCACTGCTGCAGCTAGAAAACGCTGCCGCCTTGCGGCCAGAGCTGGCCTTGGCTGCCTAGAAAAACGCTTTGTTTTATGCATCAATCAAGCCTGTAGACAGCATTAATCCTGCTCAAGCAGCTATGTTTTTTAGAGCATACTAGGGCTTATGAAATTTGCTACTGCGTTTGAATTTATTTTGCTGGCCGCTATGTGGGGTGGCTCGTTTTTGCTGATGAAGATGGGCGCGTCTGAGTTTGGGCCTTTTGCCACGGCTTTTTTGCGGGTGCTGCTGGCAACCGTATTTTTGCTGCCTTTGCTGCTGTGGCGCGGCCAGTGGGCCGCGCTGCGGGCCAAGTGGCGCACGGTAGTACTGGTGGGCGCGCTGAACAGCGGCGTGCCGTTTGTGCTGTTTGGCTTTGCGGTGCTGCACATTAACACCGGGCTGGCGTCTATTTTGAACGCCACTACCCCGCTGTGGGCTGCGCTGGTGGCCTGGCTGTGGCTGCACGACAGGCCCGCGCCTGTTCGGCTGCTGGGCCTGGCCATTGGCTTTGCCGGCGTGGCCGCGCTGGCGTGGGACAAAGCCACCTTTCAGGCAGGCGCTGCGTCGCCCAGCCTGGCCGGCCTGGCGGTGTTGGCCACTTTGGTAGCCACGCTGTGCTACGGCATAGCCGCCAGCCATGCCAAAAAATACCTCACCGGCGTGCCACCCCTGGCCAGCGCCACAGGCAGCCAAATAGGCGCGGCGCTGTTTTTGCTATTGCCCGCTGTTACGCATCTGCCTGCGCAAAACCCCAGTGGCCGTGCGTGGCTTGCTATCACACTGCTAGCACTGTTTTGCACCGCGCTGGCGTATATTTTGTACTTTCGCATCATCGCCACTGCAGGCCCAGCCCGCGCATCGTCCGTTACCTTTTTAATCCCGGTGTTTGGGGTGGGCTACGGCGCTGTGTTTTTAAACGAGGCAGTGACGCCCGCAATGCTGGTGTGTGGCGCAGTCATCGTGCTGGGCACAGCACTAAGTACGGGTTTGCTGCGCTGGGGCAAGGCGGGTTGAGCGCAGTGCACGCTTGACTGGTGATATATACATGCAGGCAAGAAAAAAGCCTCGCAGGTTGTTCACCTGCGAGGCTTTTGATGTTGGCGGAGCGGACGGGACTCGAACCCGCGACCCCCGGCGTGACAGGCCGGTATTCTAACCAACTGAACTACCACTCCTAAAAGCTTATTGCTAAACTTTAAACTCTCTTCAAACCAAAATACCTAGTCAGTTACTAAATATTTGGCGACCCCACGGGGATTCGAACCCCGGTACTTACCGTGAAAGGGTAATGTCCTAGGCCTCTAGACGATGGGGTCAAAAACCTTTGCAAAACCTTTTGCTTACTACCGTTCAACAATTTGATGGTGGAGGTAAACGGGATCGAACCGATGACCTCTTGCATGCCATGCAAGCGCTCTCCCAGCTGAGCTATACCCCCGTAAAAACCTAAAACTTCTATCAAAATTTAAGCTTTTTCAGAAGGTTTCTCGACTTGTTTACATCAACTTGCGTCTTCATAAACCGGCCTGAGAAAAACTCCGCCAGCAAACTGCTGAGCCTTGAATTATAGCGTGAAAATCAGGCCTCGTGCAACCGCTCTAGAGCGATTGTCCTACCGCACAGCAGCAGCACCGCGTCCAGCGACGGGGTTTGCGCTTTGCCCATCAGCAAAACGCGCACAGGCATGGCTAGCTGGGGCATTTTTAGGCCAGCCTCAAGCAGAGTTTCTTTGATAGCCGCGGCCAAGCTAGCTTTGTCCCAAGCGCAGTTTTTTAGTTTGCTGCACAGCACGGCGATGGCAGGTTTGACCGCCTCGGTCACGTGCAAGGCATACTCGTCGGCGTTGCGCTGGGGCGTGGTGTAGAAGGCTGCGGCCCACGTGGCTAGCGCGGCTGTGGTGTCGCAACGGTCTTTAAACAGCGCGCAGATCTGCGGCAAGCGGTCGTCTGGGGTGATGGCCCCGCTTTCGCGGTTTGATAATTGCACAGTTACTAGCGCGGCCAGCCGCTCGTCGCTGGCCAGCTTCATGTAATGTGAGTTAACCCAGTTTAACTTGGCGGCCTCCCACTGTGCGGGGCTTTTGGCCAGGTGCGCGCCGTCAAACCAGCTGGTCAGTTGCGCTGCGCTAAACAGCTCGTCGTCGCCGTGGCTCCAGCCTAGGCGAGACAGGTAGTTCACCATGGCCTCGGGCAAATAACCGGCGTCGCGATACTGGGTGACGCTGACTGCGCCGTGGCGCTTGGACAGCTTTTCGCCATCAGGCCCAAGGATCATGGGCACATGGCCGTACTGCGGCAGGTCTGCGCCCAGCGCTTTCAAAATATTAATCTGGCGCGGCGTGTTGTTGACATGGTCGTCACCACGAATCACATGGGTGATGCGCATGTCCAGGTCGTCTACCACCACGCAAAAGTTATACGTGGGTGTGCCGACGGTTTCGCCTTTTGCTGCCGCTTCAACTGTCACGGGCCGGGCAATGATCAAGTCGTCCAGCTCTTTGTTGCTGATGGTGATGCTGCCTTTGACGGTGTCTAGCCAGGTCACGTCGCCATCCACCGGGTTGGCAAAGCGCACTACGGGCTGCACGCCAGCGGGCGGCGTGGGTAGCACCTTGCCTGGCGCGGGACGCCAGGTGCCGTCGTAGCGGGGTTTGTCACCGCGTGCTTTTTGCGCTTCGCGCATGGCGTCTAGCTGGGCGGGTGAGGTGTAGCAGTGGTAGGCGGTGCCTTCACGCAACATTTGCGCAATCACCTCACGATAGCGCGCCATGCGCTGCATTTGGTAGAACGGGCCTTCGTCGTAGCCTAGCTGCAGCCAGTCCATGGCGTCGATAATTTGGTCGACGGCAGCCTGGGTTGAGCGGGCCTCGTCGGTGTCTTCAATGCGCAAAATAAATTGCACATCTTGGCCCAGTGCTTTGTGGTGCTGCGCAAACGCCCAGCAAAACAGCGCAGTGCGGGCTGTGCCTAAATGCAAGAAGCCGGTGGGGGATGGGGCAATCCTGGTTCGGATGGGTGTGCGGGTCGTAGTCATGCGTTTCTTCGATGATGGATTACTATAAATTTAATAGCTGCTTGAGCAGTATTTACTTGGGTTACTGGCCTATTTACTTAAAAATTTAACCCTTGCAACCGCTATTTAAGGCAAGGTATCAAAGCCGCGGTTCAGGTCAGCCTGCAAATCGCCCAAGTGCTCTAAACCCACTGCCACACGCACCATACCTTGGGTGATGCCAGCGGCCAAACGCTGCGCTTCGGTCAAGCGGCCATGCGATGTGCTGGCGGGCTGGGTGATGATGGTTTTCACATCGCCTAGGTTGGCGGTGACCGACATAAGTTGCGTACTGTCGATGACATGGTGGGCGTTTTTGCGCAGTTGCTCGGGCGAGTTGCCTTTCACCTCAAAGCTCAGCACCGCGCCGCCCAGGCCTGTGCTGTTGGCGTTTTGCTGGCGCATGGCCAGTGCGTGCTGGGGGTGGCTGGGCAGGCCGGGGTAGTACACGCGCTGCACCTGCGGGTGCGCTTCTAGCCAGGTGGCCATCTGCAATGCACGTGCGCTTTGCGCCTCCATGCGGATGCCCAGCGTCTCCATGCCTTTGAGCACCACCCACGCGTTAAAAGGCGACAGGCTCATGCCCGCGCTGCGCATCACAGGGATAAATTTTTCTTTAATCAGTTGCTCGTTACCGCACAGCGCACCCGCTATCACGCGGCCCTGCCCGTCTAAATATTTAGTGCCCGAATGGATGATGATGTCAGCGCCAAACAGCACGGGTTTTTGCAGCGCTGGTGAGCAAAAGCAGTTGTCTACGGCCAGCAGTACACCCGCGTTGTGCGCTATGTCGGCCAGTGCCTGAATGTCGCACACCTCGGTTAGTGGGTTGGTAGGCGTTTCGGCCACTAGCAGCTTGGTGTTGGGGCGCATGGCGGCCTTCCACTCGGCTACATCGGTTTGGCTGACAAAGGACGACTCCACGCCAAATTTGGCAAACTCAGTGCCGATTAATTTAATCGTACTGCCGAACACCGAGCGCGAGCACAGCACATGGTCGCCTGCCTTCAGCAAGCCCATGCACAGCAGCAATATTGCGCTCATGCCGCTGCTGGTGCCAATGCAAGCCTCGGTGCCTTCCAGTGCAGCTAGGCGCTTTTCCATCGCTGTCACCGTGGGGTTGGTAAAGCGGCTGTACACATAACCGTCTTCTTCGCCTGCAAAGCGGCGCGCGGCGGTCTCGCTATCAGGCTGGGTGAAGCTAGAGCTGAGGTACAGCGCCTCCGAGTTCTCGCCGTATTGTGATTTGTCTACCGACATGCGCACGGCCAGCGTGTCCAGGTGCAGGCCTTCGGGGAGGGGTTTGGGGGGTGTAGGGGTCACAGTCAATTTCTCAATAACTTTTATAGCCAGATTCGCGTTGATGGCGAATACGTATAACTTCAACGCGGTCTTCTAGCTGATTAAACCAGTACAACGCCAAATAACCCGACTTTCCACGCGAAATTACTAACTCACGCAGAGGTAATTTGTTAGGTCGGCCTATCTCAGGGTGTTGCTGCAAAATTTTCAACGCGCTGACAATAATTTCAACAAGCCCTACTGCATCTTCTGGATGCTGCGCGAGCAAAAATTCTGTGAGGCGTTGAATATCTTGGCCTGCCTCATCCAATATGACCAAGCCAGTCATTGACCCTCTCGCGTTTTTAGAGGTTTTGATTGCGCGCTGGCTTTAAGTGATGACACTTTGACTGCATCAGGCCGCATGGGCTGACCCATACGGTATGGTCTGGCTTGTGGCCAGGATGGGTTTTCGCCTTTGACTTTAGCGCGCATCCAGGTGAATACGTCCTCACCGTCATAACAAATATTCGTGCGCAACATGTCTTGATATGAAGCCTCGCCATCGGCATAAAACTGCTGGCGCAATGCTGCATCGTCCATGGCGGTTTGCAGCGTATCCACCATCAAGGCATGCGCTGTTTTACCTTCGCGCGCGGCGGTGATGGCAATTTGCTCTTTAAGAGCGTCGGGCAATTTGAGCGATGTGGTGGTGGTCATGGGTTGGCTCCATTAGGTAGCACCATGGTAACACTTCAACCCACAGCACAGTTCAAAAATTACCGCTTTGCTGGCGTTTCTTTAACTTAGCTTAAAGCTGAGTACCAAGTTACTAACATTTTCAGACCCGCACCCGTAATACTTATTTAAGCCTTTAGAATCATTTGCATGTTTTTACATTGTCTTGCACTACCAAATCACCAAGACTTATCACGATATTTGCTAAGCGCCGTGCTTGGCAGTTTATTGTCATTTTCAACGGCCACCGCTGCCCAAGCCCTCAGCCCCTGCCGTGTGGCAGGCTTTAGTACCCAGGTGCAGTGCGGTAGCGTGCAGCGCGCATTGAACCCCGATCAGCCTAAAAGCGCGCAGATTGACGTGCATTACGTTGTGGTGCCTGCACTGGCGCGCCGCAAACTGGCAGACCCTGTGTTTTTATTAGCCGGTGGCCCAGGGCAAAGCGCGATTAACTTGGCCCCACCGCTTACTAAGTAGCTGCGTCGTTTGAACAATCGGCGCGATTTGGTGTTTGTAGACCAGCGCGGCACGGGGCGGTCAGCACCACTGCAGTGCGATGACGACCAGCGTAGCCCACTGGCCCAGCAGCTTGACCCCGTGCGGCGCAGCGCGCTGATGCGCCAATGCTTGGGCCTGCTACAAAAGCTGCCTTATGGTGACTTGCGCTTTTTCACCACGTCGTTGGCTATGCAAGATATCGATGCCGTGCGAGGCGCATTGGGTGCGCAGCGCGTTAACCTGATCGGCGGGTCGTATGGCACGCGGGCGGCGCTAGAGTATGCGCGCCAGTTCCCGCAGCAAGTGCGCCGCATGGTCATCGACGGTGTGGCCCCGCCCGACATTGCCTTGCCTGCCAGTGTGTCGACCGACAGCCAGAGCGCGTTCAATGCCTTGCTAGCCTCGTGTGAACAAGATACCAGCTGCCTAAAAGCCTACCCTAAGCTGCGTGGCGACTGGGCGGCATTGCTGGCCCAACTGCCCCAAGCCGTCACCCTAACGCACCCGTTGACTGGCGCACAGGAGCGTTTGACACTAACGCGCGAGATGGTACTGGGCAGTGTACGCGGGCCACTGTACTCCCCCGCACTCACCTCGGCCCTGCCCTACGCCATTACCCAGGCCAAGCAGGGCCGATACGATGCGCTGATGGGGCTGAGTGGCGCGCTGGCTAGCAACAAGTCTGATCGGTTAGCGCTTGGCATGCATTTGTCGGTAGTGTGTGCTGAGGACATACCTCGCCTGGCTACATCTACTGACAAGCCGGGTGCGGATTTTGGTGGTGAGTTTGGCCAGCTCTACATCGACACCTGTGCCTACTGGCCACGTGGCGCAGTGGCCGATGCCTTCTACACCATACCCGCTAGCAACGCCCCTGTGCTGGTGCTCAGCGGCGGGCTAGACCCCGTGACCCCTGTGCGGCACGGTACGCGTATCAGCCAAGCATTGGGCAGCAAGGCCCAGCATGTGGTGGTACCCAATGCAGGGCACGGCGTGATGACGCTGGAATGCATGCGCGACGTGCTCTACCGCTTTATTGACAGTGAGAATGACGCGCAGGCCACTGCAATAGATGCTAGCTGCGTAAAAACGATTCCCAGGCCACCAGCGTTCATGCCAGTGACCAACACGGCACTGACTACGCCATGATCCATATCGAACACCTCGCGCGTTCGTTTGCAGCACCCGCAGCGCGGCAAAAATTAAATCTAAGTGCAGGTTTGAAGTCGCTCAGCTTCAAACGCTCGCCGCGCGTGCAAGTGCACGCCGTGCGCGATGCCAACGTATTAGCGCCTGACGGTCAGATCACCGGACTGTTAGGCCCCAACGGTGCTGGCAAAACCACCACTCTGCGCATGCTGGCTGGGCTCATCGAGCCGCAGTCAGGCTGCATGACGGTGGACGGTATCGACGTTGCCACCCAGCCGCAAGCAGCTGTGGCGCGCATGGGCCTGCTCAGCGATGCGCGCGGCCTGTACCCACGCCTGACGGCACGCGAGAACATAGTGTATTTTGGCCAGCTGCATGGCATGACCCGTGACGCTGCCCACGCCCGTGCCGAGGCACTGGCCCACATGCTGGACATGCGCCTACTGCTAGAGCGTCGCACTGACGGCTTTAGCCAAGGCGAGCGCATGAAAACCGCGCTGGCCCGCGCGCTGGTACACGACCCTGCCAACATCGTGCTGGACGAGCCCACTAACGGGCTGGACGTGCTGGCCACGCGCGCACTGCGCGAGTCGCTGCGGTTTTTAAGCACGCCAGAAGGCGGTAGCAAATGCATTATTTTTTCAACCCACATCATGCAAGAAGTGCAGCGCCTGTGCGACAGCGTGGTCATCATGGCGCACGGCCGCACGGTAGCCAGCGGCACGGTAGATGAGCTGTGCCAACGCACGGGTCAGGCGGATTTTGAAGAAGTGTTTGTCACACTGGCCTTCGCGCCGGATGTGGAGTTGCCAGCATGAAGTTGCTTGCCACAGCTTGGGCTGTAAGAGTTTGGGCCGTATTTGGCAAAGAGTTGCTAGACGCGTTGCGCGACCGCCGCACATTGATGGTGGTGCTAGCCTCTAGCGTACTGATGGGGCCCCTACTGCTGCTGGCACTGTCTGGCCTGGTGTCCACGCTGGAGGCCAAAGCCGAGCAGCGTGTGGTACTGGTCGCGGGCCTGGAATACGCGCCCAGCCTGCGCAATTTTATGCAGCGGCAAACTTGGCAAGTCAAGCCTGCACCACCGGACTACGAGCAGCAACTGCGCGACTCCAAACTGGGCGATCCTGTGGTGGTAGTGCCAGCAGACTTTGAGGCTGCCATGGTGCGCGGTGATGCGCCCGAGGTAGAGGTGGTCAGCGACAGCTCTAACAAGCAAAGCGAATCTGGCGTGCCGCGCGTGGCGCAACTGCTCAAGCAATTTAGCCAAGAACGCGCTACTTTAAGCTTGGCATTGCGCGGCGTGTCGGTCACACTGCTGTCGCCTATTAAAGTGCAAGAACGTGATTTGGCCAGTAACCAAACACGGGCGGCGCAATATACGGGGATGCTGGCATTTTTTATTCTTTTGTCTGTGGTGACGGGTGCCTTAAATGCTGCGCTGGACACCACGGCAGGAGAGCGCGAGCGCGGCTCGCTAGAGCCACTCATGATGAATCCCGTGCCGCCGTGGGTGCTGGCAGTGGGTAAATGGGGTGCCGTGGCCACCGTCAGCATGCTGATTGCGGTGCTGAGTTGCTTGAGCTTTTTGCCAGGGCAGTGGCTGCTACGCAGTGACACTTTGCAGGCCATGTTTCAGTTTGGGTTGTACGAGGTGGCATTATTTTTACTAGTGCTGCTACCGTTCGCTGCGGCGGCATCGGCATTGCTGATGGCCGTGGCGATTCGCTGCAAAAGTTTTAAAGAAGCGCAGGCTAACAGCACGGTGGTAATGCTGCTGGTCAGCGTGCTGCCGCTGGTGTCGCTGTTCAATCAAAGCGGCGAAGAGCCTTGGCATCTGTGGGTGCCTGCGCTGGCGCAAAACACGTTGATGCTGCGGGTGTTGAGAGGCGAAGGCCTAGGCGCGATGCAAGTAGCCATACCTCTGCTGGTGTGCGTGCTAATTACGGTGGCCAGCTTGATATTTCTGGCCAGTCGGATGCATCAGGCGGCGGTGAAGTGAGTTTGCTTGGGTGCGATGTTCTGAGTTGGTCGTTTGGTTTGGCATGCGCTACTTTGAGTTGGTCTTTGGGCTAACGGTATCTCCGACTGAGCTGGACTCGAGCCGGGCATCTCTTTCGCGAAAAATATTCCGCAAACACGCGCGAATTGTGGCCTTTGGTGCGCTAGCTTCAACAACGCGCGCCTTGCTGCATATTTTTCATCGAGACGAACCCGACTCGTCACATTATTCTTGGCTTGGTTTGAAAAGCCCGCGTTTTATGGTTGCAGTTGGGCTGGTGAACACTATCAATTGCATAGCTGGTTGAGCATTATCTGCGGCCTACAACGGCTAAAACACTCTGAAAGTAGGCTTCGGAATACCCCGGCGTGCCTTCAACGCCTGTTCTGTGCACGCCTTGGCACTTGGCGTGAACAGCTTCGCGGCTGTCCTCCGCCCTGCGGGCTCCCCCTTTATGCCGCTGC
>JAYSWJ010000043.1:0-14782 GCA_043718065.1 Polaromonas sp.
CCCGGCGTAGGCACCACCGTGCGCGGCGGCCCCACCTACCGCGAGGCACAGCTGTGCATGGAGATGGTGGCCGACACCGGCCGCTTGTCGTCGCTGGACATTGTGGAGCTGAACCCCGCCTTTGATATTCGCAACCGCACGGCCGAGCTGGCAGTGGATTTGGTGGAGAGTTTGTTTGGTAAAAGTACCTTGATGCGCAGCTAGGGTGGCAACTTTAGCTTTTCCAAAAAATAACTTTCCTCTGTTCGCCCTGAGCTTGCCCCAGGGTTTGCGAAGACTAGGGCAGGCTCAGTCCGAACGGAGTTGATGTATTACATTTACTATTAATTTAATAGCTGCTTGAGCAGGATTTACTTGGGTTAGAAGCCTAAAACACTTATAAAACCACCCTGAAAAGAGCGTAAACGGGCGCTACAGCTCTTTCACAGCCGCCAGCCGCCGCGTAATTTGCTGCACGATGTCGCTTTGCATATTGCGGTACAAAGTGGCCTCCTCAACTTCTTTGGACAGCACGGCTGTCTCGTTAAAGCTGATGTCGCGTTGCTGCAAAATCTCAGTCTCGGGCAGCAAGTCTTTACCGCTTTGGCCACGCAAGGTAAATTTGAATTTGATACGCAGCTGAAACTCGCGCACCTGGCCGCTGCTGGTCACACCCACCACGGTTTTCTCGCGCTGGTCGGTTTGTACGTCCATCGCCACTTGGGCGTTAGCACGTTCTTTGGCATCCGTCAGCACACGCACATCGCCATTGCTTTGAATAGCACGCGCCAGCTCTGCCACCAGCGCGGACGTTGGTGCGTTGATAAAAATACTGTTGAACGCATACACCTGCGGGCCACGCAATTTGAAGCCGCACCCTGTTAGCGCGGCCCCCGTACTTGCCAGCGCCCCTATCCCTATACCCACACGCAGCCCCTGCACCAGCACGCTGCGGCGCTTTACAGACGCGCTGCTGGTTGCATTGGTGGAGTTGATCAAGGCGCGCATAGATTCCAAGCTTACACCACCACGCCTATACCACCACATTGACCAAGCGGCCCGGCACAATGATGACCTTTTTAGGCGCTGCGCCCTCGGCGTATTTGATAAACGCCTCGTTACCCAAAGCCATTTTCTCAATCGCCTCTTTCGTAGCGCCCGCTGGCACGGTCATACTGCCACGCAACTTGCCGTTGATTTGCAACATCAGCTCAATCTCGTCTTGTTTAAGCGCCGCTTCGTCCACTGTGGGCCATGGTGCATCGAGCAAATCGCCTTGCAGCTTGGCAAAGCCTAAGTCTTGCCACAACGTATGGCTTATATGCGGCGTGGCGGGGTACAGCACGCGCAGCAAAATGCTGTAGCCTTCAGCCAGCGCGGCGTGGTCACCTTCAGCACTGTCTACACTACCATCACTTTTGAAGTCTTCCAGCGCGTTCAGCAACTTCATCGCGCCGCTTACCACCGTGTTGTACTGCATGCGCTGATAGTCGTAATCTACTTGCTTGAATAATGTGTAAATATCTAGGCGCAAAGCTCTAGAATTTTTACTAAAATTGGCCATTGAAGCCGCAGAACCTGCTCTAGCAGCTATATTTTCAATAGCACTTAACTTTAAACCAAGGCTATATATGCGCTTTAAAAATCGGTAGCTACCTTCCACCGCCGCGTCGTTCCACTCCAGCGTGGCCTCGGGCGGTGAAGTGAACATCATATACAGGCGTGAAGTATCAGCACCGTAGCGGTCAATCAAATCTTGCGGGTCAACGCCGTTGTTTTTTGACTTGCTCATGGTCGTTACGCCGCCGTAGTCCACCGCGCTGCCATCGCTTTTTAGCTTAGCGCCGTTGACCTTACCGTCTGCGCCGTGAAGATTTTCAACCTCGTGCGGCCAAAAATAGTCAATACCTCCTTTGGCACTTTTGCGTGAGTACACATGGTTAAGCACCATGCCTTGGCACAGCAGCTTGGTGAACGGTTCGTCAAACTTCACCAAGCCCAGATCGCGCATCACTTTGGTCCAAAAACGCGCATACAGCAGGTGCAAAATCGCGTGTTCAATGCCGCCGATGTACTGGTCCATGCCTTTGTTGGCCACACCCTCACCTGCACCACCGCCCATCCAGTAGTCAGTGCCACCGGCCACCATCTTGTCGATGTTGCTAGGGTCGCAGTAGCGCATGAAATACCACGAGCTGTCCACAAACGTGTCCATCGTGTCCGTCTCGCGCCGCGCTGCTTTGCCACACACAGGGCACACCACACCTGCGTGAAAGCCCACATGCTTGTGCAGTGGGTTACCCGAGCCATCGGGCACGCAGTCTTGCGGCAGCACCACGGGCAAGTCTTTCTCGGGTACTGGCACTGCGCCATGTTCATCGCAGTGGATGATGGGCATCGGTGTGCCCCAATAGCGCTGGCGGCTCACGCCCCAGTCGCGTAGACGCCACGTGGTTTTTTTCTCGCCGAGGTTTTTGGCGACCAAATCGGTGACTACTGCATCAACGCAGGCTTTGAAATTCAAACCGTTGTATTGAGCAGAGCTAATACTGGTTGTGTTTGACTTATCGCCATACCAATCTTGCCACGCTGCAACATCGTAATCTTTGCCTGCAACTGCAACGACTTGGGTAATCGCAAGACTGTATTTCTTGGCAAATGCAAAATCCCGCTCATCGTGCGCAGGCACACCCATCACTGCGCCGTCGCCGTAGCTCATCAGCACGTAGTTGCCTACCCACACTTCAATCTTTTCGCCTGTCAAAGGATGCGTCACAAACAAGCCTGTAGCTACACCTTCTTTTTCTTTAGTAGCTAGCTCAGCCTCCGTCGTGCCGCCGCCTTTGAGCGCTTCAATCTTTGCAGCCAGCGCAGCATTCAACTCCCCTGCCCGTACGGCCAGTGGATGCTCGGGCGCAACAGCCACAAACGTCACACCCATGATGGTGTCGGCGCGGGTGGTAAAGACGTACATCTTGCCGTCTTGCACCAGTTGGCCCGCAGCGTCTTTGATGTCATGCGGGAAAGCAAAGCGCACGCCTTCAGATTTACCAATCCAGTTTTCCTGCATCAGCTTCACGCGCTCGGGCCAGCCTGGCAGGCCGTTTTGCACTTGGTCTAGCAGCTCGGGTGCGTATTGCGTAATGTTGAGGTAATAGCCCGGTATCTCGCGCTTTTCCACGAGTGCGCCGGTGCGCCAGCCTTTACCGTCAATCACCTGCTCGTTAGCCAGCACGGTTTGGTCTACCGGATCCCAATTGACGACCTGCGTTTTGCGGTAGGCAATGCCTTTTTCCAGCATTTTTAAAAACAGCCACTGGTTCCACTTGTAGTAGCTGGGGTCGCAGGTGGCAATCTCACGGCTCCAGTCGATGGCTAGGCCCATGGCCTGCATCTGCTTTTTCATGTACGCAATGTTGTCGTGCGTCCACTGGGCGGGCGGCACGTTGTTCTTCATCGCGGCGTTTTCGGCAGGCAAGCCAAACGCGTCCCAGCCCATCGGCATCAACACGTTAAAACCCTTCATGCGCAAGTGGCGGGCCAGCATATCGTTAATCGTGTAGTTGCGCACATGGCCCATGTGCAGTTTGCCGCTGGGGTAGGGCAGCATGGAGCAGGCGTAGTATTTAGGCTTTAGCTTGCCTTGCGCGTCTTTGGCGTACTCAGTCACGCGGTAGGCGTCCTGCGCAGTCCAGTGTGCTTGGGCCGCGTTTTCAACGGCTAAATGGTCGTAGGTGGGATTAAAAGGGGCTTGCATAGCTTGTAATTTTAAGGCTTCATCTTATGGCTCTTAAACCATCCAGCGTAGTAATTGATTGTCATAGCTAACTTAAAAGTATTCCCATGTGAACATTGAGCATTTATTTAAGTTGCTATCGCTCATTTGTTAAATAAGTCACTAATTGAACATGTAGTATATTGTTTCGAGAAACAATATACATAAAACAATTATGCAGATATTTTTAGTACTATTTATGGCCTTGTTTACTACCTTTACGGCTGCACAACAGGCTGTTACGGTGTTGCCGGAAGTTGTGATCTCAAGTAAATTCGAGCCAGCAACGATAGATCTACTACCAGCCGCTATCGGACGGGTAACTAGCCTAACGCTTGATGACGAAGTAGCTCCAACGCGTGGTCTTGACCAACTATTAATAGACCAAGGCGTAACTGCTTGGGACGCGTCGAATTCGCTAGGCATATCTAACGGCTTGAGTGTGCGTGGCTTTGTAGTCGCCAATCAAGGTGTTAACACCTTGCAAGTTGGTCGCAACTTTTTAAACGGACACGCCGACTTGGTTTGGCGGTTTGCTCGCGACCCATCTACCGTGGCACGTATTGACATGGTAAGCGGTAGCGATGCGACTTTACTAGGCGCAGGTAGCCCTGCAGCTTCTGTTTTGTACATTAGCAAAGCGCCTGAAGGTATTGAAAGTAAAAAAATAAGTCTGACGTTAGGCTCTAGCGGCCTAAAGCGTTTAGTGGGCGACGCTGAGGCGCATTGGGGGCCATTTCAAACACGTGCTGTTATAGCGCTGCAACGCGACGATAAAAGTATAGAAGGCGTTAAGGACGAACGCAATGTACTGCTGGTGTCTAACACACTAGCTACAGGTGATGGGGTGTTTAAGCTAGATATTGAATACCACCAAAATAAGACGCCCTTCCCTTTTGGCACGGCTTATGCAGGTGGCAAGTTTTTGTATGACCAGCCTTATGTCGATCCACGCGCCGCAGCAGACCGCAGATACCATCGGCAAGCTATTTATTTTGACCATCCGCTGGGATCTGACACACTAGCAAGCGTTTATTGGCAACACGGCAGTAGCACGCGAGAAGAATTGCTCATTGGTTTTTTTGACCCTTTAAACGCCACAAAACTGCGTGGTTATTACCGTTTAATAGACGAGAATAATAGCCAGTCTGACTTTGGTATTAAATTGAATGGCAAATTCAAAACTGGCCCGATAGCTCACCAGTGGGCTGCAACTTGGCAACATTTGAGCTTGGCCCGCAACTTCATAGGACCACAGAATATTGGCGGCTTTACACTGGATGTTGATAACCCTGTTTACCCTGCCGATCTGCAAACTCTGCCGCTGAGTAAGCGCTATGCATTCGAGCATTACCGTGAACGCGGTATCGCTCTTGCTGATACTGCGCGACTAGGTGGCTGGGAACTGCGCTTAGGCCTACGCCGCAGTAACTACCTGCTAGCCAGCAGTACTAGCCCAAGCCTAACGCCCGCCCCGGCAGCCGACGCGGGCCACACCAGCACATCAGTGGGTTTAGGTTATCAGCTCAACGATACCCAACGCGTGTGGGCGAGCCGCGCAGAATCTTTTTTGCCTAACCGTGGCAAGCTGTCTGGCGGCGCGTTTTTGCCCCCAAGCGTTAGCTCGCAGTACGAGTTGGGATGGCTTTATAAAAAAGACAAGCAAAGTTTTTCGTTAGCTTTGTTTGATTTGCAACAATCTAATCTGCCCGCCAAAGATCCTAAGGACCCGGATGCGCTGGTGCTAATAGGTAGCAACCGGTCCAAGGGCTTTGAAGCCAGAGCTGACTTTCAATGGGCCAGTGTGCATTGGCAGGCCGCATTAACCCGATTACATGCACGCGTGCAAGACCGCGTGAGCAGCACACAAGGCGGTTTTTTAACAGGTAGCCCCGACGGTTATGGCAGCATCAAAGCCAGCTTGCCTATTACCGCAAGGCTTACCACCTGGGCACGCCTTCAGGCCGCCACCAGCCGTCCTGGCGACGACAAGGCCAGCTTTCGGTCGCCAGGCTACGGCATTCTAGGTCTGGGTATAACATCAACCGCCAACAACGGCGGCATAAGTTGGGGGGCTGTTATTGAAAATGCAGCGGACAAGCGCTACATCAGGTCATTGACCGGTGCTGACAACGTGTGGCAAGGCCCTAGACGTAATTTAAAAGTATGGGCTGATACCGCGTTTTGAGCTTGGCAAATACTGTTTGCGACATAGTTACTTCATTATCATGCAGATGCGAAGATCATCTTGCACTGCATAGTTTCAAACTAAACGTATATGAATTTTTCAAATATTGCTTGCATTTGCTTTGCCTTGTTTACGGTCAACCACAGCTGGGCACAAACCCCGGACTTTGCCCAGTTTTTCATTAGCGAAGGGGCCGGGCCATGGGCTGGCCGCGTGTACTACGGTGCAGAACTAGCACGTACGCCAGATGCGCCGTGCCAAACCGCTAGGCTGCAACCACAGCAGTTGCAAGCGGTAGACCAAGAGGGCGGTATTGTGCGCAGACTGAAGGGGCCACAGTTCGCACCGCCAGATCCAGCGACAGCGCAAACAAAAAGTCTAGAAAATTTCGAAGCGATTGCTTTGTCAGCAGCTAAAGCATTGCGGTTTGCATGCGTTACAGTTAATTTAGCGCCCGTTGCTGACACGCAGCCAGCGCTTGACGCAACACCCGAGGCAGATATTTACATTCATCGCGGCTACGCCAGCGAGCCCGCGCTATCAGGCCAATACGCCAGTGCATTTGCCAGTGCCATGCGCAGCGGTGGTGTGGTGCCTACATGGAAGCATTTTCCCGGCCACAGCAGTAGCACACGCATCATGCAGGCAAGTGATTTGAGCGATCAACGCTGGTTTCCAGCGGGCCATAAAGAAGCCGCCGTAGACCATGCCAGCCAGCAGCATCTGGCAAATGTATCAAAAGCTTTTAATAGCAACATGCCTGCGTTTTTAATGCTGAGCGTTGCGATTTTTAAATCCTATGGCAACCAACCTGCTGTGCTAAGCCCCGAGCTAGTAGCTATGGCACGCACTGCACAGCCTAATGCTTTGTTGGTTGCCGACGATGTAGCAACCCTAGTGCTGACAGATGATGATTTACTGCAGATTTTTACCAATGTAGATCTGATTATTTCTTCGCGCCAGGCTGTCACTGTCAGCCTGCTGCAACGCCTGGAGCAACTCAAAAAACAAGGCCGCATAACTGACGCGTTGCTGCAAGACAAGCTTGTGAAGCAAACTCATTGGCGCAAAAAATTTTAATGCGTTAGCTGTCATCGTATTTAATATGAATCTCGCGAGATAATCAAAACTAGTGTTAGCGCTTATTTTGCGGGGGTGTACTTGACTAATTCTGCGACGTTATCGTTGTAGAGTTGTCCATTAGATGTACGATCTTCTATCGTCCACCTAACCCAGCGCTTTACATCAGGCGCATACCACAGGATGTGGTTTGACCGTCCACTACCGCTGAATTGGCTATCGCGGCGGTTCCAAAAACCTTTGAACACTATTTTGTAAGCCTTGAACGTGCCAGCCGGCACTGTGATGTCTTCGTAGCTTTCAACCGTGGCCTTGTATTCAAAGTTTCCTTTTTGGGCGTTGCTAGCGTTGGTCCATTCATATTCGACCGCATACTTTTTGCCAACCTCTAAGGGCCATTGCAATGTGCGCGAATCTGGCGTAACTACGGATTCAGTTGCAGAAGCCGACACGTAGTTCATGTCAGCGCTGTAGATTACTCTGCCGCCACTGGTAAACGCACCTTCTGCGTTTTTGTTTAGCCTGCGGACTGTAATTTTGGCGTCTTCTAGTTTTTCGATCTCATGAGAATATTCGCTGACTTTGTTGCCGTCATTTTTTTTGGTGAACTGGTATTCCCACCGGTCCTTGATGTCCCAAGTAGGGCGCTCTGCAGTTTGGGCAAGCAACTGCGAAGTACCTAGCGCAAGCCCTACAGCTACTAGTAATAGTTTGAGTGTGATCATTTTTAAATTGAGTTTCTATAAATTACAGGCTAGTATTTTGAGTACTAGCCTGTAATTTTTACTGAAATACTATGGCGCTAACAATTCTGCCGCCGTTTCGGTTGGTGTACGTTAACGAGAATTCAGTGGAGAATTTAATGAGCATGTCTGCGGGCTTAGCCGACATATTGCTAATGCCTGCTAGTGCAGTACTGCCAGGATACGTTGGCGTGAAAAATCTTAATGCTGGATAGTAACTAACTGGGTTAAGTTTAGTACCTTCAAAATATTCGCCGCCATTACTTAATCGCCATACATCAGCATCGGATACCAATGGCGCTTTCCAAGTGGTGGTGAATGTAGTGGGGCTGGATAATTGCAACTTTGACGTAATATCAGCTGTCGATAGACCGCTATCTGTAAACAACTGAAAGTTGCTAGCTGGCATTGTGTAAGCTGTGTTCAAAACTGCACCCATGTCAGCAAATGAGTAAGGCAGCTTTTCGAGTCTTGCTGTGTAGGTGGCTATGGGTGTTTTGCCAGCTTGTCCGTTTACCGTTTTCCATCCGTCGTCGTTGTAAATATTGAAGGTGTAGTTACCTACCTGAAAGCCATAAGCATCAAAACCAGCGTCGGACGAGGCTACAGTGTTAGGTGATGTAGATGCGCGGTCCCAGCCAAAGTTATTACCAGCTCCGCCGTTAGTTACGCAATCAGAAAGCTCAGCGTTTAAAATCACATTGGGCGCACTACGACAAAAGCGAAAACTGTCATCATCCTTCCAATTAGTATAGTTCCCCCGCTTGCCAGCTAGCAGCGTGTCGTCGCGCAGCAGCCTAGCAGAAATCATTTTTACGCTGAAAGTCTTGGTTACCCCAGCCACTGTGGTTGCTGGCCCTGGGCCCGTAACGACAGCGTAGGTAGCTTTGCCTGACGGGTCGTTGATACCAAACAATACGTCGCGCCGGTAAGTTACCGGGGCATTTACAAACGGTACGCCTGCTGGGACCAAATACACCTCAGTGGGGACGCCTGAAATTGTTGCAGTGCTAGTGGTGTAAGGCAGTCCTGCAGGCGCACCAGCTACTGGTACCGATGTAGCCTGTTTATACAAGTTAACCGTGCTAAGGTTGCGCCCCTGCGTATACACGTCTACCGCGCGGCGGTTGCCAAAAAAGCGTACATCTGCGCCAGACTGCGGTGTGTCGCAGCTACCAAACGAACTGCCGGTTATTAAAGTCTCGTTCGCTGCAGTGTCAATAGAGCCGTCTGAATACAATACATCGTATTTAATGTCGATCTCACGGCGTGTGCTGCCGTCAGCGTTAGTGGTGTTGCGTTCCGCCAAGATTTCTATATTCTTTCTGGCAGACCCGATATCAAATTGTCTGGAGCTAATCACTAGCGCTGGATCAGCATTGAATGCTGCGATTCGTAGTGCTTTAGTGGAGCCTCCACTAAGAATACAACTGTCAGAAAGAGAATATAGGCTAGCCGCAGAAGTGGGTATGGCTGTGGCGCGTTGCGCATCATAGCTAGCCAAAAATTGGGTTGCAAGTGCTGATGCACTTGGTTCAGTTGTTGCAGAGCCGCCGCCACCACATCCCACTAATATTGCTGACAAAACAGCACTCAACAATATTGAGCTTTTAGATTTTTTCATTTCGCGCCTTTAAAAGATGTTAAAAGTATTTTTGTGTAACGTATTGAAAACGAAGGCGAGATTGTCGTAAAGTGTCAGTTGTGTCAAAAGTACCATTTACGCTCGTAAGCTTGCGTTTAAAAGCTAATTTATTAAGCAGTAATGGTGTTACTGCCCCACTAAAACACCATAAGGCAGCCCTATTTTTAGACGGGCTGATAACAGCAGCTAAGCAAGCTCGGGCCTACACCAAGGCTGATTTCTTGTCATCTTGGGCGGCGCACGATGTACAGGCAGTACCTGACCGAACGGCTATTAGCCGTATCGTGCAAACAGTGCGTGTCGCACTAGGTGCCGTGTTGCCTAACGGTGCCAGTAGGGTTGAGACCGAAACGCGGGCACTGACTACCGGGCCATGGCGTTTAGTTATATTGCCCAGCGAAGAATGGCAAGTGGACGGATGCCTTGCACCTACCACCAGCCCAGAGCCTAACTTTACCCAGCATACTGACCCCATTGCTTGGTGCCATGCAGCTAACGCGCTGGCTGTGGCAGATGTAATGCTGGCAGCGGGCCAATACCCCGAAGCGATTAACTTGCTACAGACGCAGCTACAAAGCTTAGGGCTCAGCGATGCAGGCTGGTGTATGTGGGCCATTCGGCTAGCACGTGTGCAGCGGCGCTTAGGGCAATATGCGCAGGCAAATGCGCTTTTGTTGCTGCTGCAACAGCGCTCTGCGGCGCTGCCTTGGCGTATGAGGGCCTATGTGGCTAGCAAAACCGGGCTGCTGACAGCTCGCGCAGCTTTTGACTCACTACCGCTACAAGCTTCTTTAAATGTAGATTTTGAAAAACTAAGGGCCGTAGTGGACACCGCGCCCAATATTAATTTGCAGTGGGAGTGGTGCAACTTGCGGGCACTGGCTTTTAGGCGACAAATAGAACGGCAACTGCAAGCTAGTGCGCAACCCCATACCGTGCAGCACTTAGTGAATGAGGCGATGCAAACTTTTGGTGCGGCTTATTTTTGGGCTAGTCTTGCTAAAGACCATTACCACTGCCAGGCTATAGCCTGTAATTTCGCATACTCATTGTATTGGCTGGACAGCAAGGGTCTGTTCGATGGCCTAGCGGCATCTATCTCATGGTTTAAGCTTTCACACACATTGGTAGACCGCTTTGAACTACCGCAAGACAGCGCTTGGGACTTTTTAATGTTGGGCGACATTTACCTCAGTTCGTCCAAGGCGCGCGCCTTGATTGAACAAGATGTGCTGGCTTGGCCAGAGCAAACCAGCCCTAATAACCAAGCCTTTTATGCACGGGCACTTGAACTGGCGCGCAACCATGGCGGACCACGACAAGAAATTATTGCCTTAAATCAACTTGCAAGTTTTCTACACATGCGGCATTGCATCGTGCCCAGACAAGCTGCACGCGCAGAGCGAGACGCGCTGATGGCGCGGCACAAAGACATTGTTATTGATATGCAAAAAGATGGGTTTGCTTGCGGCTGAGATAGGCCGGCATGTGCTATAGCGCTAATTTCGCCGCTTTGTATGCGCTGCTGCCATTGCGCACATGGCCCATGTGCAGCTTACCGCTGGGGTAGGGCAGCATAGAGCAGGCGTAGTATTAGGGCTTGCGCTTGCCTTGCGCGTCTTTGGCGTTTTCGGTCACGCGGTAGGCGTCCTGCGCAGTCCAGTGTGCTTGGGCCGCGTTTTCAACGGCTAAATGGTCGTAGGTGGGATTAAAAGGGGCTTGCATAGCTTAAAAACTAAAACTGAAGGATTAAATAAACGGGTTTTTAATAGACAGTGAGCCACTGCCCATGGATTTAGGGTGCTTGATGCTCATGCCGTGTTGCATGTCTTCTGAATACACGGTAGCGCAACCCATTTCTGCAGCAGCAGCCAAAATATTAGCATCGTAAATGCTGAGTTTATAGCGCGCCGCCAACTCTAACGCGCCTTGGTGCACGCGCACGGTCAGGTCGCTCACATCGCATGTTTGCAGCAAGGTGTCGACCAACTCATTAATCGCGGCGAAAGGCAGGTTGCGCTTTTTGCGCAGCACATTGGCGAACTCGTTGAGCACCTGCACGCTAATGACAGCATCTTGCGCTAACAACTGCTCGACCAAGTCTGCACGCGGACCCAGGTCAAGCCAATAAATCAGCACATTGGTGTCTAAAAATATTTTCATCAGCGCGCGTTGGCTTCTTCACGGTCAAATTTAAACTCTGCAGGCATGGCCGTGCGGTAGCGGCGCATGGCGTGCAAGCGCTCTAGTTTGCTAGGCTGGCGGCTGATCTGCACGACAGGCGCGCCTGCACGGCGCGCGGCGGGCTGCACCACCAGCTCGTCGCCTTCGGAGATGCCCAGCTTTTGCACTAGTGCCATGGGCAGGCGCACGCCCAAACTGTTGCCCCACTTAGCTACTAGCATTTGAATACTCCATTGATATACATCACAGTATTGTATATCTTTGCTAATAAGGGTTGGGGCCTGGACTTCGGCGCGGAGCCAAACTTATTCAGGGGGTGTTGGGCGTTCCAGTGGCAGGCTTGTCAGCGACAAAACCTATACGGTTTAAACCCGCTTTTTGTGCAATGCCCATCACCTCGACCACTTTGCCATAGGGCACGGTAGCATCGGCGCGCAGTTGCACTTCGGTGTCGGGGTTGGCTTTGGCGGACTGCTGAAAAGATTCGGCTAGCGCGGGCAATTCAATGGGTTTGTCGTTTAAAAAAACTTGCGCGGCTTTGTCGACTACCACCGTGACAAACTTGGGGGCGTCGTTGGGCTTGGCGGCATCGGTCTTGGGCAAATCTAGCTTGATGCTGCTGGCCAAGAGCGGTGCGGTGATGATAAAAATCACCAGCAGCACCATCATCACGTCCACCAGCGGCGTGACGTTGATCTCGCTCATGGGCTGGGCGCTTTTAGTACGTTCTAGGCGGCCAAATGACATCTTTTATTCCGATGCGGAGGATTTGGGAGCGTGGTGCGCGATCAGCTCACGCAAATCGCGTGCAAAGCCTTCTAAGTCAGCTTCGATACGGCCCACATAGCGACCAAACAGGTTGTACGCTAGCACGGCGGGAATGGCCACGGCCAAGCCTGCGGCGGTCATAATCAGCGCCTCGCCTACCGGGCCAGCTACTTTGTCAATGGTCAATTGGCCTGCGCCGCTGATGCCGATTAACGCATGGTAGATGCCCCACACCGTACCCAGCAGCCCCACAAACGGCGCTGTGGAGCCCACCGTGGCCAGCAGCACTTGGCCAAATTGCAACTTCAGCAGCACGGCGTGCAAGGCATCGCGCAGCACGCGGGTGAGCTGCTGCGCTTTGTCACCCACGGTAGCAAGCGTACCTGGTGCGCGTGCATGGCTGGCCTCTATCAGGGGCAGCACCAAGCCTTCGCGGTCTAGGCTGGCCACGGTAGATTGTGCTTGCGCTAAGTCAGGCGCTTGCCAAAACGCGGCAATGCTGCGCGCCACGTCGGGCACGGCGCGTTTGATCATCCAGGCTTTCCACACAATCACTACCCAGCTGGCCACCGACATGGCCAGCAGCAGCAGCGCAACAAATTTACTAATGGCGTCGCCTTGCGCGATAAATTGGAATGCACTCATGGTGTGAAATGGTGGTAAAAATTAAGCCAATAAATTAGCGCAGAACATTAACGTAGATTGAGCACGTCAAACATGTCAAACAACCCGCTCTTGCGCCCCGCTACAAAGCGCACGGCACGTAGCGCGCCCTGCGCATAGGTGCTGCGGCTAGACGATTTGTGGGTAATTTCAATCCGCTCCCCAATGCCGGCAAACAACACGGTGTGGTCGCCCACAATGTCGCCACCGCGAATGGTGGCAAAGCCAATGCTAGACGGGTCACGCTCGCCGGTGTGGCCCTCGCGCGCGTAAACGGCGCATTGTTTTAAATCGCGGCCCATGGCATGGGCCATCACCTCGCCCATTTTGAGCGCGGTGCCGCTCGGGGCGTCTACCTTGTGGCGGTGGTGCGCCTCGATCACTTCTATGTCGTAACCCTCGCTCATGGCTTTGGCGGCCATTTCCAGCAGCTTGAGCGTGACGTTAACCCCCACGCTCATATTGGGGGCTAGCATGATGGCTATGTCTTGGCTGGCCGATTGAATCTCGGCTTTTTGCGCGTCGCTAAAGCCCGTGGTGCCAATCACCATATTGATGCCCATTTGGCGGCACAGCGCTAGGTGCGCCATGGTGCCCTCGGGGCGGGTAAAGTCGATCAGCACTTGGCTGCCTTTTAACCCATAGGCGGTGTTTGACGTGATGGTGATGCCGCTGGCGTGGCCTAAAAATCCACTGGCGTCTAGCCCAATGCCAGCGCTGCCCGGCACATCCAGCGCGCCCGATACGGTGCAGTCGTCGGCTTGGTGCACGGCCTCGATCAGCATGCGGCCCATGCGGCCACTGGCCCCGGCAATACAAATAGCGTGTTGCATAGTGTGGTCCGTGGTCTGCTTAGCGTGCTGCAGGCTCTAGCGGCGGGTAGCTGGTGGGGGCGGCGGGCAGCGTGCTGTCAGTGTCAGGCAGGCTGCTGAGGGCGTTGCTTTTTGATTTTTCTAGCTGGGCTTCGTTGGCTTCTAAATTAGGCACTTTGCCCAGCGCGCGCTTATTGTCTAGCGTGGCTACAAAGTCGGCCTCCGACGGCATGGTATCGCCTTCAGATCTTTCAAATTCGTCGCCTTTAAAGTACACAGCCAGCTTGCGGCTTTGCGACTCTATCCCCTGACGGCGAATGGTAAAAACATAGTCCCAGCGGTCTTCGCGAAAGGCGCTGGTGACTAAGGGTGACCCCAAAATGTCGCGCACCTGCGCACGCGCCATACCGGGGCGCAAAGCATCCACTTGCTCTTTGGACACAAAGTTGCCTTGCACTACCTCAACTTTGTAGGGGGTGATGGCAGACGCCAAGCCGTTGCTGGCGCTGTTGATGCTGCCGCAAGCACTAAGCGCACCCAGCACGGCACTGGCCAACGCGCTGCACAGTACACGCCGCAGCGCACTTGTCGACACATTCTGGGTCATTGGCGATCGAGAAGAAAACACTGACATGGCAAGCATGCCGGGCTGCTGCGCCCAGCGTAGGAGGTTATGATAAATCCATTGTAGCGTGCGCTGCACGATGACCATTGAAGGCGATCCATGTCTAATATTGATGAACTTAAAAGCACCGGACTTAAAGCCACTTTGCCGCGCCTGAAGATTATGGAGATTTTTCAAACCAGCGCGCAGCGGCACATGACGGCCGAGGACATATTTCGTATTCTGTTACAAGAGCGCACCGACATTGGCCTGGCCACGGTGTACCGCGTGCTCACCCAGTTTGAGCAAGCCGGTATTTTGAGCCGCAACCATTTTGAGCA
>JAYSWJ010000044.1:0-14733 GCA_043718065.1 Polaromonas sp.
AAGCGCCAAGTGATCGAATACCAGCTGAAAGAAGAGCTGTACAACTGGCGCAGCGATGCACGGCCCAATATTGTGGGCAAGTTTGACGAAGGTGCGCTAGACGTTGACGCCCATTCGGACGGTTATTCAGGCGGCGAATGGAGCTTGGCTAACCCGACATCACACACCCTGCTGCGCGCCAACGCCGACTTATCGCCCGCCATCATCGCCAAAGCGATTGCTAAGCGCTTGAGAAAATTCAATCTTGATGCTGATACACAAGCCCGCATCGACGCGCGCCTGGCCGTCATTGCTGCCAAAGAACAAGCCATGCACGTAGTGGAAGTGCAGGCCGTTCAAGGTGCTGACCGCCAGCCGTGGTTTTGCTCTGGCTGCCCGCACAACACCAGCACCAAAGTGCCCGAGGGTTCGCGCGCCATGGCGGGTATTGGCTGCCACTTTATGACGATTTGGATGGACCGTGCCACGGTAGGTTTTACGCAAATGGGCGGCGAGGGCGTGCCTTGGGTGGGCCAGCAGCCGTTTAGCCACGACACGCACATGTTTGCTAACTTGGGTGACGGCACGTATTTTCACAGCGGCTTGCTGGCGGTGCGCCAGTCCATTGCCTCAGGTGTCAATATCACCTACAAAATTTTATACAACGATGCCGTAGCCATGACGGGAGGCCAGCAAATTGGCGAGCGGCCCGAGGGCCATTCTGTAGTGCAAATAGCGCAGAGCATGCGGGCCGAAGGCGCAATGAAAATCGTGGTCGTTACCGACGAGCCTGAAAAATACGATGGCGTTAAACTGGTAGAAGGCGTGCAAGTGTTTCACCGCGATGAACTCGACCGCATCCAACGCGAGTTCCGCGAGATCAAAGGCACCACAGTCATCATCTACGACCAAACCTGCGCTACAGAAAAGCGCCGCCGCCGCAAACGCGGCAAGTTGGTAGACCCTGCCATTCGCGTTGTGATCAACGAAGCCGTGTGCGAAGGCTGTGGCGACTGCGGTGTGCAAAGCAACTGCATGAGCGTGGAGCCACTAGAGACCGAGCTGGGCCGCAAGCGCACCATCAACCAAAGCACATGCAACAAAGACATCAGTTGCGTGAAAGGTTTTTGCCCCAGCTTTATTACGGTGGAAGGTGGCCAGTTAAAAACCAAATCGAAAACCGACACCAAGATTAACCCGTTCACACTAGGCACCTTACCCGACCCACAGATTCCCAGCACCGCCCACCCCTACGGCATGATCGTCGCGGGTGTAGGCGGCACCGGCATCATCACCATCGGCCAGTTACTGGGCATGGCCGCGCACATGGAAGGCAAAGGCATCGTCACGCAAGACGCTGCGGGCCTAGCGCAAAAGGGCGGCGCCACATGGAGCCACGTCATCATTGCCGATGCACCGAATGACATTCGCACCACACGCGTTAGCATGGCGGACGCCGATTTAATTTTTGGCTGCGACCCACTGGTAACCGCCAACAAAGAAACCTTGCTGCGCATGCGCCCCGGCAAAACGCACGTGGCGCTGAATGTGCACAGCACGCCTACAGCAGCATTCGTCACCAATGGCAATTGGTTCAATCCCGCTGAGCAATGTGCCGCGCAAATTGCCGATGCAGTAGGCGCAGGCACTGGCGGCGCGGATAATTTTGGCGCTTTTAACGCCGACGCCATCGCCACCAAACTGATGGGCGATAGCATCTTCATTAACCCGATGATTTTGGGGTACGCGTGGCAGCGCGGCTGGGTGCCGCTGCAGCTAGACTCGCTGATGCGCGCGATGGAGCTGAACAACGTAGCGATAGAACAAAACAAAATAGCCTTCACTTGGGGCCGCCGCGCCGCGCATGATCTGGCCAGTGTAGAAAAGCATCTTACACCCGCCCAAGTGATTGCCATGCCTACCAAGCGCGACAGCGTAGACACGCTGATTGCTCGCCGCGTAGAGCTGCTGACCGCCTACCAAAACGCCGCATACGCTGCAGACTACAAAGCGTTTGTCGATAACGTAGCGACCAAAGGTAACAAAAATTTGACTGAGGCCGTAGCCAAATATTTGTACAAAGTGATGGCTTACAAAGATGAATACGAAGTAGCGCGTTTGCACACTGACACCACATTTTTAGACAAAATCAAGGCGCAGTTTGAAGGCGACTTTACGCTGAACTACCACCTGGCACCACCGCTGATCTCCAAGAAAAACGACAAAGGCCAACTAATCAAACGCAAGTTTGGCCCAGCGATGTTGACGGGTTTCAAGGTACTGGCCAAGATGAAAGGCTTGCGCGGCACGGCACTGGATATTTTTGGTAAAACTGAAGAACGCAAAATGGAGCGCGCGCTGATTGTCCAGTACAAAGACAGCATAGAAGAAGTGCTGCGTTTGCTGAACAATGACAACGCTGCCGTCGCGCTAGAAATCGCCCGCATGCCTGAGCAAATCAAAGGCTTCGGCCATGTGAAAGAGCGCAATGTGCAAGCGGCGCAAATCAAGTGGGCCGACTTGATGCTGCAGCTGCGCACGCCTGTTGTGTTGCAGAATGTGGCCTAATCTTTACGCTATTGATTGCATAGCTGGTTGAGCAGGTTTTGCTTGGGTTGCTGGCCTATTTCGTTATTAAAAATGCTGTTTGAAGTAGTTTCTTGGGTGTTTTGGTGTTTTGGTGCTTTGCGTTCTTCGGTTCGTTGTTCTGGCACGCGCCCGGCTATGGCATAGGCCTATGGCCACCAGCCGCCACGGGCCTTCGGCCAAGCATCTGCGGTACTCGCTCCGGGGGAAATAACGAGCCTCGCGCCAGCGCTCAGACAGCCTAAATTTCTTGTCCCCTGCGCTCCGTTCCTCGAGCCCGTGTCTCAACAGGTGGCCATAGGCCTATGCCACAGCCGGTCGCTTGTAGTGGGCTGGGAGTTTCGCTCGGAGGTGTCGCAGCTACGTATATAGAACAGTACTATGGCTGCCCTTTGCTTCTTCGCCAGCAACCACACCAGTGGAGCGCAGCAACGTTCGGTATGCCTATGACAAACAATAAAGGGCCGCAGATCCGTTTGGCATGGGCATGCCGTGCGGTGCTGTGTGACCGCGAGGACCTAGAACAGGCAAAAGGCGCAGCGAACGAAACGATGCTGCGTGACCGCGAAGTGCCAGAGCAGTAAAAGGCCAACGAACGAAACAGTGCTAATTGACCGCGGGGTAATAGGGCGGCAAAAGGCCAACAAACGAAACAATGCTTCGAGACTGCACAACACCCTAAGCCACCGCCTTCTGCAACCACTGCGCAAACGCCGCACATTCCCATCGCTCTAGCGTGCCCGTACGCCAGCACAGGTAATGCGCATGTGGGCTGGGCACGTTGACCGTAGATAAGCGTACCAGCGCACCACTGCTTAGCCACGGCTCGCCCAGCTTGGTGCGCACCAGCGCCACACCCAGGCCCAGCGCAGCCGCGTCGCACATCAGGCCAATGTCGTTAAAGCTAGAACCTTCATGCGGCTCGGGCCAATCTAGCTGGTGCGCTGCAAACCAGGTGCGCCACGGCTCCAGCGGGCTTTTTAAGAGTTTGGCCTTGGACAAATCTTCGGGTGTGTCAAACGGGCCATAGTCGCGCAGGTACGCAGGCGACGCCATCGGCGTCACCACGTCTTTAAACAAACACACATGCTCCACATCGGCATAGCGCCCTGTGCCAAAACGTATCGTCAGGTCAGCATCTTCAGCCACCACATCTAGCAGCGGAATGCTGACCTGCAGTGTTAAATCAATCTCGGGGTACGCGTCGGCAAAAGCTTTTAAGCGTGGCATCAAAATCGAGCGGGCGAACGTGGGCGTTACCGCTACGCGCAGCTTGCGTTTGCCTTGCGACACGTCATTGCCCGGAAAGCGCTCCAGCGCGGCCAATCCTTCGCGCACTTGGGCTAAGTATTCACTGCCGTGGGTAGTGAGCGAAAAGTCTGCCCGGCCAAATAGCCGCACACCAATAGCTTCTTCCAGCTGGCGCACGCGGTGGCTTACCGCGCTGGGCGTGACGCACAGCTCCTCAGCCGCTTGCGTCACGCTGCGCAAGCGTGCTAACGCTTCGAAAGTTAACAGGCATTGAATGGGTGGAATGCGCGACATGTTGATGGCCTTTTATTCTCTTTTGTTCTTTTTTATTCTTTAAGTTCTTGGCGCAACTGCTCTAGTTCAGCGGCGGGCAATGATTTTTCGATGTCGGCCAGTTGGTCTTTAAAGTAAGAGTTTTGGCCCGCTGCGGCTTTGGTGAGCCAGCGATAGCCCTTGGCCTTGTCTTGGGCAAACCCAGTGCCTTTAAAGTAGATGATGCCTAAAGCATATTGCGCTGTATCGTGGCCTGCATCTGCAGCGCGCGTAAACCATTGCATAGCCTGCACTCCGTTTTGCGGCACGGTGTCGCCCAAGGTGTAGGCCACGCCCAGCATCGTCATAATTTGTTTGCGCGCCTCGGCGATATGGTTTTCACTGGCAAAGCCAGAGCGGCGCACAATCGAGGGCACGCCACCTAGGCCATTGGCAAAATTCTCCATACTTGCTGCGGTAGCGGCTAAAAACTGTTTTACCCGCGCGTCGGTCTCGGCTGCATCTCGCCCTGCGGCGGCATGTTTAGCAACATATTGCGCTAGTACGGGTAATGCTTTGAATGGCGACGCGCCCGCCATCATTTCTGGCGCATACCAAGCCTGCAGCATCACGTGGTCAAGCGGTGCTAGCTGGTCTTGGCGGTAACTAAAATAGCTCAGCACAGTGTTGCCCGAGGGATGCCCTGGTATACCTATCGCGTGCATCATCTCGTGGTGCACGCAGCGCCACAGCTCGCTCGATTTCAGCACCACAGACATCTTGGCGTAGTGCCAGCCATCAAAACGCACCGGTTTGACAAAGCAACCAAAGGCAGGGTCGCTGGTAATTTCTTCGACCACATCAAAGTCTAGTTGCGACTGGGTGTCTGGCTCTGGCGCGTTAGACACGTCGGTAAATTTCAGGCCAGTGGAGGCGGCAGTGGCCTCTAGTGCCCGCACAATAGTTTGCTGGTGACTGGCGGCATCAACGCCTGCTATGCGGTAGTGAATGGGCGAGGCGTCTGACTTCCAACGGCTGATGGGTCTGGGCATGCCGCGCTGGTCCCACAGGGCTTCCCACACGGTTTGCAGGTCGTCGACAAGCTGGTCGGCATGTGCCGTATCTACTGAAGCCAAGAGTATTAAAACAGCCAAGCCATTGCGTGCAGCGCCCTGCAAAAAACGCCCGCCCAGACAGGGGGCCGTGCACGCAGCGCGGATTAGCGTTACGATATTGTTGGATTTCATAAGCGCATTTTTACCGATTTTGAGCGCACAAGGGCTAATTTATAAGCTTTTCGGCCCTTAACCTTTAAGAATACTGCTCAAGCAGCTATTAAATAAATAGCGTTTTAGTTTAATAATGGAGACTCCCATGGCTTACAACGACTTCAATATGGACAACCAATGGTTGCCCTTCACCCCTAACCGCCATTTCCGCCAAGACCCGCGCGTGCTGGTGGCCGCCGACGGCATGATTTTGACCACCCACGATGGCCGCAAAGTCATAGACGGTATCAGCAGCCTGTGGTGTGTAGGTGCGGGGCACAACCGCAAGCCCATCAACGAGGCGATTAAAAAGCAACTGGACACGCTGGACTACGCCACCGCTTTTAATGCCAGCAACGACAAAGCTTTCAAAGCCGCCGAGATGATTGCCCACATGGCACCCGGTGATTTGAATAAAGTGCTGTTTTGCAATTCTGGTTCAGAAGCGGCAGACACGGCTATCAAAGTGGCGCTGGCCTACCACCGTGCGCGCGGTGAAGGCCACCGTACGGTGATGATTGGCCGCGAGCGTGGCTACCACGGCGTGGGCTTTGGCGGTATTTCGCTGGGCGGCATTCCGTCTAACCGCAAAGTGTTCGGCTCGGCCATGCTGCCGCGGGTGGACCACATGCGCTTTATCCACGACCCAGTGAACCACGCCTACATTCACCACGCCGAACCTGTGTGGACCGAGGACATTTTGCTAGAGCTAGAAAACCGCATTTTGCCGCTGCATGATGCGTCTAATGTGGCGGCGATTTTTGTTGAACCTGTTGCGGGCAGCGCAGGCTGGTACATACCGCCTGCAGGGTATTTAAAGCGGCTGCGCGAGATTTGCGACAAGCACGGCATCTTGCTGGTGTTTGACGAGGTGATCACAGGCTTTGGCCGCTTAGGCACCAACTTTGCTGCGGATTTCTACGGAGTGGTGCCCGATATGTTGACGTTTGCCAAATGCGTCACCAACGGCGTAATTCCATTGGGCGGCGTGATTTGCCGCGAGCATTTGTACCAAACCATGCTGGACGCCAACACTAAAGCGGGCGACCATGTGACCGAGTTTTTCCACGGCTACACCTACAGCGGCCACCCTGTGGCCTGCGCTGCGGCTATTGCTACGCTGAACTTGTACAAAGAAGACAACCTGTTTGAGCGCGCAGGCCAAATGGGCAAGGTGCTGGGCGATGCGATGCACAGTGTGCTGAAAGGCTTGCCTAATGTGGTGGGCTTTCGCTCGCTGGGCCTGGCCGGTGCAGTAGAACTTACCAGCATTGTCGGCACGCCGGGCAAGCGTGCGTACGACATATTTTTAGACTGCTACCACCACGGCGTGCTGGTGCGGCCTGCGGGTGATGTGATTGTGCTGTGCCCACCGTATATTGTGGACGCATCGCAGATTGACCAGATCATCAGCACGCTGGCGGCTAGTATTAAAAAGCACGCTTACAGCTAATGTTTGGCTTAGCTTGGCTGCGGTTAAGCTTAGTCTGGCGTCAATTGTTTGGCACTGGCTTGCCCATGTTCTGCATCTGCTGTTTAAACTGCGCGCAATAATCGGTGCCAGTACTTTCGCTGGGCCATTGGGTGATTTGCACAGCGGTGCCAGGGTTTAGCTGCTGGATATGAAACGGAACAGCCAACTGTGCATCTACGTGGCCACTGCCAGCGATCAGCACTATGGTTTTGTTTTGTGATTGGCTAAGCGTCACCTCAGCTAGCACGACCGAGGCCATTTGCACATCGCGCGCTACCTGCACGCGCGCCATGGGTGACAGCTGCGTTGCAGGCAGCATGTCGCAATGGCCAGACCGAATATTGTCCAAGTGGCGTTGCCAAAGCGCGGGGGTGAACAGACCATCATAATTAGTAGATTGCATAGCTTGGCCTGTTTTGGGCTGAGGTAGATTGCCACCCACCACAGGTACGCCTGCGCGCACTGCTGCCATGATGGCACCTTGGTAATTGGCCCAAGGCCAAGCGGCTTGCTTCCAGCCTAGTGCGGTTTGTACCTCTTGCTCTGTAGCTTGCGGGCCTAGGCTACTTGTACGTGCGGGCGCATCTGACATTTCCAGCGCCAGCGCACCCAAGCGGCGCTGGGCAATCAAATCGCGCACGGCTTGTGCATGCAGGCCGGGGTGGCTGGGCGCGTCGTGTTGCTCGCCCAGCAGCAGCACGCTGGGCGGCTGGTTAAGCTGTTGACCAGACGGGGAGCTGCATGCGGTCAACATGACGCACGCTAGCACTGCATACCAGCGTGGCGACCTAGTTAAATACCATTTATAAAAAATCATTTGCGCATCGTAGAGCACTCGCATTGCTGCGTAAGCCGCAGGGTTGTGCGGCAGCCCAGCGCATCTTGGCTGCACTGCGCTGCCGTGCAGTGGATCAGTGCAAAATCACCGGGTTTTGCGCTAGCTGGGTGTAGCACTCCAGTGCGTCTTCTACTTCGTCTTGGGTCGGTGTTTTTTCTTGCCACGCGTTAATCTGCTGCTGAAACAGCTCGGCCCACGAGCCATCTAAATACACTTCTTTACCCGATCGTTTGTCGACAATCTCAAACCCGTGGCGCGCCAGGCGCAGCCCCGTGTTGTCGCCGTGGCTTAAAGTGGCTTTGCCAAACGCACCGCCCACGCTGCTAACCGCTCTGCCGTGCAAGGCGACTTCTACAGCGTCTTGCGCGGTAGAGGCATCTTGTGCGTCTGCCTGCAGATGGACCACTACAAAAGAGTCAGAGTCATACAGCATGTTCATGGGGCGAGTTTCCTTGGTTCCTCGGGTATGCGCGGATAAAGTGCTAATAAATTCATAGCGCACTCCATATGATGTAGTAACGCATGGGCTTATTTCAAGGCTGACAGGGTTTTTACTGCGCAATTCACGTAAAAAGCCACACTTACCGTGGTTGTTACATCTTTAGCGTAGTGTGGGATCGGTGTTTTTAGGCAGCTCGGGCTTTAGCGCTGTGCTGCGTAATGATAGCTCAACCGTATTACCATTTGTGTCTACAAGTTTGATGCGCACAGGCATATAGTCCAGCTGCGGGGACAGCCACAACTCAACTTTGCGGTCAAATTCTTTGCGCGGATAACGTACCAGGTGCACTGCTGTGGTGGTGCCTGCGGGTAACTCAAGTTTTTCTTTGCCTTCTAGGGCGAATGTCCAATTCTCAGCGTCGTCGATGCCTGCTACAGGCATGCTGATAGTGCGCTGGGCCAGCATTTTTTCCGGGTCACCGCTGACCATCCCAGCCAGTTGCATCATCACGCTTAAGCGGTCTTGCGCGCCGCTTATCCAAGGGGCATTGGGTTTGTTATTGGCAAAACTGATGATGCCTTTGTCGGGCTGGAAATGCGTTGCCTGTTCACTGCGCAAGCCCCGTTTATCTGTATAACGCTCTGGCTTTAAGCCCGCCTCTGACACGTTACCCGCACTAATTTGGCGTAAAAAGCTAAAGCCAAACTTCTTAGCTTCCAGAACCAATTGATAAGTACGGCCATCGCTTGACCATTCCAGCGTGCCTGATCCAGTTTGTGTTTCCGTACCCGTAATTAGCACGTTATAGGCAAAACTACCCGATGCCGGAAACGTCAACTCTACTGGGTTGGCGACAGTAGCTGAATCGCCCGGTTTTCGCCCTTCTGTCATTTGCTGGTCTAGCGACTTTTCAAGGGTTGGTGTGCTTGCCGTCGGCACGCTAGAAATCCTGTCGTCGGGCGGCATGGCATAGTCGGCGGCAGGAATTCCTAGTGGCTTAATTGCTACAAATTCAGTAGCTGCTTGAGCAGGTTTTTCTTGGGTTGCAGCACTAATAGGCTTAGATTCTTTGGCTTCAGGCGGGGTTTTTTGGGGTATGGGTGCAGCTACTTTTTGTGGCGCTGGGGTGGCCACTGCGGCAGGCTTGGGCGCGGGCTCTGGTATCGGCTCAGGCGTCGGTTCTGGTGCGATGGTACGCGTGCTCAGGCTGGACTGCGCTGGCTTGTTAAAACTCCAGTGGTTAGCCTGGCCCGACAGTAAACCCCAATGCATCAGCAACACCCCCGCCAGCAGTATCCACAGCGTGCGCCAACGCATGGGCAGGCGGGTCCAAGGTGCAGGGGATGTCATGCAGTGAATATACCGCTTTAGCCTGCCGCACCTTTGCTGCTACTGCAAGTGGCCTGCACCTGTGCTGCAGCAACGTATGGCACGAAGTCTTGATAAGACGTGTTAAGGCGCGCCTAAATCGTTAGACAACTGCCGCGCGCAACGCTTTAGCGCAGCGGCTACCGTACCGTCCCACGCCGTGCTAAAGCTGGCTACCGACCCCAGCGATACGACGCCCAGCGCCATGTGCCCGCTGGCATCAAACACTGGCGCGCAAAACCCTGCAATACCAGGCAACAAGGTGTCGCACACCCGCGCGAGGCCGCGCGTGCGAATGTCTTTGAACAGCGTTTGTGCCGCTGCCGCTGTGGTGGGTGTGTCGCCGCGTGGTGCTTTGGCGGCGGTGGCCAGCTCTGCCTTCAACATACCCGCAATTGCCTGCGGCTGCGCGTAGGCCGCAAAGCAGCGCCCCGTGGCACTGGTTAGCAGCGGCATCACATCGCCCAAGCGCAAATTGACCGTCACCGCTTGCGGGGGCTCTTGCCAATGTACGATGGTAGGGCCGTGGTTGCCCCACACTGCCAGGGCTAGCGTGTGGCCTACTTGGGCCATCAAATCACCCATACGCCCGCGTGCTAGCTGAACTGCATCCAGCCTTTCCAGCGAAGCAAGCCCTAACTTAAGCGCCGCCGGGCCGAGGTCGTACCGTGCGGAACTAGCGTCTTGTACCACCAGTTCCAGCCTTTGATAACTTACCAAATAACGGTGCGCTTTGGCTGCGCTCATGCTGGCAGCGGCTGCTAAATCGCGTAGCATCATGGGTGCGCGGGCGTGGGCTAGGGTGTTGAGTAAAGCAAAACCTACTTCAACTGATTGGATGCCCGCTTGGGGTTTGGTAGCCATAAAGTAGCGTGGTCAAAAGACTTGTAAAATTACGCAATAGTAAACGAATTTACCTAAACGTAATTAAAAACTCTCACACTTAAACAGAATTTGTATGAAACTTGCCACCTTGAAAGACGGCTCGCGCGACGGACAACTGGTAGTTGTCTCGCGCGACTTAGCCACTGCACATTATGCAACCGGCATTGCCGCCCGCCTGCAGCAGGTGCTGGACGACTGGAATTTTCTGTCACCACAACTGCAAGACCTGTACGACAGCCTAAACCAAGGCAAAACCCGCCACGCTTTCCCGTTTGACCCTAAGCAATGCATGGCCCCGCTGCCACGCGCCTACCAGTGGGCTGACGGCTCGGCGTATATCAACCATGTCGAGCTAGTGCGCCTAGCCCGCAACTCTGAAGTGCCCGCCAACTACTACACCGAGCCGTTGATGTACCAAGGCGGCAGTGACGACTTTATCGGCCCGCGTGACGACGTGCGCTGCGCCAGCGAGGCGTATGGCATCGACTTTGAAGCTGAAGTCGCCGTGATCACCGGCGACGTGCGCATGACCAGCACCCCGGAACAAGCGCTAGACGGCATTCGCCTAGTGATGCTGGCTAACGACGTGAGCCTGCGACATTTGATCCCCGACGAGCTGGCCAAAGGCTTTGGCTTTGTGCAAAGCAAACCCGCCACCGCATTTAGCCCCGTAGCCGTGACGCTGGACGAGCTAGGCGACAGCTGGCAAGCAGGCCGCGTACACCTGACGGTGCAAAGCCAGTGGAACGGCCGCACAGTGGGCATGTGCGACGCTGGCGAGGAGATGACATTTCACTTTGGCCAGCTGATCGCCCACCTGTGCAAAACCCGCAATGTGCGCGCAGGCAGCATCATCGGCAGCGGTACCGTCAGCAACAAAGGCACCGAGAAGAACGGCAAAAAAGACTGGCCCAAAGGTTATAGCTGCATCGCCGAAAAACGCGCCATTGAAACCATCCAGGACGGCAAATCCGCTACCTCCTACATGAAGTTTGGCGACACGATTCGCATTGAGATGAAGGGCAAAGATGGGCAGAGTGTGTTTGGGGCGATTGACCAAGAGATTGCCCCGCTGTATGCGCCAGCCGATCCTGCCGCCGCCGCACCCAGCAAGAAATAACTACAGCCTCATGGCCACTGACCCCATCATCGCCAGCACCCAGCAGTGGTTAGAGCTCGCCGTGATTGGCCTGAACCTGTGCCCTTTTGCCAAGGCCGAGTATGTGCATGGGCGCATACGTTACTGCGTGAGTAGCGCTGTCGAGCCGAGTGCGTTACTGTTGCAGCTAGAGCGAGAAATCATTCATTTGCTTGCACAAGACTCTGCGAAGGTAGAAACCACGCTGCTCATCGTGCCGCACATGCTGGCTGATTTTTTAGACTACAACGACTTTCTGGACGAGGCCGACGCCATGCTAGAGCATGCTGACCCGGATGCGCAGTTGCAGATTGCCAGCTTTCACCCGCAGTACCAATTTGGCGGTACTGACGTTGACGATATGGACAACTACACCAACCGCTCGCCCTACCCCATGCTGCACCTGCTGCGCGAGGACAGCGTGGAGCGGGCGGTGGCGTCTTTCCCCGATGCGGCAAACATTTACGAACGCAACATTGCGACGCTAAAAAATCTAGGGCTTGAGGGTTGGAAGACAATGCTGGCATGAACGCCCAAAGAACGCCACCACATTCGCCCAAAACTTCTGTAACTGCTGCTGCATCCACCCACAGCGGCGGCGAGAAATATGACATCCGCCCCGAGCAGTCGGTCGATCTGCTCAAAGCCCTGCATATCCTCACGCGCGATGGCAAACTTAACCAAGACTCGCGCCGCAAGCTAAAGCAGGTGTACCACTTGTTTAACTTTATCGAGCCACTGCTGCTAGGGGCACAAAAGCAGCATGCCGATGTGACGCTGGTAGACCATGGCGCCGGCAAATCCTACCTCGGGTTTATTTTGTACGATTTGTTTTTCAAGTTGCATGCGCCGTCAGGCCGCGTAGTAGGCGTAGAAGTGCGCGATGACTTGGTGCAGCGTAGCGCGCAGTTGGCCAAAGACTTTGGTTTTGCTGGTATGGATTTTTTAAATCTGTCCGTCGCCGCATCTGAAAGCGCGCAGCAACTACCCAAACGCATCGACATCGTCACCGCGCTGCACGCCTGCAACACCGCCACCGACGACGCAATAGCCTTTGGCCTAAAACACCAAGTGCAACACATGGTGCTGGTGCCTTGCTGCCAAGCCGAGGTGGCCGCCGCGCTCAAAGAAACCAAAGCCAAAACATCGCCGGGCAACCCCATGGCCGAACTGTGGCGTCACCCCATCCACACCCGCGAGTTTGGCAGCCAGCTGACCAACGTGCTGCGCTGCCTGCAGCTAGAAGCGCACGGCTACGCAGTGACTGTGACCGAGCTGGTGGGCTGGGAACATTCGATGAAAAACGAATTGATCATCGCCACTCGGCACGCCGATGCGCGCGGTGCCAAAACAGCTGCCACCCGTGCGGCGCGGTTGGATGAGGTACTAAGCCAGTTGGGGCTGGACGCGATGCGGCCAAGATTTTTCACGCCATTGATAAAGACGGCTTAATTTTATTAAGCAGCAACCACCTGCACGCCCACCAAAGCCACCCGCGCAGCCGTAGCTTGTGCATTGTCAAACGTTACAAAGTGGGTAGCACCCAAGCGCGCGGCTATCGCAATGTGCAGAGCGTCCGCAGCCCGCAATGGTTGGCTGACAATTTGCACGGCCAGCTCGCCTGCTCTCACTATGTCGGTTGGCAGCGTGGGAGCGGCAGCAAACTTGGCGGCGCGCAGCACACCCAACGCCGAAGCCACGGCGGATACATCAGTTGCGTCAATCAAACCCGCCCGGTGTTTGGCTGTAATAGCGCAACGGTATTCAGCACAAGCCCAGTCGCTACACACACCGCGCAAGCCCTGCGCCATCAAACGATTGACCAACGCCTGTGCTGCATCGCTACCCGCCTCTGCTGTGAGCAACGCCACTGCCACACTGGTGTCAAGGTAAAACATAAACCCCGTACTTTAATAGCGCGCTCTATGCCGCCACTCGGCTGTAAAGTTTACAGCGCTGGCAGGCGCACGCGACTTACCACGCGTTTGCGCAACAAAGCCGGCCATGTCGCCCAGCCCTGTGGGCACTGCGCTGAAAGGCGTTGCTTGTACGCCATCCGCTTGCGCACCCGACACCAAAATCAATTTGTAGCTAGGCCTGCCGTGCTTGGCGATCACAACTTCTTCCCCCGAGTCCACCAAACTGGTGAGCTCGCTAAGGCGTGCTTTGGCTTGGGCTAGGCCGTATTGCATGATAATTTTCCTGAAATAGTCTATTTATGACTATAAATTTAGTCTACCAATAGACTAAAGTCAATCTCGGCGCGCGGAGTCGATCTAAAGCAGTCAAAGGCGGTCACGCACACCCTGTGTACTTGCGCCCTTGGCAATAGCCGTCAACTTTTCCAAATCGGTGCCAGTCGGCGGCTTGGGCAGTACGAGGCTTTTCACATCATTGAGCAACAAGGTCACCAACGCTATCAAGCCCTCGACATAGCTTGGCTCCACCTCAAGGTAACCCTCGTATTCAGCTAAGTTGCGCTTGTTATGGGCGCTGTCGAGCTGCCTCCACTGCACCGCAGTCCAGCCCACGGTGTGCTGCAGCGTTTGAAACACCAGATAACGATTTTCACTGCGATACCCATGCCAGCGCAATTCTGCCAAGCCAGCCGCATGCCCCACAGAATAGGCCGATATAAAACGCCCTTCTAGTGAATTGGATTCTCGCTTGGCATCGTCAAGATGCTTATGCGCCATCGCCAGTAAACGCTCAACATCCAAGGCACTGGCAGGCTCAGCTTTGAGCTGCCCAATCTTCACCAAGTTTTCAAGCGCTGTGCTGCTCATGCCACGCTCCCATACATCACCTCAATAGGCCCGGCCACAATGCGCTGCACTACCGACCCAGCCTCTGCCCGCCTGGCGCTGAATTCAGTGGGCGTGTACAGCTTGACCTCTATGCGCCGCCCAAGCTGCTCCTCTAACGGCAACAGCACAGCCAGCGCATCACCCAGCTGCACACTGCTCGACACCAGCAGCACATCCACATCGCTACCCGCATGGTCAGTGCCCTTGGCCATAGAACCAAACACCAGCGCTACTTGCAGTCGGCTGGCCAGCGGGCGCAGCGCATCTGCAATGGTCGGCACCGCCCCAAGCGTCTTACGCACCAGATTGGCCAAATCCGCAAACACAGGGCTATCAGGATTCGCCTTTACCCGGCGCAAGTTGCCAATACGCTCCTCCACCACCAAGCCCGCTACATGCAGCCGCTTGATTTCCCGCTGTAGCGATGCACTAGCCAGCGAAGTTA
>JAYSWJ010000045.1:0-14714 GCA_043718065.1 Polaromonas sp.
AGTTTAAAATACAGTTTCAGGTGGGGTGATTAGCTCAGTTGGTAGAGCGGCGCCCTTACAAGGCGTAGGTCGGCGGTTCGAGCCCGTCATCACCCACCAACCCCACCCACGACAAGGCGAACCACGGTTCGCCTTTTTTGTAGTTGGTCTTTTTTTATCCGTAGTGTTGGCATGCGCAGATTGACTAGTGCATGTACAGAAAGCGTAGCGCGATGTTCGATTTAATCCGCAAGCACATCAAAATCATGCAGATTTTGTTGTTTATCTTGATCGTTCCCTCCTTCGTGTTGTTTGGTATTGACGGCTACAGCCGCTTCAAAGACCAAGGCGAAGCAGTCGCTGTGGTCGACGGTAAAAATATTATGCAAGGCGAGTGGGATACTGCGCATAAAAACGAAATTGAGCGGCTTCGTACATCGATGCCTAATCTAGACCCCAAGCTGTTAGACACCCCAGACGCTAAATACGCCACGCTTGAGCGATTGGTACGCGACCGCGTGATTTTGGCAGCTGTATCCAAACTTAACCTCACCGCCAGCGACCAGCGCCTAGCGCGTGACCTGCAAGAAAACCCCAGCATTGCGGCATTGCGCAAACCCGATGGCAGCTTAGACATAGATCGCTACAAGCAATTGGTGGGTGCGCAGGGCCTCAGCCCTGAGATGTTTGAAGCGCGCGTGCGCAGCGACATTGCGGCCAACCAAGTGCTGGCTGGCGTAGGAACCACAGGGCTGCCCACACCCGCAGCCGCTGATCTGTCGTTGAATGCTTTTTTTGAACGCCGTGATGTACAAATTGCACGCTTTAATGCGGCGGACTTCGCCAGCAAATTAACTTTATCTGACGGTCAACTAGAGGCGTATTACAAAGAAAATCCCGCATTCTTCCAAGCGCCTGAGCAGGCTAATATTGAATACGTGGTGCTAGACCTAGAGTCGGTTCGCAAGACCATCACACTCAATGCGGATGAGGTTAAAACTTACTATGACCAGAACAGCCAGCTACTGGCAGGCAAAGAAGAACGTCGCGCCAGCCATATTTTGATCTCCGCTGCCGCTGCGGCTCCTGTGGCAGAGCGCGAAGCTGCTAAATCCAAAGCACAGGCCTTGCTGGCCCAAGTGCAAAAAGCACCTGACACCTTTGCCGATGTAGCCAAGAAAAATTCTCAAGACGAGGGTTCTGCTGTGAACGGTGGTGATCTGGACTTTTTCGGCAAAGGCGCGATGGCTAAACCGTTTGAAGATGCTGCGTATGCATTAAAAAAAGGCGACATCAGCCAGGTGGTTGAAACTGAATATGGCTACCACATCATTCGCCTGACTGACATTAAAGCCGCAGTTCAAAAGAGCTTTGAAGAAGCGCGGCCCGGTATCGAAGCCGACCTGAAAAAACAGCAAGCGCAGAAGAAATTTGCTGAAACGGCTGAAGCGTTTACCAACGGCGTGTACGAGCAGGCCGATAGCTTCAAAGGTATTGCCGACCGCTTGAAACTAGAAGTTAAAACTGCCAGTAACATGCAGCGCAAGCCTGCTAGCGGGACTACGGGCATGTTAGCCAATGCCAAATTTTTAAATGCAGTTTTCTCTGCAGATTCAGTGGATAAAAAACGCAACACTGAAGCCGTGGACTTAGGCTCAAGCCAACTAGCGTCTGCGCGCATAGTGCAGTACGTGCCTGGCCGCACGCAACCGTTTGCCGAAGTGAAAGACAATGTGCGTGCGCGTTTGCTGGCAGTTCAAGGGGCAGAACTTGCCCACAAAGAAGGTGCCGCAAAACTGGCAGCTTGGCAGGCCGCGCCTGCAACAGCGGTAACCCCAGAATCTGCCACCGCTTCGCGTGACCAAGGCGCGAAATTGCCAGCACAGTTGATAGAAGCTGCTTTACGCGCTGACACAGCTAAATTGCCTACTTTGCTGGGCGTTGATTTAGGTGCGCAAGGGTATGCTGTAGTCAAGATAAACAAAGTGCTAGAGCGCGAGACCAAGGGCGATACCCTTGCCCAAGACCGCGAGCAATACACCAAATGGTGGAGTAATGCGGAAGCCTCGGCTTATTACAACGTGCTCAAAGAGCGCTTCAAAGCCGAAATTAAAGTAGCTAAGCCTACGTTGAAGAAAGACGGCGATCATGGCCAGTCTTAAATTTACAAGCTACTGATAAATAAAAAAGGCCTGTAGTTAAAAACTACAGGCCTTTTTGTATTTTGGGGTGGCTGATGGGGCTCGAACCCACGACAACAGGAATCACAATCCTGGACTCTACCAGCTGAGCTACAGCCACCGTAGAATCGTGATTATAGCGTGTGTTCAACCAAGCGTTAACACCAGCAAAACCTTGGGTGCCATGGTTCACGCGCAATTAGATGGTGCATAACTATTTTTTGCATTTGGTTTTAGTTTCCAATCTTATCCAAACCTGTCACAATCCTAGTTGACGAGTTAAGGCCCTTCCTTGCCATGTCGCATCCGCTAACCGGTCCAGCCGTGTCGCGGAAGGTTTATCAACCAGCTTATGTTTCCCCAAGGGAAACGGAGGTCAGCAAAATATGTCAGCGTCTGTGTATCAGGCATACGGTAGCAATACCTATCTTTTTGGCGGTAACGCCCCGTACGTCGAAGAGATGTACGAAAACTATCTATCTAACCCCGGTTCTGTGCCCGATTCTTGGCGCAGCTACTTTGACGCGCTGCAAAATGTGCCTGCGTCTGACGGCTCGACTGCGCAAGACGTTGCCCATTTACCGGTAATCAACGCCTTTGCCGAGCGCGCCAAACAAGGTGTGACCAAAGTGGTAACCGCCAGCGCCGACGCCGCAATGGGAAAAAAGCGCACCGCTGCGCAGCAGCTGATTGCAGCTTATCGCAACGTAGGTGCCCGCTGGGCCAACCTAGACCCGCTGCAGCGCACTGAGCGCGAGAACATTCCCGATTTGGACCCCGCATACTACGGCTTTACCGATGCAGACCAAGAGGTGGTGTTTGACACCAGTAACACCTATTTTGGCAAAACCAGCATGCCGCTGCGCGAGCTAATGAATGCCCTGCGCGAGACGTACTGCGGCACCATCGGCGCCGAGTTTATGTATTCCACCAACCAAGACGAGAAGCGCTGGTGGCAGCAAAAGCTCGAATCAATTCGCAGCAAACCCAGCTTTACGAACGATGAGAAAAAAAACATTCTGCAAAACCTCACCGCTGCTGAAGGCTTGGAGCGTTATTTGCACACCAAATACGTAGGCCAAAAACGTTTCTCGCTTGAAGGCAGCGAAAGCTTTATTGCCTGTATGGACGAGCTGGTGCAAAGGGCGGGTATCGCTGGCGTGCAAGAAGTGGTGATTGGCATGGCCCACCGTGGCCGTCTTAATGTGTTGGTCAACACGCTGGGCAAAATGCCCAAGGATTTATTTGCAGAATTTGACCACACTGCCCCTGAAGACCTGCCCTCGGGCGACGTGAAATACCACCAGGGCTTTAGCTCCGACGTTACCACCCCAGGTGGCCCGGTGCATTTAACCTTGGCTTTCAACCCATCGCACTTAGAGATCGTCAACCCCGTGGTTGAAGGCAGCGTACGTGCCCGCATGGACCGCCGTGGCGACACCGACGGTGACAGCGTATTGCCAGTGCTAGTGCACGGCGACGCGGCCTTTGCAGGCCAAGGCGTGGTGATGGAAACACTGGCACTAGCGCAAACGCGCGGCTACTACACCGGTGGCACAGTGCACATTGTTATCAACAACCAAATTGGCTTTACTACCAGCGACCCGCGCGACACCCGCTCTACCATTTATTGCACCGATGTGGTCAAGATGGTCGAAGCACCAGTGCTGCACGTGAACGGTGACGACCCCGAAGCGGTAGTTTTAAGCACGCAGTGGGCGCTAGAGTACCGCCAGCAGTTCAACAAAGACGTGGTGGTCGATATTATTTGCTTCCGTAAATTAGGCCATAACGAGCAAGACACCCCCGCGCTGACGCAGCCTTTGATGTACAAAAAAATTGCAGCCCACCCTGGCACGCGCAAACTGTATGCAGACAAGCTGACCACGCAAGGTTTGGGTGAGACTATTGGTGACGACATGGCCAAAGCCTACCGTGCCGCCATGGACGAAGGCAAGCACACCGAAGACATCACCATCACCAACTTCAAAAGCAAGTATGCGGTGGATTGGTCGCCTTTCTTGGGCAAAAAGTGGACAGATGCAGGAGAGACGTCTATCCCCATGGCTGAATGGAAACGTCTTGCCGAAAAAATTACCACTATCCCCGCATCAGTCACGCCGCATAACTTGGTGAAAAAAGTTTATGACGACCGTGCTGCCATGGGCCGTGGTGATGCGCTGGTGGACTGGGGCATGGGCGAGCACATGGCCTTTGCATCACTGGTCGCTTCGGGCTATCCCGTGCGTTTGTCGGGCGAAGACTGTGGCCGTGGCACCTTTAGCCACCGCCACTCGGTCATCCACGACCAAAGCCGTGAGAAGTGGGACTCTGGCACCTACATTCCGCTGCAAAACGTCGCCGACGGCCAAGCGCCTTATGTGGTGATTGACTCATTACTGTCTGAAGAAGCGGTGCTCGGTTTTGAATACGGCTACGCATCGAATGACCCGAACACGTTGGTGATCTGGGAGGCGCAGTTTGGCGATTTTGCCAACGGTGCGCAGGTAGTGATTGACCAGTTTATTGCCAGTGGTGAAGTCAAGTGGGGCCGTGTGAACGGCATTACGTTGATGCTGCCGCACGGCTATGAAGGGCAGGGGCCTGAACATTCATCTGCACGACTGGAGCGCTTTATGCAGCTGGCGGCGGACGCCAATATGCAAATTGTGCAACCTACTACGGCTAGCCAGATTTTCCACGTACTGCGCCGTCAGATGATTCGCAACCTGCGCAAGCCGCTGATCATCATGACACCCAAGTCGCTGCTGCGTGCCAAAGATGCAGCATCGCCGCTAAGCGAATTCACCAAAGGCGGTTTTCAAACCGTCATTCCAGACCATAAAGAGTTGGATGCAAAAAAAGTTAAACGCATCGTGGCCTGTTCTGGCAAGGTGTACTACGACTTGGTTAAAAAGCGCGAAGAAAAAGGCACTGAAGACACCGCCATCATCCGTATTGAGCAGGTGTACCCCTTCCCGCACAAAGCGTTTGGCGCGGAGCTTAAGAAGTACCCGAACTTGATCGACATCGTGTGGTGCCAAGACGAGCCGCAAAACCAAGGCGCGTGGTTCTTCATTCAGCACAACATCCACGAGAACATGGCCGAAGGCCAAAAACTCGGCTACAGCGGGCGCGCAGCGTCTGCCTCACCCGCAGCTGGTTACGCACACCTACACCAGGAGCAACAAAAAGCTTTGGTCGATGGCGCGTTCGCCAAGCTCAAAGGTTTTGTTTTGACAAAATAAATTAAATACGGGAACGGATACCGGACGCGAAGAGCGCGAAGGTTGCGCGAAGGACGCAAAATAGATACCAAAATATATCAAATGCATCGCTAAAAATTAGTTTTATATTTAAATTTTAGTTTTTTCTTTTGACTTCTTTCGCGTCCTTCGCGCAACCTTAGCGTCCTTCGCGTCCAAAATCCCTCCCCCTCTTAAGGAATAGAAAAATGGCAATCGTAGAAGTTAAAGTCCCTCAACTGTCTGAATCTGTGGCCGAAGCCACCATGTTGACTTGGAAAAAGAAAGCTGGCGACGCTGTCGCTATCGACGAAATATTGATTGAGATCGAGACTGACAAAGTCGTGCTTGAAGTACCCGCGCCAAGTGCTGGTGTGTTGGCTGAAATTTTGGTGGCTGATGGTGGCACGGTAGTGGCTGAGCAATTGATTGCACGCATTGACACGGCAGCTACCGCAGGTGCCGCTAAGGCTACGGCTGCGCCTGCTGCCACCGTGGCATCTTCAGCGCCTGTGGCCGCCGCACCTGCACCTGTTGCTGCACCTGCACCTGTTGCAACAGGTGGCGCTATGGCTGGTGTAGCTATGCCAGCGGCTGCCAAAATCATGGCAGACAACAGCTTGGCTGTAGGTTCTTTCGCAGGTAGCGGCAAAGATGGCCGTGTGACAAAGGGTGACGTGCTAGCTGCTGTAGCCAGTGCCGCTACAACTTCCGTAGCTGCTCAAGCAGGTTCTACAGCCTCAGCGAGCACTATTCCTACAGGAATTCCTACCAAAGTATTGCCACAAGTGGCAGCGCCTGCTGTTGACCTAGGCGAGCGCCCCGAGCAGCGCGTACCCATGAGCCGCCTGCGCGCCCGAGTGGCTGAGCGGTTGCTGCAATCGCAGTCCACCAATGCGATATTGACCACGTTTAACGAAGTCAACATGGCCCCGGTGATGGAAATGCGCAAGCGCTTCCAAGAAAAGTTTGAAAAAGACCACGGCGTGAAGCTGGGTTTTATGAGCTTCTTTGTCAAAGCCGCAGTGCATGCGCTCAAGAAATTTCCCGTGCTTAACGCTTCAGTGGATGGCAACGATATTGTGTACCACGGCTACTTTGACATCGGCATCGCCGTAGGCAGCCCACGCGGCTTGGTGGTACCCATCTTGCGCAACGCCGACCAGATGAGCTTTGCTGACATTGAGAAAAAGATTGCTGAGTTTGGCCAAAAAGCCAAAGACGGCAAGCTAGGTATTGAAGACATGACGGGCGGCACCTTTTCTATCAGCAACGGCGGTACCTTCGGCTCAATGATGTCCACCCCCATCATCAACCCACCGCAGTCTGCCATCCTAGGCGTACACGCCACTAAAGACCGCGCCATGGTCGAAGGCGGCGTAGTGGTAGTGCGCCCCATGAACTACTTCGCCATGAGCTACGACCACCGCATTATTGACGGTCGTGAGGCAGTGTTGGGATTGGTAGCGATGAAAGAAGCACTGGAAGATCCGGCTCGGTTGTTGTTCGATATTTAACTGACAATTCAAATTACATGTTTGAATGGGATTCAGATAAAGCGGCGAGCAATTTGCTTAAACACGGCGTCAGCTTTGAAGAGGCTGCCACTGTGTTTGAGGATGTTTTCGCTCAGACAGTTGAAGACTTCGCACATTCTGATGTCGAGATCCGTCTAGTGACGATAGGTATCTCCAGTGTGTCAAGATTGCTTCTTGTAGTTAACACCGAGCGCGACGACAATATCCGAATTATCAGTGCGCGACCCACCAGTCCAGCCGAACGGAGGTTTTATGAATCCCAACTCTGACGACATGAAAGACGATTATTCAGAATTATTTGTAACCCAGACGCCTATACAAGGTAAATACTATGAGCGTGCGATGCGATTAAAACATCTCGTTGAGCTCGATCAAGAAGTGCTGGAAGCTTTTCCCACCAAGGAAGATGTCAATGCTGCGCTTCGTAGTTTGATGGAAGCATCAAAGCATATTCACTTGCCTCACTAGATTCAATCTCAAAGTTTCTATCAAAAGGCTAAGGGATTAGCGATCTTGCTACTTCCAATTTTATTGACTCTGATCTGGTTGATGTTTTTTCTTTTGTCTTGCAGTGCGCTGGTTAGGCCCGTTGCCAGATAAACGCCCTGAAAAGCATTAGTTATTTTTAAATTGAAAGTATATTAAATGAGTAAACAATTCGACGTTATCGTCATCGGCGGTGGCCCAGGTGGGTATATCGCTGCTATTCGTGCCGCGCAGCTCGGCTTTAATGTGGCTTGTATTGATGAGTGGAAAAACTCTAAGGGTGGGCCAGCACCCGGTGGTACTTGTACCAATGTGGGCTGCATTCCGTCTAAAGCCTTGCTTCAAAGCTCAGAGCATTTTGAGCAGGCGGGGCATCACTTTGCGGATCATGGCATTGGGTTGAAAGACTTGAGCATTGATATTGCCAAGATGCAGGGCCGTAAAGATACCGTGGTGAAGCAAAACAACGACGGGATTTTGTACTTGTTTAAGAAGAACAAAGTCACGTTTTTTCATGGTCGTGGTTCGTTTGTGGCGGCTGCCGCGCCCGGTGCGGCTGGTAAAGCCGATGGCGTGTATGAGATCAATGTGGCGGGCACTGCCAGCGAGGTGATTTCGGGTAAGCACATCATTGTGGCTACCGGCTCTAACGCACGCGCTTTGCCTGGCACACCGTTTGACGAAGAGAATATTTTGTCTAACGATGGTGCTTTGAAGATTCCGTCTGTACCTAAAAAGCTGGGTGTGATTGGCGCGGGCGTGATCGGCCTGGAGATGGGTTCGGTGTGGCGTCGCTTGGGCGCTGACGTGACGATTTTGGAGGGCTTGCCTACCTTCTTGGGCGCGGTGGACGAGCAGATTGCCAAGGTGGCCAAGAAGGCGTTTGACAAGCAAGGCTTGAAAATTGAACTTGGCGTAAAAGTTGGCGAGATCAAGGTCAACAAAAAGGGCGTAAACACTAATGTGAACGTAGCCTACACCAATGCCAAAGGCGAAGCCGTGAGCTTGGACGTGGACAAGCTGATCATTTCGATTGGCCGCACCGCCAACACGATTGGTTTGGGCGCAGACACTGTTGGCCTGAAGCTGGACGAACGCGGCATGGTAGTGGTGGACGATAACTGCAAAACCAACTTGCCCAACGTATGGGCAGTGGGTGACGTAGTGCGCGGCCCCATGCTAGCGCACAAGGCAGAAGAAGAGGGCGTGGCCGTGGCCGAGCGTATTGCGGGGCAGCATGGCCACGTTAACTTTAATACCGTGCCATGGGTGATCTACACTGCGCCCGAGATTGCGTGGGTAGGCCAGAATGAGCAACAGCTTAAAGCCGAAGGCCGCGCGTACAAGGCGGGTAGCTTCCCGTTCATGGCCAATGGCCGTGCGCGGGCGATGGGTGACACCACAGGCATGGTCAAGATGATTTCTGACGCCAAGACCGATGAAATCTTGGGTGTGCATATCGTGGGGCCGTTTGCCAGCGAGCTGATTGCCGAGGCCGTGGTGGCGATGGAGTTCCGCGCTAGTAGCGAAGACATCGCCCGTATTTGCCATGCACATCCTTCGCTGTCTGAGGCTACTAAAGAGGCGGCGTTGGCGGTGGACAAGCGGACTTTGAACTTCTAACTGTTGGATACGGGGGAATGCGGGGATTTTTTGAACGCAGAGGGCGCGAAGGATTCGCGAAGGGCGCAAAAGGAATACCAAAAAAGAAGATTGAATAAAATTAGTAATCTATAAATTTATTCAATAAAGTATCTTAAAAATTTTGGTTTTCATTTTCCCCTGACTTCTTCCGCGTTCTCTGCGAATCCTTCGCGCCCTCTGCGTTCAAAAAATACCCTGCACCCGTATTTAAACCTCAATGAGCGTCACCACCCAATACCACCAAGAGCTAGCCCAGCGCGGGTATACCAGCGACCCGGCGCAGCTCAGGGCGGTCGAAGTATTGGAGACGTGTGCCGACGAGTGGGCTGACTACAAAGACCAGCGTTCGAACGTATTTAAAAAACTCATCAATCGCCCCGACATTCCCAAGGGCGTGTACATGTATGGCGGGGTAGGGCGCGGCAAGAGTTTTCTGATGGACTGCTTTTATAACGCAGTGCCGATTGTGCGCAAGACGCGGCTGCATTTTCATGAATTTATGCGCGAGGTGCACCGCGAGCTGGCAGACTTGCAGGGCACGGTGAACCCGCTGGACGAGCTGGGCAAACGCATGGCTAAGCGCTACCGGCTGCTTTGCTTTGACGAGTTTCATGTGGCTGACATTACCGATGCGATGATTTTGCACCGGCTACTGAACGCGCTGTTTGACAATGGCGTAGGCATGGTGACCACTAGTAATTTTCACCCCGACGCGTTGTACCCCGATGGCTTGCACCGCAGCCGCATTTTGCCCGCCATTGAGCTGCTTAAAGCGCAGATGAATGTGATCAGCGTAGACAACGGCACTGACTACCGCCGCCGCACGATGGAAAAAGTCAAGCTCTACCACACGCCTTTGGGCGTAGATGCCGATATCGAAATGGAACTGGCTTTTAGCCAACTGGCTGAGAGCCGCGATGAAAACCCAGTGTTGTATATTGAATCGCGGCATATCGAGGCCCAACGCAAGGCTGGCGGTATTGTGTGGTTTGACTTTAAAACCTTGTGCGGCGGGCCGCGCAGCCAAAATGATTATCTTGAGCTGGCCACGCAATTTCACACCGTGCTGCTTAGCAATGTGCCGCAAATGTTTGTGCGCCATGCGTCAGAAGCGCGCAGGTTTACCTGGCTGATTGACGTGCTGTACGACCGGCGGGTCAAGCTGATCATGTCTGCAGCCGTACCGCCCGAGCAGCTGTACACCGAAGGGCCACTGGCCCACGAGTTTCCACGCACGGCGTCGCGCTTAAACGAGATGCAATCGACCGAGTATTTGGCGCTGGAGCGGCGCATGGTGGACACTACGCTGACCTAAGTCGCGTTACAGGCGCAGCAGCATAAAATAGCCCATGGTCAACGTATTTTTGCATCTGAATTGGCGGGCCTTTGCAGCTATAAACTTAATAGCTGCTCAAGCAGTCATTACTGTAGCTTTGGCTCAAAATAGCATTGAAAACCCTGCAACACAACCACCCGCCGCAGAGGCTGCACAGCGGGCTGCTGAAGACACCGAACGCCAGCGTATTACCCGGCTGCGCGCTGCCGCAAACACAGAATTTGAAGCTGCCAAGCAAGCCTGTTACCAAAAATTTGTGGTCAACTCCTGTATCGCTAAAGCGCGCGCAAAGCTGCGTAGTGAAGTTACAGACTTAAAGCGCCAAGAGGTGGCTTTAAACGACGCTGACCGCAAACGCCGCGGCGCACAGCAACTGCAAAACACAGAGGCGAAAACCTCACCCGAGGCGCAAGCGCAGATTGCACAGCAACGCGACAGTGCGGCAGCTGCAACTGCGCAGCGCGAAGAAAACCAAGCAGGTAAAGCGGCTGTGCAACAAAGCGCTGCGCAAACGGCCCAAACGCGCAGCACCAGTATGCAGCGCAGGCAGGCGGATGCTGCCAAAGCCACTGCACAGCATAAAACAGATGCTGCAGCTAAGGCCGCGCAATCAAAAGCGCGCTATGACGCGCGCATAAAAGAAGCGCAAGAAAAGCGGGCAAATATGTTGGCTAAGAAGCCAAGTAAGCCGCCCGCTGCAGGGCTGCCCATACCACCTACCGCGCCATAATCACAGGTAACAGCACGCTGGCTTATCGCACGCTGGCTTATCGCAAGCTGCTCATAGATGGAATTTCTATTGCGCGAGGTGCCTCTGGCCCTAGTGGTTCCAGCTTAACCACTACCAATGACAAGTTATCCCCCGTGCCCCGGCCACGGCTGCGGGCTTTGTCAATTAAAAATTCGGTAGCCTCACGCGGGGTTAGGGCCGACAACACCGAGCCTAGCTCAGTGTTGCTAAAGTAGTGCCACACGCCGTCGCTGCAGGCCATCAGCGTGTCGCCGGGGCGCAAGGCGGGGACATAGTGCACGTCGATTGCGGGGTCGTCCTCAGTGCCTAGGCAACCCATCAAAATGTTTGACTGTGGGTGCACGTTGGCTTCTTCTTCGGTGATCTCGCCTTTGTCTACCAAGGTTTGCACATAAGAATGGTCCATGGTGCGCTTGACCATTTTGTTGCCGTGGTAGTGGTAGATGCGGCTGTCGCCTGCATGCACCCAGTGGCAGTCGCCAGCGGGGTTGATCAAAAACGCGCATAGCGTGCTGTGCGGCTCTTGCTCTGACGAGATAGCGGTCAGCTTGATGACAATGTGGGCCTCTTGCACAAGCTGCTTTAGCACTGAGGGTGCGTCGTCCACATCGGGCGAGTAGCGCTCAAACAGCTGGCGCGCCGTCATCATGACTTGGTCTGACGCCTTGCGCCCACCACTGCGGCCGCCCATGCCGTCGGCCACTATGGCCAGCATGCAGCCCACGTGGCGCGGGTGGTCCAGCAGCAGCACTTGGTCTTGTTGATATTCACGGTCACCCTTGTGGATGCCGGTCGATGCGGTAATGCGAAATCCCTTGGCCATAGTAAATGTGTCTTTTAATATTTGTCTCAATAAGGGGGTGCACGCACAGGATAAACCGTGCGTTCACAGTGTATTGCAATTATTATCGAAGCTTAGCCCGTTTGCACACAGATTATTTTGGACTCTAACCTACATTTCCCCTCGCGCCGCCTAATTGAGCTGCAAATGGAGCACGCCGACCTGAACGCCAGCATTGATCGCCTGTGCCTGCCCACGGGCGATACCCCACCTGACGAGCTGTTGCTGCGCCGCTTAAAAAAGCGCCGCCTAGCCCTGCGCGACCAAATTGCCCAGCTGCAAAGCACCATCGACGGAAACGAGCCCGCCTGATGGCCCTGCAAGACCAGGTACGCGTGGCATTTACCGCAGGCGGGGTGCTAGAACGCGCTACCGAGCAGTTTGCCCCCCGCGCTGGCCAGCGCGACATGGCCATGGCCGTGGCCCAAACTATTGAGGACGGTGGCGCGCTGGTGGTGGAAGCTGGCACTGGTGTGGGAAAAACATTTGCTTACCTTGTGCCCGCGCTACTGTCGGGTGCACGCGTCATGGTGTCTACCGCCACCAAGGCCCTGCAAGACCAATTATTCGCCCGCGACATTCCCCGGCTGGTCAAAGCGCTGGGCCTGCCGGTGCGCATTGCACTACTAAAGGGCCGTAGCAGCTACCTATGCGTGCACCGCATGGGCCTGGCACGGCACGAAACAGGCAACGACCGTGCAGCCCAGCGCACGCTAGCACGCATAGAAGAATGGGCCCAGGCCACCTTTACTGGCGATTTGGCTGAAATACCGGGTCTGGATGAACGCTCCAACGTGATTCCGCTGGTCACCTCTACCCGCGACAACTGCTTGGGCAGCCAGTGTCCTAAATTTAAAGCCTGCCACGTTAACCTAGCCCGGCGCGAGGCGCTGGCGGCTGACTTGGTGGTGGTTAACCATCATTTGTTCTTTGCCGACTTGGCTGTGCGCGAGTCAGGCATGGCCGAGCTGCTGCCCAGCGTACGGGTGGCAATATTTGACGAGGCGCACCAGTTGAACGAAACGGGTGTGCAGTTTTTGGGCAATAACCTGTCCACCGGCCAGTTACTAGATTTTGCCCGCGACATGCTGGCAGCAGGCTTAACGCTGGCGCGTGGCCTGGTGGACTGGCAAAGCTTGGTAGGCGGGGTAGAGCGGTCAACCCGCGAGATACGGCTAGTAGTAGGCAAACAGCCCCCCAATGCCCGCGTGCGCTGGAAGGGCGTAGCGCCCGAGAACTTGGCCGAGGGCGCGTGGACCCAAGCCCTGTTAGACCTAGACGCCGCGCTGGGCCTGGCCTGCGAGGGTCTGGCCACGGTAAGCGAGCTGGCCCCTGACTTTGTGCGCCTGCACGAGCGCGCCAGCATGCTGGCTGAGCACAGCCTGGCATTTACCAAACCCTGCGCGGCAGGCGCGGTGCGCTGGCTAGACGTAGGCGTGCAACTGCGCTTGGTCGAGTCGCCGCTGGACATTGCAGCTACCGTGCGCAAGCGGTTGCTAGGCTTAGACAAAGACGGCGGCGCGCTACCCCATAGCCAAGGTGTCAACGAAGTGGAAGACGCGGAGCGCCGCCAGCGCAGCTACATCTTCACATCGGCCACGCTGGGCGATGACGACAAATTGAGTTGGTTTACCCAGCCCTGTGGCCTAGAAACCGCCCAAGTGCTGCAAGCCAGCAGCCCGTTCGACTACGCCACGCAGGCCACTGTGTACGTGCCGCGCCACCTGCCGCAGCCCAAAGACGCCGGCCACACGCTGGCGGTGGCTGATTTGGTGTCAAAAGCCGTGCGCCGCCTAGGAGGCCGCACGCTGGTGCTCACCACCACGCTGCGCGCGCTCAAAACCATAGGCGACGATTTGACCGACAGCTTAGACGGCAGCGGCATCGTAGTGCTAGTGCAGGGCAGCGCGCCCAAGCGTGAGCTGGTGGAGCGGTTTAGAAATCAAGGCGGTGAGGCAAATGACAAAGGCAAGGGCGGCAGTGAAGGCACCAAGGCAAGCCAACCGGGCTGTGTACTGGTAGCGTCTGCCAGCTTTTGGGAGGGCATCGACGTGCCTGGTGATGCGCTGCAAATGGTGATCATCGACAAGCTGCCCTTTCCGCCGCCCGGCGACCCGCTGGTAGAGGCCAGAGCGCAGAAGCTAGAGGCCGAAGGCCGCAGCCCGTTTAACGACTACTTCATTCCCGAGGCCGCCGTGTCACTAAAACAAGGCGCTGGCCGCCTGATACGCCGCGAGACTGACTGCGGCATGCTGGTGGTGTGCGACACCCGTTTGGTACAAATGGGCTACGGCAAACGCCTACTGAACGCACTGCCGCCGATGCGCCGTATTTTTACGCAAGATGAGTTTGACAGTGCGCTCGATGCGTTGCGTTAGGTAGTTAGTAACACTATCAATTACATAGCTGGTTGAGCAGGTTCTACGAGCTGAACGGCCATTTCCTTGTTAAAAGGCCGTTTGAAGTGCTTTGTACACTGCTTTCGTGCGTTGCTTTCTTTGGTTCCCTGTTCTAGGACGCGCCCGGCTGTGACATAGGCCTATGTCACAGCCGGGCGCTTGTAGTGGGCTGGGGGTTTCGCTCGGGGGTGGTCCCGGTAAATAAAACAGTGCTTCGGCAGCCCATCTGCACTTCTGCCAGCGACCACGCCAGTGGAGCGCAGCAACGTTCGGTGTGCCTATGACAAACAATAAAGGGCCGCAGGTCCGTTTGGC
>JAYSWJ010000046.1:0-5687 GCA_043718065.1 Polaromonas sp.
GCGATATATATGCGGCAGCCAAGTTTTCGCTCACGCCCACGATCAAGCCGCCCAAAAGCGCGCCACGCGAATTGTTAAACCCGCCGATGATAGCTGCAAAAAATGCTTTGGTGCCTAGCGACTCGCCCAGGTCAAACTTGGCCAAATAGGTGGGCGTTACCAGCAGCGCCGCCATACAGGCCAGCACAGCATTGATGGCAAAGGTATAAAAAATCATCCGCGGCACATTGATGCCCAGCACCGACGCACTCTCGGTGTTTTGCGCTACGGCCTGCATGGCGCGGCCCGTGACGGTTTTAGAAATAAACGCTTGTACCGCAAACACAATCACCAGTGCGCTGACCAACGTGCCAATGTCGCCCATAGTCACCGTTACACCGCCAAGATTAAACAGCGCATCTCCAAACAGCGACGGGAAGGCATGCGCCTCTGCGCTGTAGCCTGCACGCATGCTGTTGCGCATCACAATCGACAAGCCAATGGTGGCCACTACGATGGGCATCATGCCAAACTTAAACAGTGGGTCCACCACGCTGCGCTTAAACGCCCAGCCCAATACCGCTACAGCAACAATCATCGTCAAGCCTAGGCTGACCAACAACGGTGCACCTAAATGCATAAATCCCAGCGTGGCAAAAGCAGGCAGCATGACGAATTCACCCTGCGCAAAGTTAATCGTGCCCGCTGCTTGCCACAGCAAAGTAAAACCCAGCGCGGCCAGAGCGTAGATGCTGCCTGTGGACAAGCCGCTGAGGAAAAGTTGGAGGAAATCGGTCATCTTTAGAAATGAAACCCTTCAAGACAAATAACCGGACGCGAAGGGCGCTAAAAAGAGAATAAAAAAACCAGCTAGTTGTTAGCCTTTATTGTGCGGCGTTTCGACTAGCTGGTATCAGGACGAGATCCTTACATGTTTGAAAACTTACTTCTTAGCTGACAGCGGTGGCAGCACTTCAATTACTTCTTGTTTGCCGTTTTTCACTTGTACCAAGTAGCTAGCACGGTCTAGGTCGCCTTTGTCGTCAAAGTTCACATCCAAAAGTACGCCTGGGTACTTGGCTGCGCTGATGGACAAGCCATGCATGGCTTTGGCTACAGCGGCGCGGTCAAATTTGCCCACTTTTTCGACGGCCGCTTTAAGCGAGTAAATGCCGGTGTAGCCTTTGATGCCGTTGTGGTCGCTGATGTATTTGTAGTCTTGGTAAAACTTGGCTTTGAATTTAAGCATCTCAGCACCAGGTGCATCAACCGTCAAGCCCACATGGGCAATCGCGCCGTTGACAGCCTCACCCGCCAAGTCAATTACTTTTTGGCCCGTCAGTGTGGTCTCGCCAATAATCGGCTTGGTCCAGCCTTGCTTGCGCAGCTCTTTTAAGATGCGTGCAGACTCATCTTCGTTTAAATATACAAACACTGCGTCAGCGTTGGACTGTTTGGCTTTGAGCACGGCAGCAGAAAAATCTACCTGGCCTGCGTCGGTCGACACGTCTACCGCAATTTTGGTGTCGGTGGGCGCCAGCGCCTTCTTTATCATCTCTAGGCCACCCTTGCCAAAGTCGTTGTTGACGTAGATGATGGCCAAGTTTTTCACTTTGGCTTGCTGGTTAATGTATTTGGCGACCTTCGGCATGGCGGTAGCTTGCGTGAAGCTGGTGCGAAAAATGTACGGGTTGCCCTGTGTGGTGATGTTGGCTGCCTCGCCGCCAGTCCAGTTAGGGATTTGCGCTTTTTCAGATTCTTTCATGCTAACGATGATGGAGCCGCTGTACACGGGGCCAAAAATAGCAAACACGTCTTGGTCAATGGCTTTTTTGGTCAAACCCAATGCTACGCCGGGGTTGGTGGTGGTGTCGGTGGTAATCAGATCAATCTGCTTGCCCAAAATACCACCCGCAGCGTTAACTTCTTTGACCGCCATGGCCACGCCGTTTTTAAAGTTGGTGCCCGCAGTAGCTCCGCCACCAGACAGCTCGACAATCGCAGCCACTTTGACTGTATTTTGCGCAAAAGCACCTATTACCAAGGTATACATTGCGCAAGCAGCTACTAATTTAAGAGCGAAACGTTTTTCCATAAAATTCTCCAAAAAATTAAATAATTCATTCAACCCATGCACAAATAGCCTTAACCAGCCTAGTTCGCAGCTTGCTCAAGATAGTTATGCATCATCACAACGTATTGTCTCGAAATAAGCACGGCAGCGGCCCCTTAAACGTTCGATCATCGACCATATCTGTGCGATGATCGAACTAAACAAGGGTTTTACATTGCTTCGCACGGTGCACAGCAGTTATCCAAACAGGACATATTTAACATGGCGCCTGTAACAAAAAGGCATAACATGACAGACGTTACCCAGCCAGACCCATCTGATGGCCTGCAACCCACTCTGCAGCGGCGCGACTGGATAGCGGGGCTGGAGAAAGGCTTGGTAATTTTGGAGGCTTTTGGCGAGGCGCACCCGCGCGCGACTGCAGCGCAAATGGCCGCCTTGGTGGGGCTTACGCGCACGGCCACGCGGCGCTACTTGCTGACATTGGTGCACTTGGGCTATGTGGCTACAGACGGTAAGATGTTTTGGCTTACCCCGCGCGTGCTGCGCGTAGGGCAGGCCTTTATCGAATCGTCTCGCTTGGCGCGCACAGTACAGCCGTTTTTGCAGCGCGTGACAGCGGGCACGCAAGAGATAGCGTGTGTCAGCATGCTGGAGGGCAACGACATTGTGTACGTGGCCCGCAATGGCCCCACCCGGGTGATGAACACTGGCTTTGTACTGGGCGCGCGCGTGCCAGCGCAGGTTACCGCTGCAGGCATGCTGCTGCTAGCTACACGCACTACGCCGCATTACAGCCAATGGCTGGCAGCGCAAACACTGCCTACTTACACGCAGCACACCATCACCGATAAAAACGATTTAAGCCTGCAACTAGCGAAAATTCGCCAGCAAGAATGGGCCTTGTCCGAGCAGCAGCTAGACCTGCATTACCGGGGCATTGCCGTACCGCTGCGCGATGCGCGTGGCACGCTGGTAGCAGCGCTCAGCGTGATCATGCCAATGCAGGGCGAAGCGCCCGAGGTAGCGGTAGCGCGCGTGTTGGGTGTGTTGCGTGAGACGGCTGCGGCTATGCGCAATTTGATTTGAGTGTGTTTTGTCTGGATGTGGTTTGCGAGATTGGTCTTGGTTTTTGGGCTAACGGTATCGCCGCAGAGTTGGTTGCTCGGTCAGCGTGCGCATCGGATAGTTGGACTCAAGCCGGACCCAACTCGTCACATTATTCTTTGCTTGGTGTAAACAGCCCGCGCGCTGAGTATGCTGCTAGGTTGTGTTGCTACTATCAATTGCATAGCTGGTTGAGCAGGATCTGCGGCTTAGAACAGATAAAACACTGTGAAAATACACTTCAATTCAGGCGTTTATTCGCTCCTGTGTGCATGAGTCAACCCTGCACAGCCTCCCGCCCTCGCCGCATATCTACTTTCTGCAAAATCACCAGCCCCACCACAAACAGCACTGCGGTAGACGCAATTGCAATGCGCTGGTTGCCCCCTGTGGCCCACGTAATTGCCCCATAGGTCAATGGCCCCACTATGCTGGCCAGCCGGGTGGCAAACGTCCACAGGCCAAAGAACTCTGCGGTTTGCTTGGGTGGCGACAACATACCCGCCATGGCACGGCCTGCCGACTGGCTGCTGCCCATGCACAGGCCCGCCAGCGCGGCGGCGTACCAAAAGCCGCCTTTGGTGGTGGTTAGCGCGGCAATCACGCAGGTAGCGGCCCAGCCCACTATGGTTAAACCTAGCGCCAGCTTGTGGCCTACGCGGTCTTGCAGGTAGCCGCAGGCAAAGGCACCGGCGGCTGCGGCAAGATTCAGCACAAATATCAACACCATCGTTTCTTGCTGTTTAAAGCCAATCACCTGCTCGGCATAAATTGCTGCTAGCGTGATCGCCACGGCCACACCACCTTGGTAGGACACCGCGCACAGCAGCAACCACATAAAGTCTTGGTAATGCCGCGCTTGCTTAAAAGTGGCTTGTTGTTGGATGAAAGACGCTTTAAAGCCGCTTTGCTGCAGCGCCGAGGGATTAGGCACGGCCCGCTCTTTGAGCAGCTTAAACGTGACCAGCGCTGCGCCACCGTACAGTGCAGCAGTAATTAGCATGGTGACCGGTACAAAACTGTCTGCACTAATGCCGCGCTGGCCTGCCCACAGAGCGTAGCCCAAGCAAATACCCAGCGCCAGCATGCCGCCAAAGTAACCAAAGCTCCAGCCCCATCCGCTCACCTTGCCCATACCCTCGGGCCGGGCCAGTTCTGGCAAGAACGATGCCGTTAGCGATTCGCCATAGCTGTAGAAAGTGTTAGAAATCACAATCAACACAAACGCCAGGGCCACACTGCCCGGCCCGGCAAAGGCCAGCGCGGCAGTGGACACTACGCAACCCGCAGTAAACAGCATCAGCAGCTTTTTTTTGTTAGCCCGTGCGTCGGCATACGCGCCCAGGCTGGGCATGGTCAGCATGACAATGGCGTAGGAGATACTTAGCGCCACGGTCCAGGCAAAGGTGGCCCATGCAGCACCTTTTGCAATACCGCCCACAAAGTACGCAGCAAACACTGCCGTGATCACCACGGTGGTGTAGCCCGAGTTGGCAAAGTCGTACATGGCCCAGCCAAACACCTCGCGCTTTTTAACGCCAGGGTTGAGTGCGTCTTGACTAAAAATGGCCATGCTGGCTCCTTGTAAGCTTAATTTAGATTAAAACATGGTCATCTACAGTGAGGTGCAAAACACTGCGTTAATCGCACCTTTGGCCGTTCCGTATACTTAAGGGCACTACACAAGCTGCGTTAGTTACCTCACCCCACACCATGGCCAAACTGTATTTTCGCTATGCCGCTATGAATGCTGGCAAATCCACCGCGCTGCTGCAAGCCGCGTATAACTACGAAGAGCGCGGCATGGCGGTGGTGCTGCTCACAGCAGAGCTAGACACGCGCGGCGGCGTGGGCCTGATATCGTCACGCTTGGGCCTGTCGCGCGAGGCCGTCACGTTCAACGCCAGCCACGCGATGGCCGAGCGTATTGCCTATGCCCAGCAGGCAAAATGGGTGGCCAAGTTGTCATGTGTATTGATCGACGAGGCGCAGTTTTTAACGCCGCAGCAAGTGCAAGAACTGCACCGCTGGGCACATACCCACGACACCCCCGTGATGTGCTACGGCCTGCGCAGCGATTTTCTGGGTAACGCATTTGCAGGCTCCGCCATGTTGCTGGTGTTGGCCGATGATATTGAGGAGATGAAAACCATTTGCGAATGCGGCAAAAAAGCCAGCATGAACGCCCGCTTTACCGACGACGGCGACCGCGTACGCGAAGGCGAGCAAGTGCTGATCGGCGGCAACACACGTTACCGCGGGCTGTGCCCTGATTGTTTTTATTTAAAGTAAATGCAATTTACTATCAAGTGCATAGCTGCTTGAGCCGGATTTGCTTGGGTTACCGGCCTAAATTGCATTAAAAAATGCACTCAGGAAGGCTATTTAACCCACTTAATGCAAGTGGCGCGGCTTGCGCCCACCGTGGCCACCCGGCCCGCCTCCACTGCCACTTCCGCCTGCGCCGCGCGGTGGACGGCCTACTTGCAGCGAGCTGACCAGTTTGTCAAACCGTTGGGTAAACAGC